>JAISMO010000071.1 GCA_031276675.1 Tannerella sp.
CATGTCCTATCGGTAGAATCTTGGATATCCGACTCTCGCCATAGCCATACTCGTAATGTAATCGAATGACTTCCTTAAAATACAATCGTTGTTTTTCTGTCTCTATTCGCATCGTTTTCTCTTTTTGAAGAGTCAACTTTTTCTAGCGAAAGACAGTTCCTTACTTACGATACGACTTTACGATAACAATCCATAAGGAAGGGGTAGCCGGCTCGCCTTAAGTTGTCATTATTCAATGCGCGGCTAAGAATAAAACTGTTGGAGATATGCCAATAACCTTTGCGGGTGTTAGCCCATTCCCAAGCTTTACGCTTATCAATTCCACATCGCATAAGATTCTTAAAGCGAGTCTTTACTTTCTTCCAACATTTCCAAATACACATGCGAACTCTTCGGTGATACCATGCATCCAGTTTCTGAAGTTTACTCTTCATGTCGGCCAGTTTAAAGTATTCAAGCCAGCCTGTAATAAAAAGACGGAGACAGGACTTGCGTTTCTCATATCCCATGCCGTTGCTGCGACCGGTCAAGGACTTTAATGTATGCTTGAACCTGGTGTAGCTTTTAGGATGGACGGGCAAACGACATTTTCCTGATTTTACGTAAAAGCTATATCCGAGGAATTTCATCCCTCTCACATAACCGGTTTTCGTCTTTTCTTTGTTCACACGAAGATACAACTTTTCTTCTATGAAGCGGATTATGCTCACCATGGTGCGCTCAGCTGACCGTTTGCTCCTGCACAGAATCAAACAGTCATCTGCATAGCGCACAAAGCGGTGACCACGTCTTTCCAACTCCTTGTCCAGCTCATTAAGCATAATGTTGCTCAACAATGGACTTAGTGGACTGCCTTGGGGAACGCCAGCAGAACTTGACTCATAGCGCTCGCCGATCTGAACTCCTGCCAACAGGTACTTATGGATAAGCGAGATGACACGCCCATCTTTTACACGCCGGGACAGGAGTTCCATCAGACGACTGTGACTAACCGTATCGAAGAATTTCTCTATATCAAGGTCAACCACATATTGATAACCTGATGTTACATAGGATTGAGCTTGTTTCAAGGCTGCATGGCAGCTACGATGCGGACGGAAACCATAACTGGTTGCACTAAAATCACGATCGTAAATCGGGGAGAGCACCTGGACGATGGATTGTTGGATAAGACGGTCTACTACAGTAGGGATACCAGGGCTGCGGATCTTGCCGCCACTTTGGACTGTCTCTGCACGACGAACGGGATTCGGACGATAACGACCCGCCGCTATGGAACATAGCAACTCTTCTTTATGAAGTAATAGCCATTCACGCAGTTCGCTTGTCTGAAGACCGTCTACACCACCACTGCCTTTATTTGATAAAACGCGTTTATAAGCTTTATTCAGGTTCGCAGATGACAGTATACGTTCCAGTAAATCCTCTCTCGTAAAATGTACTTCCGTGAGGCTGTTTTCAGTTATCCCCACAAAAGTCTGCACTCCTTGATAGACTTCGGATTCCGGCCTGTCTTTCTCAAGGTAGCTATCACTCAATGTTGATATATTCTGCATTCGTTCTTACACTCAGGTAACATTCATTTACTACTCACTTACCATAAGGTTCAGTCCTTCGATATTTGTGAGGCTTCCTGCTTTACATTTTTCTTTTCATGGACAGGCTCGTTTCCATACCTGCTATGACTTCTGCTGACTTCTCACGACAAGCTTTACTCCGCGCTTCCGAAAAAAAAAAACGTCCACACGTCCGTGAGACCTCCCGTGGTAAGATTAATAACCTTCATCCCATATATCCGCATCATTTACTCTGCCGTTTCCGGATAGCTTTGGGATTTTGTTTTGTTTTGCAAACTCATCCTGCGGCTTGAGCCTTATATGATGTTCGTGTTCCTCAGACCGGGAATTTGCCGCAGGCTTCTTTCAGATTCCACCTCGCAGTGGACACCCTTGCCGTAAGCTAACGGTTGGTCGCTATCTACCCCCGTAGTGGACTTACACTACCAAGTTAGTAATCATGCACGGCACACAAAAAAAGAGGTGACCGTGAAGCCACCCCTTTTTCAATGCTCAATTACCGGCTGTTCATGGAAAGTTCCACCGCATAAGCCTGGGATTCCGTCAGCGCCTGGTCCCATACGGCAATTTCGGCAATTTCAATGGCCTGGTCTTCTCCGTCTTCGTCCTGACTGATCAGAAATGCTTCCGAGAGGTTGAAGCGGCTGTGGTCCGTCTGCACGTTGTCGTGATAGGTCTTTCCGTTCACGTAACTGTAAAACGTCTGTGCCGATCCTTTCCGCGAAAGGATCAGGCGATACCACTTGCCTGCCTCTATCGGCTGCGGTCCGACGTATCCCAGCGTGCCGACGCCGATCAGTCCGTTGTCGCGGATGAAAAAGTCGGCATCGCCGGCCGGCGTGATGTCGGTTTGCAGCAGGGTATGCCAGCCGTTCAGGTCGGGCAGCCTGAAGACGATCAGTACCGACCAGTCTTCCACATACTCCCTGCCCTGGGGGAAGGGTATGCCGTGAAACACTTTCAGGTAGCTGTCACCTCCGGCGGCAATGCGGATGGCCTTGTCCGCCGCGCCCGGTCCATCGATCGAGGTAATGGTACCGATCAGTCCGAGCGGGTTGCCCTGTTTGCCGTCGATGAGGTCGGCTTTGGCAAGGTCGGACGGATCATCGAATGACCAGGAGGCTGTCAGGGGTACAATCGGCGGATTGGTTACCGTCATACTCACCGTCTTGCTCACCGTACCGCTGCTAACGGTGAAAACAGTTGTCCCCGCCTTGAGGGCCGTCACCCGGCCCCAGCGGTCAATCGTGGCTACCGTCGGGTCGCTCGATTCCCATGTCAGCTTCATCATATCGGCATTGGCTGGCAGCGGCCAGTAGGTAATGGTCTGGGAAGCGCCTACTTCCAGCGACAGCGACGAAATTTCGACATAAATATCCGTGATGGCGGCGTTCCGGTCGTAGCTGTCCACCGTGCCGTACTTATTGCATCCGGCCATCACCCAGGCAAAGAGAAGGAGGCAAAGCACCTTTTTTATACATTTTACTTTCATCTGATTATTTCTTTTTACGTTAAACATACTTCGGTTTTACCATCCAAAGACCTGTTCCAGCGCGGGGTTCATCACCTGCTGCGTGACCGGAATCGGACGGTAATAGAATTTCGGATTTTCCCATCGACGCGGCATATCCCTGTCCGTGGTAAACATCATGAAGCCGTTCGTGCCTTCCGACAGAAAGAACTCGCCTTCTTCGGAGAGGTAGTACTTGGTGATGGCAGCCTGCTGTTCAGTCGGCAGGTCGGAGATGGGGCCAAGGTCGCCGGGGGTAGCCAGTATGGCCAGGTCGGGGTTGTTGTCGCCGTTGAGGTCATAGGCGCCCATTCCGGGAATATACATGCCCTGCGGCGCCTGTGCAATCAGTTCGCCGACACACCAGCGATGGAGGTCCTGCAGGCGTTGGCCTTCGAGCGCCAGTTCCACCCGGCGTTCGCGGCGGATTTCGAGAATCACGCCCCGGTTTGCGCCGCTCACGTTCGGATACTGCGCGGCCAGTACCGGATCGGCGTCGGCATTGGCGGCTGCCAGGTTCATCGACGGCATGGCCACCCGTGCGCGTATCAGGTTGACGCTTTTGTCCAGGTCGTCCTGCGTCAGCGTACCCAGCTCGGCCCTGGCCTCGGCGTAGCTCAGCAATACTTCAGCATAGCGGTAGATCGGCAGGTCTGTCCAGCACATCCGCCAGTTATTGCTTCCCAGCGTGGCAAGGTCACGCGGATAATGCTTGACCGGTTCATAGCCGCCATGCTTGATGATCACCGTGTAGGGGGTGGCGTCGATCACCTTTTTGAATCCCGGCGTGGCGAAGGTTTCGTAGATGCGCGGGTCACGGTCGGCAAACACGTCCTTGAAAGCCTTTCGGTCATAATCCGGCTGTGCGGTGAAGCGCTGGCCGTCGGCCATCAGGAACGATTCCATCAGCGAACGGCTCAGGGCATAGTCGCCATAGAGGTTGTGGAAGGTGCTGTTGCCGTCGCCTTTCCCCTGTTCGAACTGCGCCATCAGGATAATTTCGGCGTTGCCGCTCAGGTCGGCGCTGGTAAACAGCGCCGAGAAGCCGGCGCGTCCGTTGCCCGAAATGCTGAACACGCCGCTGTTCATCACCTCTTCGGCCGCCGTGGCCGCCCTCTCCAGGAAGGCGTTGGCCGAAGAAGCCAGGTTCAGTTCCGGGTGGTATTTGCGGTACGTGCCTTCGTAGAGGCAGAAGCGCGTCAGCAGCGTCAGCGCCGCGAAACGGCTGATGATTGTCCGGTTGCCCAGTTCCTCCCTGATGCAGGTTGAGGCATATTCCAGGTCGGCCCTGATGGAATCAGCCACGAGCGTACGCGGATCCGAAGGCTTGTAAACATCCGGGTCGTTCGTTTCCAGCGGCTTGTTGTACCACGGCACGTTCGAATATTTGGTGAGCTTGTCGATATAGTACACCGCCCGGAAATACCGCGCCGTGCCGATCCAGTGGCGGATCTCGTCTTCGTTGCCCGTTGCCCGGCCGGCATTCGCCAGCATAAAGTTGATGCTGCGCAGGATGTCCCAGTCGTCCCATCCGGTGGCCACTTCCTTCGAGAAGTTGCCTTTCAGCATGGCGTACTCGGACGAACCCATGTCGTTGCGGTGGGCAATGTTGTCCGAAAACGGCTCGTTGTCATACGCATTGCGGGGATACAGCAAACTTTTGTCGTAGAATCCGTATGCATAGGTCTCCAGATCCTTCGGCGTTTTGAAATATCCTTCGGCGGTGATGTCCGTTTCCGGAAACTTGTCCAGGAAAGCGTCGTTGCAGGCGGTCAGTCCGGCCAGCAGGCCCGTCAGAGCGAATATATACATTATATACTTTTTCATTTTACATCATTTTATTGGTTAGAAACTCAGGTTAAGGCCAAGCGAATAGACTTTCTGCATCGGATAGACGCCGGCGCCCTTAAACTCCTCCTGTGTATTTGTCAGCAGTTCCGGGTCAATACCACTCACATCCAGGTGATGGAAGGTGAACAGGTTCTCGGCGCTGAAATAGAAGCGCAGGCTGCTCACGTTCCACTGCCTGGTCAGCGAAGCAGGCAGCGTGTAACCGACGGTCAGGTTCTTGAGCCGCAGGTAGGAGGCATCCTGCAGGTATCCCGTCTGCGGCAGCGCCAGCTCCTTGTTTTCGGCGATATAGGGTTTCAGGCGCGGCCAGCGGGCGTTCGGGTTTTCCGGCGTCCAGTGGTCGAAATTCGCCCGGATGGGCGTAGCCCACGGATTGCCGTAGACACCCCAGAAATCATGATGATTGTGTCCCGCATACCAGTCGCGTTTGCCGACGCCCTGAAAAAACGCCCGCAAGTCGAACCCTTTCCAGGTGGCGTTCAACTCGAAACTGTAGGGCAATCGGATGCGGTCGTTCCCGATAATCCGGCGGTCGCCCGGGTCGTCCACCGTCGATTTTCCGTAAGTAATGCGCCCGTCTCCGTCCAAGTCTTTAAATTTGATATCGCCTTCGTAACTTACGCCCGTGCTTCGATTATCCTCTTCCGACACATCGTACTGGTCGATTTTTGCGTTACCCGTCGGCGTACCGTCTTCGCGCAGGATCAGGTCGTCCTTCGTCAGAAAACCGTCGGACACCCATCCCCACATTTCGCCGATTTCCTGTCCTTCGTAGTAGTTGGCATTTCCTTCGGCAGCGTCGCTGATGCCTTTCGTCGGATTGTCGTATTTGGTGACAAACGACCGGGCATCGGCCAGCATGAAGTTCAGTCCGGCATGGAGCGGCGAACCGGCCACCTGCCATGTGTTGTTCAGTCCCAGCATAATTTCCCAGCCTTTGGTCTTCAGGTCGCCGGCATTTTCTTTCGGGGGGGAAGCACCAAATACGTTGGGCAACGCCTTGCCCGGCACCAGCATCCCTTCCGTATAGCGGGTAAAGACGTCGACGGCCAGGCTGATACGGTTGTTGAACAGCGCCAGGTCTGCGCCTCCGTTCACCGTGCGCACGCGCTCCCATGTCAGGTTGCCGGCCACTACGCCGGGCTGGAAGATAGCCAGCGGCATGGAACCGTTGACGGGAACACTGACATTGGCCGCCGTCATGGTGGCAATATAGGGATAATAACCGCCCTGTACCTGATTGCCCAGCACGCCGTATGATCCGCGGAATTTCAGCTGGTCAAGATGCAGCGCTTCCGTTACGGGCGCGAAGAACTTTTCCTGCGAAATAACCCACCCCATCGATCCCGAAGGGAAAAACCCGAAACGGTCTTTTTTGGGGAAGCGCGACGTGCCGTCGTAGCGTCCGTTAAATTCGACAATGTATTTATTGTCGTAGATATAGTTCAACCTTCCGAATCCGCTTCGCAGCGCCAGCGTCTCGATTTTCTCCTGCGTGGTGGTCATGCCGGTTGCCAGTTGGATGGTCGGCAGTCCCTGGCTGATCAGGTCGTTCCGCCGGATAAGCGAATAGGTATAGTTCATGGATTCCTGGTTGAAACCGATCATGCCCTGCACGTAGTGTTTGCCGGCGAAGGTGTTGTGATAGTCCGTGTAGACATTGTACACCTGGTAGCTCTTCAGCCCCGACTCGGACGACGCATAGACCGAATTTCGCAGCGAGTTGCCGGTATCGGCATAGATCGCCTGCAAGGGTCTGTCGGGTCCGGCACGGAAATAGACCGGGAAATGGCTTGCCCTGGTCTGGCCGTTGGTGAAGCGGAAATTGGCGTCAGCCTTGATGTTCCACACGTTTTTGATCAGGTCAATGGTCGTATTCATCGACAGCTGCGTTTCGTTGTTTTTGGCAATGCTGCGGCCGCCGTTCTGCGGCAGGTCGATCAAATAGGCGCCGGCCACGGTATAGGTGCCGTCGGGATTGACCAGGCTCCGGAGGGCCGAACGGTTGACGTAGTAGAAATACCAGTCGTTACCGGCCTCCGGCATGTTGTAATTGCTGTAATTAAACGACATGTTCGTGCCCGCCTGCCACCAGGAAGTGAGGTTGTAGCCGCCGTTGGCGCGCAGGTTGAACCGGTCGTAGGTGTCGTTGCCGTAGCGCATCATGCCCTCCTGCCGGTAGTAGCCGCCGCTGACGGTATAGTTCATTTTCTCCGTGCGGTTGGCCACGCGAATGTTTCCCGTATACGAGGGCGAGGTCTGGCGAAGCAGGACCCTGTTCCAGTCGATATTGTCCCAGTAAGCCCATTCGCCGGCGTTGTAGAGCCCCTGCCGCTTGTTGATGACGGCGGCCGGATACAGTTCGG
Organism: Tannerella sp.; assembly: GCA_031276675.1. Taxonomy (GTDB): domain Bacteria; phylum Bacteroidota; class Bacteroidia; order Bacteroidales; family Tannerellaceae; genus Tannerella. The sequence goes on from JAISMO010000071.1 coordinate 7,305, forward strand.
GATGCTCCGAACGCTGCCGTCCGTATTCCATCTCTTCGGCCGTGAAGAGCGGATTGCGCGTGGAAGAGGGATTTTGCAGCCGCATCACCTCATACACGTCGGTCACCAAATCGGGCACATAGCCCAGCGACCGGATGCCATAGTTTCCCTCGAACGAAACTTCCAGCTTTTCGGCACGCGCCTGCCTGGTCGTAATCAGTACCACGCCGAACGACGCCCGCCCGCCGTAGATGGCTGCCGAAGCAGCATCCTTGAGTATTGACACGTTTTCAATGTCGTCCGGATTGATACGCGACAGTTCGTCGGACGTAACCGGGACATTGTCCACCAGAATCAGGGCACTTCCGCCGTTGATGGACGTGAATCCGCGGATATTGATGTCCGGTGCGCTCGTGGCGCGGCCGGTCACCGACGAAATGTTCACGTTGGCCGCCAGTCCCTGCAAGGCCTGGTTGACGTTGGTCACCGGGCGGCCGGCAATTTCTTTGGACGAGACCGCCTGCACAGCGCCCGAAAGGTTCACCTTCTTCTGCACGCCGTAGCCCACGACGACCACCTCTTCCAGTTCAAGGCTGCTCTCACCCATCTTCACGTCTATACGCGCCTGTCGGCCTACCGCGATTTCCTGCGTTTCGAAGCCGACATAGGAAAAGACAAGCACCGCATGGTCGTCCGGCACGTGAATCGCATATTTTCCGTTGACGTCCGTGATCACTCCGGACACGGTGCCCTTGAGGGCAATACTCACTCCGGGCAGCGGCTCGCCACCGGTGTCGGTCACTGTGCCGGTCACCGTCTTCTGCTGCTGCACGACCGTGACGGCGTCCGTTCCTCCGGCTGCCGCTCCTTCCATGCTTCCCGCCGTTTCGCCATGCGCGAATATGGCTCCGGGAAGCAACATCATACCAAAAAATAAAATCAAATTTTTCATTACCATTTAAGAATTAAATTGTACAAATTGCAGACTGTATGATTTAAACAAATCCACAGACCTAATGTTTTCGACCGGCATTCCGGTCCCGTTACACCCTGCCACAGGCACGGCAACCCTTGCCTTCCGGCCGCCTCCATGCGACACGAAAGGCGCAATCACACGGTCCGCGATGCCGAAACGTCGCGGATTCACTGCCGGACAACGGCAAAACGCTGCTGCCCGCACATAAAACTCCGCCTCCCTGCGAGGCGCGAAATCAGGATAAGTCATAACATCCTCCTTTTTTTAAATGGATAAAACACTGCATATATAATATATTCCGGAAGAGCCGGCCAATCTGCCGCCAATGTCTTCCGTATTTCCCGGCGGAATATGCGCAGTTGCGCGCGAAGTATGGTAAACCTGTGAGACTGCACGCGGCCGTCCGTGCGGCGGTTGCATCTGCGTGCGCCGTAGAAGATATGGCTGCGGACAGGTAGTGAATGGGAAAAAAGAACGGGCGCGTGAAAAAGAAACGCGCTATGTAATTAAAAGTATCTGGAAATAAGTAATTTACCCCCCCCCCCCACAACATTTATTAACAGTTCAGGGAAGGAAAACGGCATTCGATCAGGTATTCTGTTTTGTCTCTCAGAGGTGTGCGCACGTATAAACAGGATGTTCACCCGTCGCTTCGAGAGGCTTGAAGTATAAACAGCTGTCAATCGAAAAGGCATAAACTTCGCTTTTATTTAGTTATTTTATACGGGGGACAAAGGTACACTCCTTTTTTTAAAAACAAAATTTTTCCGGTTAAATCTTTTGGGAAGCGCCGGACAGGTTTCCTCCGTCAAAGCCCGTCATCCCCCGGAGGGTAGGGTGTTCAAAACCTGCGTGATTTTTTCTGCTGATTCTTGCCGAAATTATTCTGCGCAACCACCACATTTTTACCTGATTTACCATCTACACCAACCTCATTACCTCATTAGGCGATGCGGTGAACGAACAATAAGGTAATGAGGTTATGGTTCACCCGTCCCGGTGCCAGGATTCTCTTTGGAAAAAAACGGAACCCACACGGGGGTTCGCAGCGCAGAGGCGGAGAGATACGGAGAAACATCTCCCGCTCCGCCCGTCCGGTGGTATCCGTTTGGCAAAAAAGCGCCCGAAAACATTCAAGTGATAGTTTTCATCTGTCCACTGGGGGGTTCCATCTGTGGACAGATGAAAACCGAAAACCGTGTTTTCAAAATAAAAAACCGTATTTTCAAAACAACCTGTCCACAGACAGCATCCATCAGTACCGAGAGGAAAACCGGAAATCGTGTTTTCAAAACCGTCTGTCCACTGACGGAACCCATCATTCCCGAGATCAAAAAGATCACTGGAATGTTTTCCGCATCCCTGTCGCCGGAAAAAAATGATTCATATACGTCAATCAATGAATATGCAATGTGAGGGAAGAAGCGTCAATAGGCTTCGCGGTATTTGCCGCTTCCCTTGTCTTCAAGGATATTAAGGTAGCTTTTATAGCGCGATTCGCTGATGCGGTGTGTTTCGAGCGCTTTCAGGACGGCACACCCCGGTTCGTGGCGGTGCGTGCAGTTGTGAAACCGGCAATCGGCCGAATGGCGGAAGATTTCCGGAAAATAGTGCGCTATTTCCACTCCTTCCATCTCGAAGGTTCCGAATCCCTTGATCCCCGGCGTGTCGATAAGGTAACCGCCTTCCCCAAGCGGTATCATCTCCGAGCAGGTGGTTGTATGCATTCCCTTTTTGTGATATTCCGAAATGACGTTTGTCCGGAGGTTGGCTTCCGGAAGCATCCGGTTGATGAGGGTCGATTTGCCGACGCCCGAATGTCCGGACAGCAGCGTGATCCTGTTTGCCAGCAACCCCTGCAGGGCGTCCAGGCCTTCGCCGGTCAGGGCGCAAATCGAGGAACACGGGTAGCCGACCGTCAGATAGAGCTGCATGAGCGCTTCCAGGCTTTCGATGTCCTTCGCCTGATAGCGGTCGATTTTGTTGAAAACCAGATGAACCGGAATACAGTATGCCTCGGCCGTTGCCAGAAAACGGTCGATGAACACGGTGGTTGTTTTCGGATAATTCACTGTCACCACCAGCATGGCCAGGTCGATGTTGGCTGCCAGGATGTGGGACTGTCTGGAGAGGTTGGAGGCTTTGCGAATCATGCAGTTTCTGCGCGGTTCGATGGCTGTGATCAGGGCGGCGTCCTCGCCGTTCATCTCGATCCGGACCCGGTCGCCGATTACGACCGGATTGGTATTTTTAATGGATTTCAGCCGGAAATTCCCCCTGATTTTACATTCGACCACCGGCCCGCCGTCGGTCTGTACGGAATACCAGCTGCCTGTATTTTTAATCACCAGTCCCTGCATACGAACCGCTTATACCATCAGGATTTCCTTTTCCTTGGCGGCGTAGAGTTCGTCGATTTTCCGGATATACCGGTCGTGACTTTTCTGCATGTCGGCTTCGGCATCTTTGGCCACATCCTCGGGCACTCCGTCCTTTACGCTTTTTTTGAGCATGTCAATGGCATCGCGACGCGCATTGCGGATACTGATTTTCGCACTTTCCGTTTCATGTTTGGCCTGTCGGGCCAGCGCGCGGCGACGCTCTTCGGTCAGCGGAGGGATGCCCAGACGGATCACTTCGCCGTTGTTTTCGGGCGTAATGCCCACATCGGAATTGAGAATGGCCTTCTCAATGTCCCTGATCAGCGGTTTTTCCCACGGAGTAATCAACAGGGTTTTGGCGTCGGGCGTGCTGATGGAGGCCACGCCGGAGAGGGGCGTCATATGGCCGTAATAAGGCACCCGGACGCCATCCAGAATCTTCGGGTTGGCTTTTCCTGCACGGATACGCGCCAGATCTTCGTCCAGGAAGGCAAGCGCTTCCTGCATTTTCTTTTCTGCTTTTTCCAGAATCGATTTAATATCAGTCATCATTTCGTTGTTTATGGTTGTATTTTTTTTTCGTAACAAAAGTACATAAAATCTTCGGTATTATACACCAAAGTTAGTGATTAGCGGTTAGTGGTTAGTGATGGTGGCGCGAAGCGAGGCACGCAGGCGCCGCTTCGCACCATTAACCGCTAACCACTAATCACTAACCACTAACCACTGTTTTCACAGTTCCATCCTGAGAATGAGTTTGGCGTTGCGTCCCGGCATCGGATAGTTCTGTACGACGTCGTAGTACTGATTGAGCAGGTTGTTGATTTCCGCCGAGAGCTTGACTTTCACCGCACGGAAGGTCCATGCCCTGCCCAGCGTCAGGTCATGCGTATACCACGGCTGTTCGTGGTTTTCGCGGATGTTGGATGAATTGTGGTAGCGTTCGCCGACGTAGATGAAGCTGTAGTTCATATCCCACGACTTCCACTGCAGGTTCACGATGGCCGATCCGCTGTGCCAAGGGATGTAGGCGATCTGCCGGCCGTAGGTTCCGGCGCGGGGATCGCTGTCGGTCGGATCGCTGAAATCCTGCGCCCGCTGAAACGTATACGTCAGACCGGTTTGCAGCCGCAGGTCTCCCGGCAGTTGCCAGCCAGTCTGCCCCGACAGATCCACGCCGCGGATTTCCACATAGCCGAGATTCATCATCATCCAGCGGTACTGTCCGTTGCCTTTGGGGATGGCGACGATCTTGTCCGTCACCCGGTTGAAGTATGCGTCCACCTTCACCTCCAACCGCCGGAGCGGACGGTGTTCCTCCTCCCGGACATAGCGGCATCCCAAGTCGTACTGCTCCGTATATTCCGGTCGGAGCGAGGTGTTTCCGACATCGGTATAGTAGAGATCGTTGAAGGTCGGCATCCGGAAAATCCGCTTGTAAAACGTCTGCACGCTGAAATCGTGCGGAGACAGCGGCCGGAAGGAGAGGAAGAGGGCCGGCGTATATTCTTGCCGACGGTCCGGCGGTCCGGTCCGTGTGCCGGGCGGCAGGCTGCCGCTGCCGTGGGAGGCGCGCGTCAGGTGTTCAAAAACAAAGGTGCCCAGCAAACTGGCCTGTCCTCTCAGTCCCCGCCATTCAAAGGCCGTGGCCAGGGCGGTCAGCACGGTATTGCGTTTCGGATAGACGAAATCCTGCAGCGTGGCCCGGAGCGTGTTCCACTGATAATCGACCGCCAGGCTGGCGTCCCAGTGCGGCAGGAGCGTATACCTGCCGGCTGCCGAGGCGTAGAGTTCCTGCTGGCGGAAGGCGTTGTCGATATACATCAGCGTGGTATCGGGATTCAGGTAGCGCATCCGGTCGTCGGCATATTTCATGTTCACCAGCAGTTCGCAGTCCCTGAACATCTGTTCCCGCCAGTTGCCCTGCACAAAAAAGTTCCTGTCCCACTGCCGCTGCGAGCGTTTCCACACGTTGTTCACGATGGCGCCGGGGATGCCCTTCTCCGAATCGTAAAAGTAGCCCTTGAGGTTCCATTTGCCGCGGAGGGTATAGCCGTTCAGGCCGCCCTCCATCCGGAGGGAGTGAATGTCGCCGTTCCGGCGGACGGCCGTCGTGTCCCATGCCACCGTTCCGTCCGGAAACACCCGCCGGTAACGGAACGGGTATTTCCCCGACGCATAGATGTATTCGACGTTCAGCGAGGAACTGACCTGCCTGCCCAGCTGCTGTTCCCAGAGCAGGGAGGGATTGACCAGGCCGAACGAGCCGGAGCGGAATACGGCCTTGAGGTTCGTCTTCCGGCCCGGCGCAAACCGCGGCCGGCGGGTGCGCAGGTAGATGACGCCGGCCGAACCGTAGTCTTTGGCCGACTGGAAGATGTCGCTCTTCTGGCCGTTATGGAGCGCTATCTCCTCGATATTGTCCAGCGAAAACTTACCCAGGTCAATCTGTCCGTTCTGGGCATTGCCCAACTGGATGCCGTCATAGAAGACACCCATGTGATGGGTTCCCATGCTGCGGATGTCCACCGTTTTCAGGCCGCCCACCCCGCCGTAGTCCTTGATCTGCACACCGGAGAAATAGCGGATGGCGTCGGCCACGGAGAAACTGCCGAGCGCTTCCAGCTTTTCGCCCGAAAGCCGCTGGGCCGGAATGATTTCCCGGTGACGAACGGCCGTCACCGTCACTTCCTCGATCAGCTGCACGCTGTCCAGCGAGTGCTGAGCCGGCAGGCGCCCGCTCCACAACAGTCCAACCGGCATCAGGCACAACAGCCTGAGCAGGGACGCAGACGCCGCGCCGCGTGAACGATGCGCCGGCCGCCACGCCGAAAAAAAGACAGACACCCTTCCGACGCCTGCCTTCATGATACATGTATAACGGTTTAAATTCAATCTGTCCATGAATATGGGGTTAAACTGCCGTGACAGCTTCCTTATAAATCATCTCTTCTCTGTGCCGCATTCCGGACGGGAGTCTCCTCCAATGCATGTCAGGCTGCCGTTCTAATGCATGTCGTACACCCGGCCCAAAACTCTTATGTAATACCGAACAACGCCGGTTCATGTTTTTTTCTTCTGAAAGTTTGTTTTTTAAATCTCAGGGAGATGAAAACCTCTGTGCGTTTGCGTTTCTATTTCCCTTTCATCTAATCAAATACGGGTGCGAATATAGAAAAAGCGACCGGAGAGGGCAAGCCTGCGGCAAAAGTTTAGGAAAGATTAACTCAAGGGAGCGACGGGATACAACCCTCTGAAATGCCCCTCCCCCACCCCACTGCAATCGCCGTTTTTGCGGAAACCTTATTTTATGCGTAATTTTGCAGCCTGACTGACAGTAATCCACCCGGACACAGCCTCGGGTATAACATTCGAAATAAAGATGAATTACGTGATTCATGCGCCGGCCGGGCTGAAGGCGGTCATCGCCTTGCCCGCCTCCAAGAGCATCAGCAACCGGACGCTTGTCCTCAATGCGCTGAGTTCGCATCCGCAGGCAATCCGGAACCTCTCGGACTGCGACGATACGGAAGTGATGCTCCATGCCCTGCGCTCGGAGACAGCCGAGGTCGACGTCGGGGCGGCCGGTACGGCCATGCGTTTTCTGACGGCCTATCTGGCCGGAAAAGTCGGCACGTGGACGATTTCCGGTACGGAACGGATGAAAAACCGTCCCGTCAAAATCCTTGTGGACGCGCTCCGTTCGCTGGGAGCCTGCATAACCTGTACGGAGAAGGAAGGCTTTCCACCGCTGCGCGTGGAAGGACGCTCCTTGCCGGGCGGCGAGGTGCGACTGGACGGAAGCGTCAGTTCGCAATACATATCCGCCCTGCTGATGGTTGCACCGGTCATGACAAACGGCCTGCGGCTGCACCTGACCGGCGAACTGATCTCCAAACCCTATCTGCGGCTGACGATCGGGCTGATGAAACAGTTCGGCGTGACGGTGGAGGAAAACGGACGGACGCTGACCGTCGCCCCGCAGCCGTACACGGCCGTGCCTTTCACGGTGGAAGCGGACTGGAGCGCGGCCTCGTACTGGTACGAAATGGCTGCACTTGCCGGGCGGGCGGAAATCAGGCTGACCGGTTTGTTTCGCCACAGCCTGCAGGGCGATGCGGCCATCGTGCCCCTGTTTGAGCGGCTGGGTGTGGAGACGCACTTCCTGCCGGACGGCGTAGCGCTGAAACGTGTGGCGTCCCCTTCCTTCCACCGCCTGGAACTTGATTTGACGGATATGCCCGATATGGCGCAGACGCTGACGGCTACCTGTGCGGGGCTTGGCCTTCCGTTCCGTTTCAGCGGGTTGCAGAGTTTGAAGATCAAGGAGACCGACCGCCTGGCGGCGCTCCGGACGGAACTGCGCAAATTTGGCTGTCTGCCGGCCGAACACGGCGGCCGGATACTGGAATGGAACGGCGAGCGGTGCAGGGCGCAGGATGTGCCGGTCATACATACGTATGAAGACCACCGGATGGCAATGGCGCTGGCGCCGCTGGCGCTGGTGTGTCCGCAGGGCGTCCGGGTGGCCTGTCCGCAGGTTGTCTCGAAGAGTTATCCGCATTTCTGGGACGACCTGCAACGCGCCGGTTTCCAGGTCACTGCCGAACCGGCGGAAACGCATAACGGTTGAATCATGTGGTATCTTGCAGGCAGCATACTTGTGCTGGGGCTTTTTGCCGCCGCAATGAATCTGCGGGAAAAACGGCGTCCCGGACCGGCGCATGAAGCGGCGGGCGGGGAGCCGGTTGACTGTTGCGGGCGGCACGCGGTTTGCGACCGCCGTCCGGCGACTGACGGGGATAGCATTGACTATTTCGACGACGAGGAACTGGATGCCTATCGCGGAACGCCTTCCGACGCCTATTCCGAGCAGGCGGAGGACGCCTTCCGCGAGGTGCTCTATACCCTGCGGGAGAGCGAAGTGACCGCCTGGCTGCGCAGCCTGCAGCGGCGCAGCGTCCACCTGCCGGACGCACTGAAGGAGGAGGCGTTTCTGATAGTCGGGGAACAGCCGATTCGACCACACTGACCGATAAACAGAAAAAGACCGGCTTATGGAGATTTTACAGTATACGTTTTTCCGTCATGCGCTGTGGAGCAGCCTGCTGATGTCGATTGCCTGCGGTATGGCCGGGACCTATATTGTCTCGCGGCGTCTGGTGTTCATCAGCGGGGGGATCACACATGCCTCGTTTGGCGGCCTGGGTATCGGATTTTATCTGGGCATCAATCCCTTTCTGGGCGCGCTGGGCTTTGCCGTGCTGTCGGCCTTCGGGGTGGAATGGGCGGGCAAGTCGTACCGCGTGCGCGAAGACTCGGCCATTGCCGCCGTCTGGTCGCTGGGGATGGCCATTGGGATGGTCTTTATTGTGCTCACCCCCGGCTATGCGCCCAATCTGTCATCCTACCTGTTCGGGAATATTCTGACCGTCTCGAAAACCGACATTCTCTGGACGGCTGCCTTCGTAGCGGTTTTGAGTACGATCTTTGCGGTGATGTATCGAGAGATCGTCTATTCGGCCTTCGACCGCGATTTCGCCGTCACACAGGGCATCCCCGTAAAGACCGTCGAATGCCTGATGACCGTCTGCATGGCAGTGACCATCGTACTGTCCATCCGTCTGGTGGGGATCATGCTGCTGATGAGTATGCTGACGGTGCCGCAGATGACCGTCAACCTGTTTACGGCGAATTTCAAGCGCATCATTTTCGGCAGTACGCTGCTCTGTTTATGCGCCTGCATCACGGGGCTGTTCCTGTCATACCATCTCCGGATACCTTCCGGAACTTTTATTATCATTGTCCTGATCCTGTTTTTCCTGCTGGCAAAGGGAGCGCTGTTTCTGCACGGAACCCTCCGGTTGCATCTGCCGCCGGTCAAAGCAGGCGGCCATGAGCGGGAAGGGGGCTAAAGCCCCGTCGCAGGGTCGTCTGCTTCTGCCGACGGAAAGAGGGATGGCTTACAGGATTCCGAAATGGCGGAAGGCCTGTTCGATGCCTTCGTCGTCGACCGGGGCGGTCGTATAGTCGGCAGCTGCTTTCACCGCGTCGGCCGCATTACCCATCGCAACGCCGATGGCTGCGTGCCGGAGCATGGGGATGTCGTTGCCGCCGTCGCCGAAGGCCATGGTTTCGCTCAGGTCCAGGCCGCAGTATTCCAGCATCCGGTCGATACCGGTCTGCTTGTTGACCCCGCGCACGTTCACGTCGGCAAACAGCGGCATCCAGCGGCTCGCCTCGCAGTGCGGAATCACATGCCGCTCCAGATACCGCATTTTTTCTTCATTTACATACGGGCTGAACTGGAACACTTTCCTGCGGATCGTCTTCCGCGGGTCTTCCAGGCGCGGCAGCGGGACGCTGATCTGCCGGGCCACCTCTCTGACGGCCTCGTCCACGCAGTTGATGGTGATGGCGTCTTCCGGCATGAAAGCGACTGGAAAAGGGTCTTTTTCCAGGTGATGCACCAGCGCTTCCAAATCTTCCTGCGGAACGGGACATGCGTAAATGACGTTCCGGCGATCGGCATCGACACAGTAAGCGCCGTTATAGGTGATGTAGCCGTCGAACGGTATCCCGTCGAGCACGTCGATCATCGGCAGCATCCGCCCCGTTGCCACAAACACCTTGATGCCGTCGGCCCGCAGGGCGTCGAGCGCGGCGCGTGTCGGACGCGAAACGCAGTGGGTCTTGAAGCTGACCAGCGTCCCGTCTATATCGAAAAAAACAGCTTTGATCCGGTTCATCCGTTATTTTCCCTCCCTGTAGTCAAAGAATCGAATCTGTTTCCGCCCGGTCGGGGGGAACTGCTTCCGGGCAATCAGTTCGACCGGTTCAAAGAGAATTTCCGGCGCCACGCGAATTTTCGAGCGGAACAGGTCCTTGATCCGCTTTACAAACGCTTCGCTGTTGTTGGCGCTGCCCACGCGGATGCTGATGCTGTCCGTGCCGATCGTGTTCGTGTACACCTCCACGATGTAGTTTCTTATCTCCGGGATATTGTCCAGCACGTCATACAGCGCCGGCGGATAGAGCGTCGTGCCCTTGTACTTGATCATCTGTCCCTTGCGTCCGAGGATGGGACCTAAGCGCAGCGAATTGCGCCCGCAGGCGCAGGGCTGCTCGAAACGGAGGCTGATGTCGCCCGTTTTGAAGCGAATCACCGGCATGCCCTCCACACCCAGGGTGGTCACGGTGATTTCGCCCGGCTCGCCTTCGCGGACAGGCCGGTTATGGTCGTCCAGAAACTCCACCACCGTCAGGTCGGGTTTGTGATGTGCGCCGCACTGTTTTTCACACTCCATGAAGGAGGATTGCATTTCGGTGGACGCATAATTGGAATGAAGGGAAAGCTCCGGCCAGAGAGTGTGGATTTTCTCGCCCAGGATACTGTATCCGCGTTCGCCGGAGCGCAGGCTTTCTCCCACGCAGACGGCTCTTTTCAGCGACGAACGGCGGTAGTCGATGCCCTGCTCCGCGGCAAACTCGATCAGTTTCAGAATGAAGGACGGCACGCAGACGCAGACGGTCGGTTGGAGGCGGCGAATCAGATTCCATTGCAGTTCCGGAATCCCGTTGCCCGTGCGGATGATGCCCGAGCCGAAGCGGAAACTGCCGAACAGGCTGGCCAGCCCCGCCATGAAACAGCGGTCGTTTGTCACCATCAGCTGCAGGACGTCGTGGCGGCTGCAACCGCACATCCGGTATGAAAGCGCTTCACTCAGCGCCAGCCGCTGCAGGTCGGATCGGGTCAGCGCAAAAGTGACCGGTTCGCCCAGCGTGCCCGAAGTCGTCACATAGTCCAGCACGTCCTCCGGCGCAACGCAGAGGAACTCTTCGTTGCGGAGTTGCAAATCCTGTTTGGTTGTTACGGGAATGTGCTGCAAATCTTCCAGATGTTTGATCTTTGAAAGGTCTGTTTTCTCTCTTGCAAACAATTCTCTGTAATAAGGCGACCGGGTAGCGGCATATTCCAGCGTTTCCGCGAGTTTCTTTTCCTGAAAAGCGCTGATCCGGTCGTGTGGGAGATACGGGAGGTCTTCACTTTTTATCATTGCGTCCAGCTCATTATCTTTGTTTTTTACTTTCAGCGGGCAAAGATACGAAATCTCCGCAATAACAAAACAGCCTCTCCGGTCAACCGGCGGAGGATCCTGAAATTTTTCGACAGCGGTTTCCATTCCGCCGGCGAGCGTTCCAGCCCGAACCGGGCCAGCATCCCGGCATCCATCCTGTCCGTATTTGCAGGAAGGGCGCCATTCCGTAATTATACCCGTTTCAGGCGATTCCGGCAAACATTTCACCGCATTGCAGGCATTGCGCTGAACACGCATCACAAAGCCGGCTCCCTTTTGCAGCAGCAGATACATCAGCCAAAAACCCGGATAACCGCGATCAGAAAGCAGCAGGTGACCGCTCAGATCCGGCCCTGACAGGCACTCCGGCACAGCCTCTTCTTCCGAAACGAAAAAGGGATGAATCGGGCTCCTGACGGTCAGACCGTTCAACACACCGTACAGCAGACAGATACGGGTTGTAACCTTTGAGAGTCCGGGCAGTTGATTTTCTGCGCAGCCGTTATTCTGCTGTCCGCTGCGGCGACTTTCCGGTTCCTTTCCCTTCATCCACACTGTCCCTTCTGTCCCCTTTTGTCCCTTTTTTCCGTCAGCTAAAGCACCATATCATCAAGTGAAGCAAAACCGGATGATACGGATGAGTTAAAAGAACCCGAAAGGTGCTCCTTATACAAAAGCAGAGGCTGTCTCGCGGTTGGAGACAGCCTCTGCTGCATGAATCGGGAGCGGCCGGTTTTTAACGGCTGCCGCCTGCCCACCAGACAGGTTCGCTGTAGACATACTGACCGTCGCCAAAGGCGGCTGCCATTTCCGGATGGGTGGTCGTATCCGAATTGCCGTATCCCAGGCGATGCGGGAAGCGGTTGGGGTTCTTGAGCTGAATGAAATCTTCTTTGAGCGCTTTCAGCCGGCGGACGTCATTGTATGCTTCCGTGGATTCGCCCGAGGCGCCGTGGAAGGCAAGGTATTTCTGAACCATGATTTCCTTCAGCGGATGGGCGTCGAACAGGGGCGATACGCTTGTGTCGAAATAGAGAGCCGCTTCATCCGCGTCGACAGGATCGCTCGTGATCTCCAGACCGCCGTAGTTATTGACGCTCGGAGCGCTCATCGCGGCAGCGATGCCTGCTTCGGTATTGGCTATCGCGGCGATGACAGCCTTTTTCAGGACAGCTTTCGCTTCGTCAATCGATCCCTTGCGGGCAAGCGCTTCCGCCTGTATGAACAACAGTTCGTGATAACTCATGAACATGGTGGACGCTGTCTGGGAATAGACAAAGACGGAAGTATTGTAGTAATACCTCTGCTGTTCGGGCGATCCGTTGGGCGCCATGAAATAATTTGCATCGTCCGGGCCTTCGACCTGCACCCAGTCTGCGCCGACGAATATGCGGCGCAAACGCGGGTCGTTGCGTTCAATCAGTTTTTCGGCCAGGCTTTCGCTGGCTGCCAGTCCGTCGCGACTCCACTGGAAGTCGAACAGGGGGTTGAAGTTGGTGGCGTCGTAGATGTTGAACGCGGCCTGATCGGCGGCCGATGCAAACGATTGGGATGCGAAATCCAGGATTTTATCCGGTTCGGCGGCCTGATCGGAGGCTCTGTGCAGCAGGTGCAGCGTGTAACGGGCTTTCAGTCCGTAGGCCAGTTTCAGCCATTTGGCCTTGTCGCCCGCATACAGCAGGTCATAGTTTCCGATCGACGAATTGTCCGATGCCTGCAGGTCGCTGATCGCGGCGTCCAGGCCAGCCATGATGCCCCGGTAGATCTCTTCCTGCCGGTCGATTTTGGGGGTCATGTACTGCGGACTTCCGTTTTCGTCAACCCGTGCGGCCTGGCTCCAGGGCGCATCGCCGAACAGGTCCGTGATCAGCGCCGAATTGTAGGCTTCCAGCACTTCGGCGATGCCGCGCGTCACCGGGTCGCCTTCTTCGCTGCACTGCTCCCCGGCGATGCGGGCGTTCCGCAATGCCTCGTACAGGCTGCCCCACGTGTTGTTGTAGGTCGAAGCCAGCGAGGGTTCTCCCGTGCGCATTTCGGCTCTCCAGAGCTGATTGTCTATCCCGACTTCATGCTCCACGTAGGTCGAAGTATACGTATTGATGTCGCCCCCGATGTTATGGAAGGCGGTGGAGGTGATGACTTCGGCCAGTATATACTTGCTTTCTACCCGGGCGGGATGATCTTTGTCCCTGTTGACGGCATTCAGCACGTCGTCCGAACACGAAAGCAGCAGCATGGCGGCTCCGCATACGCAGGCCATGATTTTTGCGACAGTTGCTATTGTTTTCATATTGCTTTGCTTTTAAAATTTCACATTAAGACCTAATCCGTAACTTGATGATCCGGGAAGGGAGAATCGCTCGAAGCCTCCCGCCATGTTCGTATTTCCCTGCGAGGCTTCGGGGTCGAAGCCCTTGAGCGCGGACCACAGTATCAGGTTCCGTGCAAACGCACTGAGGGATACGCCGAATCCCGCCCTGTTCCATACCGGATAGCTGAGCGAGAGTTCCCTCAGTTTGATAAAGGAGGTTTCCTGCACCATGGATTCGGTAATGTTGTTCAGGGCATTAAAATAATCATAGGCATTCGCGCCCTGAATCCGGATATCGTTCGGAGTGCCGTCCGCCTTCACGGCATCCCATTCAAAGAGGAAGTCGTCTTTCTTCCTGAAGTCGGCCGAACGCTGAGACACGCCGTAATAATCCAGCAGATTGGAAGTGGCGGCATACATGACGCCTCCCTGCTTCCAGTCGAATACGGCCGCCAGGCGCAGCCCGAAGATTTCAAAACCCGTGTTGAAGCCCAGCCGGAAGTCAGGTTCCACCGTTCCCAGCTCCCTGTCTTCACCCGGCATCGGAAGCCCGTCGGCATCCACCACGATTTCACCCTTTTCGTTTCTTAGAAAACTGGTGCCGTAGATCACCGGGAATTTGTATCCGATCCCGGCGCGCACCTGCGGTTCAACAAAGCCTCCCAGGAAAATATTGTTCACCCCCTCGGCCAGTTCGTCCACATAGTTGTCCACTTTCGTAAAGTTAAAGGCAAGCTCCCAGCGGAAGTTTTTCCGCTTGACCGGAACAAGCCCCAGCGTCACCTCATGCGCATTGGTATGAACCGCTCCGCCATTGGTACGCAGGTCTGAAGTACCGGTGGAACCGGGCAGCGGAACGTCAAAAATCTGATCCTTGACATTCTGTCGCGAGAAGGTGTAATTGAGCGAAGCCAGCCCGTCGAAAAGCGTCAGGTCAAAGCCCGCTTCATACGACTGCGTATTCTGCGGCTTCAAATTCGGGTCATATACCGTTTCGTACAGCGTATAGGCCGTCACGCCCCTGATCGGGTACATGATCGGCGTGCCGGACGAAAAGCCCCCGCCGTACGTGGGCGTCGCATAATAGCTGTCCATATAGTCGCCCGCCTGGCCCACCTGTGCATACGAAGCGCGCAGTTTGCCCAGGGTAATCACCCCGTTTTTCAACCCTTCCAGTTCGCTGAACACCCAGCCCAGCGATACGGAAGGATAGGTGAAGCGGCGACTGGCCGGCGGCATCTGGGAGACAAGGTCGTTGCGCAGCGTGGCATTCAGGTACAGCATGTTCCGGTACGACAGCGCCAGGTTGCCGAAATTACCGAACGTTCTTTTCCTCCGGCCGGTTTCATACCCGTTGTACGTCGAAATGTTATTCAAATGATTCCATCCGGAGAAATTGAACCCCACACCGTAGGATTCAAGCATTTTCCGGCTGTATTCGATGATTTCGTTGCCATACAGCAGGTCCAGCGCCAGTTCGTCCGTGATATTCCGGCTATAGGAAGCCGTGAAGAGCGAATTGAGGTCGTTTTTGGTAATGATGTAACGATCCAGATTGCCCGTCTGATTGGAATGACCGTAGCCGAACAGGTCCACGTAGTCGGTGGAATAGGAATCAATACCGAGCTGGTATTTGAGATTCAGTTTGCTGTTGTCGGCAAACGTCGCGGAATACTTCGCATACGCATTTCCGAAAAAGCGCTGCGTCTGCTCGGTAAAGCGGTTGTTCAGCACAGACCAGTATGCGCCGTCAAAACCGCCCGTTCCCCGGTATGTATTCTGGGTATAGGGATCGTCTTTCGTATACGGAGGAATGCCTGCAAAGTCATAACTGGGCGGCGCGCCGTAGATGGTGGCAATCAGGCCGTCATTGGCTCCGGTGCTCTTGGCGACGGAAGTGGAGGAGAAATTGCCCGTAAATCCGGCATCCCAGTGTTTGGACAGCTTCAGGTCGGCGGTAAACTTGCCGTTGTAGCGGTCCATTCCGGTCGAAGGGATGATTCCGTCCTGATTCGTGCTTCCCAGCGAAACGGAAGCGTTTCCCCCTTCAAACGCCTTGGCCACGTTGACATGGTTGGCCCACGTGACGCCCGTATGGAAGAAATCCCTTGCATTGTGATACGCCTGCGGTTTGGCCCACGGATCCAGTCCGGCGAGTTCGCGCTGCCTCACGTAATAATAACCCGGTCGCAGGCCGTCCTTTGTGTAGTTGTTCTCCACATTTCCGCCATACGTCGGGTCATTGGGCAGTTCCGAAATCGGAGGCCCCCAGCTGGTGGAAGCGCTGGGGGCATAGGCGCCCGAACCCTGGGCAAACTCGGTCTGAAAATCGGGCAATACGGAAACGACGTCAAAAGACACGCTCGAATTAAAGGTAACCGAGGCTTTCCCCCCGGCAGCTCCCCTGCCGCTTTTGGTCGTAATCACCACCACGCCGTTGGAAGCGCGCATACCGTACAGCGCCGACGCGGCCTGCCCCTTCAGGATATTGATACTCTCAATATCGTTCGGATCAATATCCAGCGCGCGGGTGGTATAGTCGGACCCGGTTACGGAATTGAGGGTTGAAATGTCATAGGTGGAAGAAACGGGCAGCCCGTCGATGACATACAGCGGCGTATTGTCCTCCGTAAACGAACGGGCGCCGCGAATGGTGATCCGGGCCGAAGCCCCCGGCATTCCGGATGAGGGGACAATGTCCACTCCCGAAATTTTACCCTGCAACGCACTGGCAATATTCGTGCTTGCCGCCTGCGTGATGGCCTCCGAGCCGACTTCCTGCGTGGCATAGCCCAGCGCTTTCTTTTCACGCGAAATACCCAGCGCGGTAACCACAATCTCCTCCAGTTCGGTAGCCGATTTCAATACGACCGTCAGGTGCCGGGCCGACACGGCCACCTCCCGGGACGCCATTCCCACATAGGAAATCTGCAACGCCGTTGCCGAGGAAGGCACCTCGAGACTGAAGTTTCCATTGATGTCCGTCACGGTTCCCCTGGAGGTAGAACCCTTCACTGTGACGGAGGCGCCGATGACCGGTTCCCGATCATCGTCGGACAGTACCGTACCGGTGACTCTCACCGTCTGTGCAACCACAGACCCAATGCCCGATACAAACAGGCACAAAAAAGAAAGTAAAATAATTTTTTTCATGTAACATCCTTTTGTTTAACTGAATATAATCCGGAAAATAACTGCTGACGAATGTATGAATTACTTTTCCTGAAAAATGGATGCAAATATAACGCTATTCATGCCTTTTTGGACTAACAAATTTGGCTTTTTTTTTTTTTATTAACTATGCCGGATGCCGAGACCGCCCGGTATGACAGGCAAACTTCCCTTTTAAAAAAAGGATCGGATGCGAATGTCCGGAAAAAAACACGGATTCCTGTTTTGATTGATTTTAACCTGTCCGGGAAGGCTCTTTTTGTATGGAACGCCTGTTACGCAGCATCCGGGACAAACGCATCCGAATCCGTCAGGACTTCTCCGGCGCATTGGGAGAAGTCCGAACCGCATTTGAGGAGCCGATTCCACGGCAAAAAACGGGACTCATCCGATTAGAACGGAAAAACGGGATTACCCCATAGGAAAAAGAAATGACCCTTTGGGGTAAAAAGATTACCCTAAAGGAAAAAAGTTTTGCCCCAAAGGAAAAAGACGTGACCCTTTGGGGTAAAAGAATTACCCTTAAGGAAAAAAGTTTTACCCTAAAGGAAAAAGAAATGACCCTTTAGGGTAAAAGAATTACCCTGAAGAAAAAAAATATTGCCCCAAAGGAAAAATACGTGACCCTGTGGGGCAAAAAGATTACCCTAAAGGAAAAAAGTATTTTCCCAAAGGAAAAGGGAGTTTTCTAGCGGAAAACGGGAAGTCTGAAAATCATTTCAAGGGATACGGAATAAATAAAGAAGTAACGGTTCAGACAGGAGATGCACAAGGTTGCGCCCGGTCAGTCAAAGGACAGGTACGGCAATATCCGCACTTTGTCATGGTCGGTAAATTCGTCCAGCAATTGCAGGTTCTCCCATCCCGAGAGCTGTTTTTTCCGCTTGCGAAGCCGTTCAATGGCCCTGGCCTGCCGGTAGTTGATATACGGATGTTTGCGGAGCGAGTCCATCGGCCATACGTTGACCGGCAGTTTGCGGACATGCGACGCGTCTACCGTAAACCAGGGTGACAGGGCGGCATATTTATCCTCGTCAATACCATACACTTCCCTTAACTGCGTCACTGCATGAAAACCGCCCAGCAGGTTCCGGTATTTTACGATCCGCCTGGCAAATGTGCTGCCGATGCCGGGGATTTTTTTGAGAGCGGCCGTGTCGGCCGTATTGATTTCGAGGGTAGTACCCGGTTTAAATTTTACCGTGCTGCGGGGGCGGTTCGACGAGGTCATCCGCTGCACGCGCCCGGAGATGCTTTCGCGCCGTTTCGTCGCTGTCCGGGGTTGGACTTGCCGCCGGGCGGATGGCTTTTCCGTCGCTACCGCTACCGTTTGCGCCGACGTATCCGGCGCCGGGGCCTGCGAGGCGACCGGGGCCGCTTCCTCTTCGGGAACGGCAGCCGGCGGCTCTCTCAGGATCAGGAGCATACCCGTAATGACGATCAGTACCAGCAGCACAGCCAGCGCCTGTCTTTCGCCTCTGGAAAAATAGAAAAAATCACGCCATGCCATACAGTCTATCTCTATTTGTTGAATACCAACTCTTATCCGGTGACGCGCCCGTCCTGCAGGTGAATGATCCGGTCGGTTTTCGCGGCCAGACTTTCATCGTGCGTAACAATGACGAAGGTTTGCCCCATCTGACTGCGCAAATCGAAAAACAGTGCGTGCAGTTCCTCCCGGTTTTGCGTGTCCAGGCTGCCCGAAGGTTCATCGGCCAGGATAACGGACGGGCGGTTGATCAAAGCCCGTGCAACAGCCACACGCTGTTTCTCTCCGCCGGACAGTTCCGCCGGCTTGTGTTTCTTCCGGTCGGACAGTTTCAGGAAATCCAGCAGTTCTCCGGCTTTCCTCCCGGCGACAGCGAATTTTTCACGGGTAATCAGCGCCGGAATCATCACGTTTTCTTCCGCCGTGAACTCCGGCAGGAGTTGATGAAACTGGAAGACGAATCCGATATGGCGGTTCCGGAACATTGAAATTTCCCGTCCGGTCAGTTGAAACGGATTGACCCCGTCAATGATCACGCTCCCTTCGTCCGGTTTGTCCAACGTCCCCAGAATTTGCAGCAACGTGGTTTTGCCGGCGCCGCTCGGCCCCACAATCGCCACAATTTCGCCATTATTCACCTGCAAATCAATTCCCTTAAGAATCTGCAGCCTGTCAAAACTTTTTGTTATACCTGTTGCCTGTATCATGAAATCATTATTCTTTTTAAAATGAGCGAACGAAATTAGCAAGAATTTTAGGCTTTACAAAGAATAAATCAATTTTTATGGAGAGGATATGAGTGGTTAGCGGTTAGGGATTAGGGATTAGTGGCGCGAAACGCGGCAAACAGGCGCCACTCCACGTCCCTCATCCCTAATCACTAACTACTAACCACTATGTATAGTACCGGAGATTTTATGTACATTTGCATATCCAAATAAGCATGAAATCGTGAGTAATTTGAAGAAAATTTTAATAATGGCAGATAACCAGCCTATTACGGCTGCGGGTATCCTTTCTCTCTGGAACAGCATGTATTCGGAGAGCGAAATTCATGTCGCGAAGGACAAGAAGGAATTGCTGGCCCTGCTCGGAAAATATCCCTCGGCCCTGACTGTGCTTGACTACACCCTGTTCGACATGCCGGGAATGGAAACCCTGCTGATTATCGGACTGCGTTTTCCGCAGGTGCGCTGGCTGCTTTTCAGCGACGACCTGAGTGAAGCGTTCCTGCACCGGATTGTGCTGGAAAAACAATTCAGCGTGGTGTTGAAAGACGCCTCCATCGAAGAAATCAGGCAAGCGCTTCAACAGGGTTACGCCATCGTCAAAAAGCAATTCCTCTGCGAACGGGTAAGGACGCTCCTGAACAGCCGGAAAGAGATGATCGACAAACTGTCGCTGACGTCAACGGAAAAGGAAATCCTGAAAGCGATTGCACTGGGCAAAACAAGCCAGATGATTGCAGACGAACGCTGTTCAAGCATTCATACCATTTCCACGCATCGCAAGAATATCTTCCGCAAAATCGGCGTCAACAACCTGCTTGAAGCAACGAAATACGCTGCCCAAACCGGGCTTGTCGACATGTCGGAGTATTACATTTGAAAGATGATGCGTGTGCGTGTTACCAAATCATAGATGTATGGGCGCCTGCGTTTCGCCCCGTCGTTGGGCAATGCAACCGGTCGGCGCGATCCGGCTGACGGGCGACAGGAAAGACGGTAACCGGAATACTGTCGACGGTAGCCAAGATATTGTCGACGTCCGTCGGAAGATTTACTTCGGAAATTCGATTGCTTGTGTATGCTTCATAGACACATGTCGCACACGGAACAATTAAAGAATTAAGATGTGTTTGCCCTGATAGTTAGATATAGGGATAGTGGAATAATTTATGCTTATTATTATGAATAGATTCATTTTTGTTTTATTGCTTTATAGCGGAGTATTAATAAGCTCCTGCAGGTCGGAAGATTCTTATTTT
>JAISMO010000080.1 GCA_031276675.1 Tannerella sp.
TGGTCGCAATCTCTTTGGCTTCCAGTCGATGGATGATGTCCTCTTCGTGAAGCGTCCCCTTGATTTCGGGCAACAGGTAATAATCGTTCGCTGTTTCTTCGGTCAGCTCATTCAGGTGAGCAATTGTTTTTAATACAGTCATAAAGCTTTAATTTCAGAGTGAATATGATGGAATAAACAGAATCATCAACAACGGGGAAAGCGAGGGTTCGCCCCTGCAGTAAGGGGCAGCTTGCCTCCGCATGAGGAGGCAACAGACTGTTGAAAATCAGGAATGTGTAATCGACTGCTATGTACAGGAACTGCCATTTTTATTGTTGTTTTTACAGGAACCGATGCAAATGTAACGCATTTACTCAGTTATCCAACATTTAAGGAACGAAAAAAGGGCTTCCGGTTCATTCCGGAAACAAAGTAAAGACTAACCACTCATCACTAACCACTAACCGCTAACCGCTAACCGCTCATTGCGGGGGAAGGACGGCCAGGTTCAGTTCCTTCAGCTGTGCCGGTTCGATGGACGAAGGCGCGTCAATCATGACGTCGCGTCCGGCATTATTTTTTGGAAAGGCGATGCAGTCGCGGATGGAATCCAGTCCGGCCAGGAGCGACACCCAGCGGTCCAGCCCGTATGCGATGCCGCCGTGAGGGGGTGCGCCGTAACGGAAAGCGTTCATCAGGAATCCGAAACGCGCCTGCGCCTCGTCGTCGCTAAAGCCCAGCAGTCGGAACATGCTGTTTTGCAGCGCGCTGTCGTGGATACGGATGGAGCCGCCGCCGATTTCCACGCCGTTGATGACCATGTCGTATGCATTGGCGCGAACGGCTCCGGGATTCGTGTCCAGCAAATGGAGGTCTTCCGGCTTGGGCGCGGTAAAGGGATGATGCATGGCGTAAAAGCGATTGTCTTCCTCACTCCATTCCAGCAGCGGAAAGTCGATCACCCACAGACAGGCGAAGGCGTTCCGGTCGCGAAGTCCCAGCCGGTGGCCCATTTCGAGACGCAACTCGCCAAGCTGCCTGCGCGTTTTCGCCGTGTCGTCGCCGGAGAGGATCAGTATCAAATCGCCCGGTTCGGCGTCGAAGGCGGCCTTCAGCCGTTGCAGGATGTCCGGTGCATAGCATTTGTCCACGCTGGATTTGACCGTGCCGTCCGCTTCCACACGGGCGTAAACCAGTCCTTTGGCGCCGATTTGCGGGCGCCTGACGAAATCGGTCAGCGCATCCAGCTGCTTGCGGGTATATCCGGCGGCCCCTTTGGCACAGATGCCGCCAATGTAGGCGGCGCCGTCGAAGAGCGGGAATCCGTGTCCCCTCAGAAAGTCCGGTTCGACGAACTTCATGCCGAAGCGGAGGTCCGGCTTGTCCGTGCCGTAATATTTCATGGCGTCCGCCCAGGTCATGCGCGGAAAAGGCTCGCCGATCTCCAGGCCCCGGATGCTTCGCAACAGATGCTTCGACAGGCCTTCAAACACATGCAGCACGTCGTCCTGCTCCACGAAACTCATCTCGCAGTCGATCTGCGTAAACTCCGGCTGACGGTCGGCACGCAGGTCTTCGTCGCGAAAGCATTTCACAATCTGGAAATAGCGATCGAAACCCGACACCATCAGCAGTTGCTTGAAGGTCTGGGGAGACTGGGGCAGGGCGTAGAACTGTCCCGGATTCATCCTGGAGGGCACCACAAAATCGCGCGCACCCTCCGGCGTGGAACTGATGAGTACCGGCGTTTCCACTTCCATAAAGCCCAGTTTGTCCAGATAGCTGCGCACCTCAACGGTCATCCGGTGGCGGAGTTCGAGGTTGCCGCGCACAGCCCGCCGGCGCAGGTCCAGGTAGCGATACTTCATGCGCAGTTCATCGCCGCCGTCGGTATCGTCCTCGATGGTGAAGGGAGGCGTCGCGGCCGCATTCAGTACGGTCAGCCGGGAGACCGTGATTTCAATCTCGCCCGTCGGGAGATGCGGGTTTTTGTTCGAGCGTTCCGTCACCGTACCGGTTACCCGGATGACGTATTCGCGTCCCAGCCCGTTTGCCTCTTCGCAGAGCGCAGCGTCCGTCGCCCCGTTGAAGACCAGCTGTGTAATCCCATATCGGTCACGCAGGTCGACAAACGTCATTCCACCCATCCGGCGTACCTTCTGCACCCACCCGGCCAGCGTAACCGTCCGTCCTTTGTCTGAAAGACGCAATGCGCCACATGTATCTGTTCTGTACATAATTTTGTTTTACAAAAAGAGGCACAAAGGTAAAGAAAAAAAAGCGTGATTTCAGCGGTCTGTGGTCAGTGGTTAGCGGTTAGTGGTTAGTGATGAGTAACGCGAAGCGTGACAGACAGTCGCCGCTTCGCATCACCGACCGCTAACCGCTAATCACTAACCACTGATCACTAATCACTGCCCGCTAATTTTGTGTACATTTGCGGCAATTTCAACAGGTGTATGATAGAGAAACAGGAAAGAGAATTGCATCCGTTGCCGCCGTTTTTCCCCGTTGCGGCACGGGTGCTGATGCTGGGAAGCTTCCCGCCGAAAAGGGAACGCTGGAAAATGGATTTTTTTTACCCGAACCTTCAGAATGACATGTGGCGGATTTTCGGTCTGGTCTTTTTCGACCGTGCGGATCATTTCCTGACCGCCGACCGCAAGTCGTTCAGAGAACAGGCAATACGCGAATTTCTCACCGTAAGGGGCATCGCCCTGTGGGATACGGCCATGGAGGTAAAACGTTTGAAAGGCAATGCGTCGGACAGGTTTCTGGAAGTCTTGACGCCGGTCGACCTGACCGAAGTACTGGCCAAACTGCCCCGTTGCGAGGCTATTGTATTGACGGGGCAGAAAGCAATGGATACCTTGCTGACGCTTGTTGAGGCCGACGAACCCGGGACGGGCAACTATACGGAAACCGTGTATCAGGGTCGAAAACTGCGTATCTACCGTATGCCCTCGTCGTCGCGGGCGTATCCCAGACCGCTGGCGGAAAAGGCGGCTGTGTATGCGCGGATGTTCAGCGAGTTGGGCGTGCGTTGAGACGCCGTCCGCCACCCAATAACACTTCGGGCCGCCGGCCCAATGTCATCAACGGTTTTGCGACCGGAGGAGTAGACAGGCAAAAAATCCCCTGCCGGAACTTATAACAGCGCCTTAAAAAAAGAGTTAGCCTTCTGAACAGCATGTTTGCATATGTTGCATTTTCTTCCTAATATTACGCCCTCTATTCGGAAGAAGGGAGGAAAGGCCAAGGTAAAATAGATGACTTATGAAAAATAGAATCGCTTTATTATTATTTGTTTTCGCTTTTGCGTCCTGTCAATACGAGTCTCGCACCCAGGTGATCTGGCAGATCGGTACACGCGATGGCCGGGCTACGGAATTTGCCCTGTCACCGGAGCGTTATCAGGATTTTCTCCAATACGACTTCGGATGGGAAGACCGTTTTTACCTGATCGGACATTCCACGCCCGGGGCCGACTGGCCTTTTATCCTGCCCGGCCCGGCCAACCGGTGGGGAGGGACCAGCGAAACTGCCGGCTGGCGAACCCATGTGCTGAACGTGCTCTTCGGCATGGAAACCGTACCGAAGGATGGCTGCTGGAAACTGACAGTCGACGTATTGAATGCCGACAGCATTCAGCCGCCGCTGTTTAAGGTGAGCGTCAACGGACAAGGCTGGAAATACGCCGTCCCGGAAGGCAGCGGGAACATGGCAGAGCGTCCGGGCGACAGTGTGCTCCTGGCTGTCGAAATACGCCTCCCGGCCGAACTGATCCATGAAGGCGGCAACGAAATCAATTTTACCGTGCTGGAAGGTTCGTGGCTGACGTTCGACGGCATCCGCCTGGAAGGGCCGGAGAGGGCGTGCCTGCAGGCTGTGCATCCGGCCGCTTTTGTACGCGGCGTGCAGGCAGCCGGTTACAGCCTGACGGACGGGAACGTGCAGGCGGCACAACCCCTGCTGACGGATGTGGAATGTCTGTCGGGAAATGCGTTGTTGCATGTTAGTCTGGATGGCAGCACCATTCTCGAACAAACGATCGAAAAAGGCCGGTATGTGCTGGAAGCGCCGATGCCGGCCGTGTCGGCGCCTGTGGAGAGCGCGTATGCCGTCTGCATCGGGGAGCGGACAATCGCGCGGGGAAAAGTGATGCGCAGTCCGCAACCGCCGGTCACGCCGGCCGATTATGTGAACACATTGATGGGGACGGCGCATTCACGCTGGATGATTGCGCCCGGCCCGTGGATGCCCTTCAGCATGGTCAAACTCAGTCCCGACAACCAGAACGGCGGCTGGCAGGCCGGTTATCAGCCCTCGTTCGAAAGCGTCGGAGTGTTCAGTCATATTCATGAGTGGACGATGGGCGGGCTGGGCATGTTGCCTGTCACCGGTGTCCTGAAGACCCGTATCGGCGACCAGTCGGAACGGCTCAAATCCGACGCCGGTTACCGGTCGGCGATCGACAAGGCTACGGAAGAAGCGCCGCTGGGGTATTACAAGGTTCATCTGACGGATTACGACATCACTGCCGAACTTACGGCTACCACGCGCTGCGGATTTCAGCGCTATACCTGTCCCAAAGGGTCGCAGGCGCGTGTATTGATAGACCTGAAAATCCCTGCCGAATACGACTATGAGATTCTCGAGGCGCAGATGCAGCAGGTGAGCGCCGGTCGCGTGGAAGGTTTTTGCAAACAGCAGTCAAAACACGTCTGGTCGCATGATGCCGATCAGGACTACACGGTTTATTTCGTGATAGAGTTCGACCATGACATCACGCGCTTCGGCGGGTGGACGGACCATACGCTTTCCGACAGTTGCCTCATCCGCGGCGTCCACCTGAAACAGGCCGGTTGCTATGCGGAGTTCGACACACAGGCCGACAGCACGGTGCAGGTGCGTTCCGCCATTTCATACGTAGATATGGAGGGCGCGCGCAGGAATCTGGAGACCGAAGTCATCCGTCCCTTCGGGTGGGATTTCGAGGCTGTGCGCCGCTATCAGCGCGACGTGTGGAACGATCTGCTGGGACGTATCCGGATTCGCAGTGTCGACCGGCGCGAAAAGGTCCGTTTCTACACCAATCTGTACCGTTCATTTTGCCGTAACACGTTCAGCGACACGGACGGCCGCTGGAGGGACGCGACCGAGCAGATCCGGCAGTTGGCCGACCCCGATGCCGTTGCTCTGGGATGCGATGCGTTCTGGAACACGTTCTGGAATCTCAATCAGGTCTGGAATCTGATCGCACCCGAATGGTCGTCGCGCTGGGTCAAGTCGCAACTGGCGATGTACGATGCCTGCGGCTGGCTGGCCAAAGGGCCTGCGGGCATGGAATACATCCCCGTGATGGTGGGCGAACATGAGATACCGCTGATGGCAGGCGCCTACCAGATGGGCATCCGCGACTACGACGCAGAGAAGATGTTCGAAGCCGTCAAAAAGATGCAAACCACCCCTCCGGCAAGACCCGGCGGCGGGTTTGCCGGCAACCGCGACCTGGATGCCTATCTCCGCTATCACTATGTGCCGGCCGACAAAGGCCGTTTTTCCAATACCCTGGAATATGCATACGACGACTGGGCCGTGAGCCAGTTAGCCAAAGCCCTGGGGAAGGAAGACGAATATGCCCGTTTTGCCGGGCGGGGCGCCTGGTGGCGCAATGCCATCGAACCCGATTCGGGATATGCACACCTCCGCTATGCCGACGGCCGCTGGGAGCAGCCATTCGACCCCTTCACGTCGGGCGCAAACCGGCACTATGTGGAAGGCAATGCCTGGCAACTCACCTTTTTTGTTCCGCAGGATGTGCCTGCACTGGTGGAAGCCGTCGGCAGGCAGCGTTTCATCGACCGGCTGACGTGGGGCTTCGAAGCCAGCGAGCCTTGGCGTTACAATGCACCGGGCGACCGCTACTGGGACTTCCCGGTCGTACAGGGCAACCAGCAGTCAATGCATTTTGCATTCCTGTTCAACTGGGCCGGCCAGCCGTGGCAAACGCAGCGATGGAGCCGTTCCATCATCGACCGCTACTACGGCTTCGACATCGCCAATGCCTGCCTGGGCGACGAAGACCAGGGGCAGATGAGCGCCTGGTTCGTAATGGCTGCGCTGGGCCTGTTCCAGACCGATGGCGGATGCAGCACGGAACCGGTCTATGAAATCGCCTCTCCGCTGTTCGAGAAAGTGGAGATTGATCTGGGCAGACGGTATGGACGCGGGACGGTTTTCACGATCGAAGCCGAAGGCGCTTCGCGCACCCGTCTGTACGTACAGTCGGCCACACTGAACGGCCGACCGCTGCACTCGTTCAAGTTCCCGGCTAAAGAACTGCTGAAGGGCGGCAGCCTGAAACTGAAAATGGGAGCAAGCCCCCATACAACGTGGGGAACGGGAAAATGAAGAATCACGCTTTAAAGAAATGAAACCATGCCCCGGGTCATTTTATTGACGGATCTGTCGGAGGAATATGCAAAAAAACTCCTGAAGGGAATTGTCCGCTATGCGAAAGAGCATGAACCGTGGGTGTTGTGCAAAATGCCATTTTCGTACCGGGTGGAGCACGAAGTGGAAGGCGTGCTGGACTGGGCAAAAAAGTGGAAGGCGGACGGCATCATCGCACAGTTTTACAACACCGACCGCGTCGGTATTTTCAGAGAAAACGGCATCGCCGCCATCGCGCAGGATTTCAAATCGCGCTTTACCGAGATTCCCAACATCACCGGCGCTCACAAACTGGCCGGTAAAATGGGCGCCGATTATTATGTCCGGAAAGGATTCAAACACTTTGCCTTTTATGGATTCAAGGACATCGTATGGTCTTCGGAACGGTGTCTGGGATTCAGGGAAGAACTCGACCGCTATCAGCTGGGAACCCGTTTTTACGAATACCGGAACGATGACTTTAAAGACCTCTGGTATTACGAATCGGCGCCTCTGATCGCCTGGCTGAAGGCACTGCCCAAACCGGTCGGGATCATGGCCTGCGACGACAATCAGGGACACCACATCGCGGAAGTGTGCAAGCAGTGCGGCCTCAAAATACCTGAAGAAATTGCCGTGCTGGGCGTCGACAACGACGAAGCCGTCTGCACCCTGTCCGACCCGCCACTCTCGTCCATCAATCAGGCCGTGGAGAAAGGCGGCTATGAAACCGCCCGGCTGATGACCCGGATGATTCAAAACCCCGACGGACACCATGAAGACGTAATCGTCCAGCCCACGCATGTAACTACGCGACACTCCACAGACATGTATGCCACAAACGACAAATACATCGCAACCGCCCTGCGCTACATCCATCAACATGCGGACCGGAAACTGACGATCGATCAAATCACCCGGCTGGTTCCGCTTTCCAGACGCCTGCTGGAAAGCCGTTTCAAGCAGGAGATCGGCGTCCCCATATATAATTACATCATGAACCTGCGGATCGAAAGGTTTGCCTTCCAACTGCTGGAGACCTCCGATACGATCATTGAAATTGCCGATACGTCCGGATTTTCGGATTATAAAAACATCGCCCGCCAGTTCAAAAAAATAAAGGGATGCACGCCTACGGAATACCGAATGAAGAATGTGTTGAGAAACGTAAGCCCGACGCAGGGACGATACCTTATTGATTGACTGTCTCAACGGGTCGCTGTACGCCATAAGCGTCCAGCCGTACACGCTGTCCGAACTCTTTGTCAAACGCCACGACTGCCCCGAATCGTCCCCGTCTATGGCGGTAATGATAAAACGACTCATACGGCCTGGGTTCTATAAAAGCGACCGTAACCGTTCCGGCATTTTTCCCGGCCCCAAATCGCGTGACAATATCGGATAAAATATCGGACGCATTTCAAGCGTTCCTTTTGTTACTCTGTATGCACGCTCAATTACCCACAATTCGCGGTATTGTTGATAGACATCCTTTGCCGGAAGGCCTGTATGGGTCAGATACCCTTTTAACCCGTCCCCTTTTGCATCGTCTGTTATTTTTTCCTGACTAATACTTACTTTGACATCGTCGCTTATCATCATTGATTAAATGATGCGTCGGATATATGAATTAAAAAAATCCGTTACATTTGCGATTCGAAAACATACGAAAAATAACAGGAAAGATGAAAACAGTAAGCATAACGGGA
>JAISMO010000143.1 GCA_031276675.1 Tannerella sp.
TGGACGGGAGTCTGAATCCGTCTTTTTTTATGGCTTTGCCGACAGGCAGACGTGTTTTTCCGTTTTCCTTTCCGACAGGGTCTGAATCATATTCCGGAAAAAATAAAACAGGCCTGTCGGATTCATTGTCTGACAGCCTGTTTCCATACCGCTTCTCCTCACATGAGGTTCACTTCTTAACTCGCCCTTATGTGGCTTTCGCGGTGTTTGTGTTTCTGTTCCTCCTCCATAGCTGATACGAGTTGATCATGTTCTGCCACAGGATATAGGTGGCCGGGGCGATGCCGACTAAGGGATGCAGATAGGTTTGCGCCATCCAGAGCGCCAGAATTGTATTTTTCTGTCCCAGTCCCTGTCCCGAAGAGACGGGGTCTCCATAGCGGCGTCCGATGCGTCGCCCGAGCAGGAATTGCAGACCGCAAATCACCAGGGAGACGACGGCCAGCGTGACGGCTGTTTGCCTGTCCGAGGCGCTGCGGTTGAGCATGTCATGGACGGTGATCCCCGTCACAATCATTAAGGCGACGGTCCAGAGGTAGAACGTCAATTTCGGCACGCTCAGCAACACCCTGTGCACTTTGGGCGCCCACAGCCGCAGCATGAACGCGATGAGCAGCGGCAGGACAAGCAGTGGAAAAACCTTGCGGCAGATGAACAGAACGGATGGCAGGAAGGAGAGGTTGCCGTGTACGCCGATCATCGAAAACTCTATCGGCGCCATCACCGCCACGGCCACGTTGCAAAATAAAACGTAGGCTGTCAGAAAGCCCACGTTGCCGCCCAACATGCCGGTGATCACGGCTGCGGCCGTGGCCGTGGGCGCCAGGATGCAGAGCATGGCTCCCTGCGCCACGACCTCGTCGAAGGGGGAAATCAGCACGTAAATCAGCACATTGCCTGCCAGTTGAATCAGCAGAAGCCAGCCGTGGGCAGGATGAAACCGGATGTCGTGCCACGACATTTTACAAAAGGTAAGCAGCAGCATCAAAAAGATGAGCCAGGGCGTCAAAAAGGAGAGACGCCCCATCCAGACATGCGTCAGCGCTCCGGCCGTCATCGCGAGGGGGAGCGTCCATTCCCTGATAAACTTCAACACGTTCTTCCCGAATTTCCGAATCCTGCCATCTCAATCTTTCGTCGGGAGGTACTGTACAAAAGCTTCGATGGCTTCGTAGGAGGCCAGGCCGAGTTTCTGATAAAGCTCGGCGGTAGCGCGGTTGCGGTCTTCGGCACGTTGCCAGAAAAGGCGTTCGTCGTCGCCGGGAAACGGGGCGCTTTCGGCCTGCGACTGGTGCTTGAGGATGGCATTCCGCTTGAAACGCAGTTCTTCCGGGCTGATGGGCACCGCCATCTCGATGTGGTCCATCTCCCATTCCGCCCATGCGCCGCGATACATCCAGATACGACACTGTTTCAGCCAGTCTTCGTTTTTCAGTCCGTCGACAGCTGCCAGCACCGCATCCAGACACACTTTGTGCGTTCCGTGCGGGTCGGACAGGTCGCCGGCCACAAACAGCTGATCCGGTTGAATGTTCCTCAGCAGTTGCGTGATGATGTCGATATCCGCTTCGCTCAGGCTGTTTTTCCGGATGGCCCCCGTTTCATAAAACGGCAAATCCAGAAAATGGACGTTTTCGTCCTTCACGCCCGAGTAGCGGCAGGCGGTGCGTGCTTCTTCGCGGCGGATCGTGCCTTTCATGAAGAGGACGTCCGGATGTTCCGGCTCGCCGGCTGTTTTTTCGCAGCGCAGGAAACGGATAATCTCTTCGGCCTTGCGTCTCACGGTTTCGTCCGCCGTATAGCGTGCGCAGACATCGCGCAGGTATTCGCAGTAGCGGACCACGTCCTCGTCGCCCACGGCGATGTTGCCGGAGACCTGATAGGCCACATGCACCTCGTGGCGCTGGTCGCAGAGCCGGCGAAGCGTACCGCCCATCGAAATCACGTCGTCGTCGGGATGCGGACTGAATACAATGACCCTTTTCGGATAAGGGGTTGCACGTTCCGGGCGGCAGGCGTCATCGGCATTCGGTTTGCCGCCCGGCCAGCCCGTGATCGTATGCTGGATATCGTTGAATATCCGGATGTTTACATTGTAGGCCGAACCCCACAGGGCGATCAGTTCGCCGAGTTCATGTTCGGTATAGTCCTTGTTGGTCAGTTTCAGAATCGGTTTGCCGGTGAGTGTGCACAGCCAGACAATGGCCCGGCGGATCAGTTTGTTGTCCCATTCGCACTTGGAAACAAGCCAGGGATGACTGATCCGGGTCAACTCGCTGGCCGCCTGCAGGTCGACAACCACTTTGGTTCCCGTATGATTTTGCAGGGAGGTAGCGGGGAGCGCGTCGTTCGAGGCGCCTTCCACCAGGCAGCGCACATCGCGCGATTTCCCTTCGCCCCAGGCCACCAGCAGAATATTCCGGGCCTTCAGGATCGTGGCCAGCCCCATGGTGATTACGCCGGAGGGCACCTGGCTGAACATCCGGGCGGCTTTCTTGCGCGAGTCGTTGTCCAGCATCACCAGATGGGTGCGCGAACTGACGGCCGATCCCGCGCCGTTGAACCCGATGCCGCCGGAATGGCCGATGCCGGAGATCAGGTAGTCTATGCCGCCGACCGCCTCGATCTGCTTGTCGTATCCCCGGTAAAGATCGTAGATGGAATCCCGGTTCATGAACCGGTCGGGGTAATGGACGCCGGTGGGGGCGATGTCCACATGATCCAGAAACTCTTCCTTCAGGCGTGTCAGGTTGCCGGCAGCCGCGGTGTTGAGCGGATAAAATTCGTAGATCAGGAAAATGATTACGTGGTCGAAACTCAACTCTCCCGCGCGATAGAGCCGGATCCATTCGGCGAATATTTTGCGCAGGGAACGCCCGCCCGACAGCGCCAGTACAAACTGTTGCGAGCGGCTCCGCCTGAGCCGGATCTGTTCGGCAACCTCTTCGGCCACGGCCCGGGCGCCGTCTTCATCCTGCGGGTAGATAAACGTCGGTATCTTCTCGAAACGCGCAAGTACCGAATGTTCGTAGGCATTTTCCGGCTGATAAAACCGTTTCGGTATTTTTGTCAACGTGATCTTGGAACTTAAATTTGTCTTCATAATGAATGTATATAACTTTCGGTCGCAAAGTTACGACTTTTCACCGGAAAAATTCGCGGATGCCGAAAACCGTCCGTTCGGTTTCAAACGTAAATGCCGTCCGGCTGCCCAATCCGGTGTATCTTCCTGAATTTTGGCGACCAAAGTGTGCAACCGTTAGCATAAATCGTTATACCTTTGATTCCGATTATATTTTAAAACTTAATGATATGAGAAAATCTATTTTGTTATGGATTCCGTTATGCCTGTGGCTTGCCTGCAGTCAGGAAAAAGGACATGAGGCCGTTTCTCTGACGGACGGGAACGGTTATGCCTTTGAAGAAGTCACGAACGACCCGTTCAAACTGCGCGTCTATACGCTGGAGAACGGCTTGAAAGTGTATCTGTCGAAAAATACGGATGAACCCCGTATTCAGACCATGATTGCCGTAAAAGTCGGCTCCGGAGACGATCCGCGCGACAATACGGGACTGGCGCATTATCT
Organism: Tannerella sp.; assembly: GCA_031276675.1. GTDB lineage: Bacteria > Bacteroidota > Bacteroidia > Bacteroidales > Tannerellaceae > Tannerella. The sequence goes on from JAISMO010000143.1 coordinate 3,588, forward strand.
GGAACACATGATGTTCAAGGGAACCAGTCATGTCGGCACGTCCGACTGGGAAAGGGAGAAACCGCTGCTCGACAGCATTGCCGCACTGTATGAGGCTCACAAGGCAGCGCCGACTCCCGAGCTTAAAAAAGAAATCTACGGACGGATTGATGCCGTTTCGCAGGAAGCGGCCAAGTATGCGATCTCGAACGAATATGACAAGATTGTCGGTGCGGTAGGCGCTTCGGAGACGAATGCCTTTACCAGCTACGACATGACGGTCTTCGTAAACGAAATTCCGGCCAACGAAATCGACCGCTTCCTCCAACTCGAATACGACCGGTTTACCAACATGCAGCTGCGCCTTTTCCACACCGAGTTGGAAACCGTATACGAAGAGTTCAACATGTATCAGGACCGAGGGGCGTCGCGGATATGGAGCAAGCTCTTTGAAGGCCTGTTTGCCGAACATCCCTACAGGGTTGACATCATCGGACTGCCGGAGCATCTGAAGAATCCTTCGATGAACAGTGTCATGGCGTTTCAGAAATATTATTATGCGCCCAACAACATGGCTGTGCTGATGTGCGGCGATCTGGATTTTGAGACCACCATCCGGCTGGTCGATAAACATTTCGGTCAAATGAAGCCGAACAAAGACCTGAAACATGCCGCTCCGGTCACGGAAGCGCCGCTGACCGCGCCCAAGACGTTTGAAGTCTCCACGCCCGATCAGGAGCAGGTCGTCGTGGGTTACCGCTACGGCAACGCCGGGTCCAGGGAAGCCTTGTTTCTGGAACTGATCGGCGCCGTTTTCTATAATGGCAAAGCGGGTTTGATTGATCTGGATTTGCTGCAGCAGCAAAAAGTCCTGCAAATGGTGGCCGGCACCAGGAAGATGAAAGATTACGGCGTCTTCGTATTCATGGGCACGCCGCGGGAAGGCCAGACGCTCGAGGAAGTGAGCGGCCTGATACAGGACGAAATCAAAAAGCTGAAAGCTGGCGACTTCGACGAAGACCTGCTGGAGGCTACCGTCAACAACCTCAAACTGCAACTCATCCGGATTACGGACGGGCGCTACGGCGTATACTCCTTCCTCGAGTCTTTCATCAACGAGGTGGAATGGAAGGATTACCTCTCCGAAATCGACCGGATGGCACGCATCACCAAGACGGAATTGGTCGCCTTTGCCAATGAATTTTTCAGGGACAATTACGTGACCGTATACAAGCGAACCGGAGAAAACAGGGAGAAGGTGCTGGTTGACAAACCGCACATCACCCCGATTACGATTAACCGCGACGAGGAATCGGCCTTCGCCCGCGAACTGCTGGCCATGAAGCCGGAACCCATCGAACCCGTATTCCTTGATTACGGAACGCTCATCCAAAAACAGACGCTGAAGGAAGGCATTGATTTCTACTATACGGAGAATGTCTCCAACAAGATTTACTCCTTAGACCGGTTTGTGGAAATATCCGACGTCACAGACAAGAAGCTGGCGCTGGCCTTCGGTTATTTGCCCTATCTGGGTACCTCCAAATACACGCCTGAAGCCTTGAAAATGGAAATGTACAAGCTGGCGATGGATTTCTATGTGTCGGCCACTTCCAGCCGTTCCTATGTCAGCGTGTCCGGTCTGGACGAGACCCTCGACCGCTCGCTCGCACTGATGGAGGAAATGATGAACGACGCCGCCGTCAACCGGGAGGCCTACGACAATCTGGTGAACGACATCCTCAAGGAACGGGCCAATGCCAAGCTGAACAAGTCGCAAATCCTGCGGGGCGGACTGGTGAACTATCTCAAGTACGGCCCGCGATCGGCCTTTACGGACCTGCTGAGCGAAGAGGAACTCAAGGCCATTGACCCGCAGGAACTGATCGACATCATCAGGCAGTTTGCCGCCTACCGGCATGGTTATTTCTATTACGGACCCGATTCGAAGGAGCGAATCGCCGGCATATTGAAGAAACTCAACACGCCCGAAGTATTGAAAGACGTGCCTCCGCGCGTGGAATATCCCGAATTGCCGATGGACAGGCCCGTCGTCTACTTTGCCGACTACGACATGGTGCAGGCCGAAATCATGCTGCTGGCAAAAGACGTGACATTCGATCCCGCACTGATGCCCTTCGAATCCATGTTCAATGCATACTACGGCGCCGGGATGAATTCCATTGTCTTCCAGGAAATCCGCGAAGCCCGCGGACTGGCTTATTCGGCCTATGCCTTCGTATCCGGACCGCCGAGGGCCGGTCGGTCCAATTACATTCAGGCGTATGTGGGCACTCAGTCCGACAAAATGGCAACGGCCATCAGCGCTTTCCGTGAAATGCTGACCACGATGGCCCGTTCGGAAAAGGCGTTTGAGGTAAGCAGGGAATACGTACTGAACAACATGCGTTCGGAACGGATCACCAAATCGGATATTTTCTGGAATTACATGTCGCTGAAAGACCGCGGCATTGATTATGACATCCGGAAACCCGTCTATGAAGCGATTCAGACCATGAAACTGGATGACATGCAAGCGTATTTCGACCGACATATCAGCCCGGCCGGTTATTCGCTGCTCCTAATCGGAAAAAGAGACCGGATTGATTTCAATTATCTGAAAAAGATAGCCGAAGTAAGGGAACTGTCTTTGGAAAAACTGTTCGGCTACTGACGGTCGGCCGCGGCAGCCCTTGACGGCAAAAGTGCAGGGATTCGGAGGCGGACGGAAGCGTACCCCGTCTTTGAATCCCTGCCCGATTTATCGGCGGCCCATGAGTTTGCCGAACCTGAGACTGACATAGCACATCAAAAGAAGAAATAACCTCAGACGGAGAGTTATTTTGCAATCAGCAAAAAATAGTTTTTCCTGCCGCGCTGCAACAGCAGATATTTGTTGTTCAATAAACGGTTGCTGTCAATCAGCTGATCCGGTTCGGTCAGTTTTTCCCTGTTCAGACTGATACCGCCGCTCTGCATCAGTTTACGCATCTCACCTTTTGAAGAAAAAACAGCCGCTTTTTCCGTGCAAAGGTCAATCGCCCTGATGCCGCCGGTCAGTTCATCACGCGAAACTTCAAACTGGGGAACGCCTTCGAACACGGCCAGCAATGTATCCTCATCCAGTCTTTTCAGCGTTTCGGAAGTCGAGTTCCCAAACAAAATGGCGGTAGCTTCCACCGCCGCATCGTAATCAGCCTGCGAATGTGTCATGACGGTCACTTCTCTGCTCAGGCGTTTCTGCAAGGGTCTCAAATGCGGTGCAACAGCCTGCTCTTCTTCCAGCGCAGCGATTTCTTCCCGGCTTAATGCGGTGAAGATTCGGATATATCTGGCGGCGTCTTCATCACTTACATTCAGCCAGAACTGATAGAATTTGTAAGGAGAGGTATAGCGACGGTCCAGCCAGACGTTGCCGGATTCCGTTTTGCCGAACTTGCCGCCGTCGGCCTTGGTGATCAGCGGACAGGTCAGCGCAAACACCTCTCCGCCTGTTTTGCGGCGAATCAGGTCCGCACCGGTCGTGATGTTGCCCCACTGGTCGGAACCGCCCATTTGCAGGCGACAGCCTTCGTGTTCATACAAATACAGAAAATCATATCCCTGTAACAGTTGGTAAGAAAATTCCGTAAAGGACAGTCCCGTTTTGGATTCGGCGCTCAGACGCTTTTTGACGGAATCTTTCGCCATCATGTAATTGACTGTAATCATTTTTCCAATGTCGCGGATGAAATTCAGGAACGTATAGTCTTTCATCCAGTCGTAGTTATTGACTAATTTGGCTGCATTGGGTGTTTTTGACTCGAAATCCAGAAAGCGCGCCAGCTGTTTGCCAATACAGTGCTGATTATGCCTCAGGGTGGGTTCATCCAGCAGGTTGCGCTCGGCAGACTTCATGGACGGATCGCCAATCATCCCCGTGGCGCCGCCAATCAGGGCGACAGGCCGGTGGCCGGCACGCTGGAAATGTCTCAGCATCATCACACCCACCAGATGACCGATGTGCAGCGAATCGGCCGTCGGATCGATTCCTACATATGCAGAAGTTGTTTCCTTTTGCAGTTGTTCTTCCGTACCGGGCATCATGTTATGGATCATGCCCCTCCATCTCAGTTCTTCAACAAAATTCATCGTTTGAAAGGATTATTTTTTCAGGACGCAAAAGTACATAAAATCTCCGGCATTAAATACAGACGAATAAAAACAGGTGGTTAGCGGTTTGCGGTTAGTGATGCGAAATGCGGTATTTTTCGGGCAGGATGTGTTTTATCTTCCGGGGAAATCCGTACTTTTGCACGACGTGCATGCACGCATGGCTGATTTAAATGAAACGTGTGTGCACACCTTATGCCAAAGGCATGAATACAGAGGAAGGGATAAACAAACAAGTCGTGCTCGCATGAAAAAGAAAACAACAAAGAAAACGAAGAAAAGGAACTGCAGAATTGCAGATATTGCTGCGATGGCCGGCGTTTCGACCGGAACAGTAGATCGCGTATTGCATAACCGGGGGAAGGTTTCGAAGGAAGCACAGGAAAAAATACAGCGGGTGATGGCGGAAATCAACTATCAACCCAGCCTGGCCGTCCATTCGCTTGCCTCTGAAAAGCCCTGCCGTATCCTCTCGCTTATTCCCGCCTTTCTGCCGGACGAATACTGGTCGAAAGTCAATGAAGGCATCCGCAAAGCCGAACAGGAATATGCCGACTTCCGCATGGAAGTGAAACAGCTTCCGTTTGATCCGTACGATAAAAAAAGTTTTGACGCGGCGGTTCGCTCGATCAGGAAAACGGATGTACAGGGAGTTATTATTGCCACCCTGTTCAGGGAAAAAGTTTTGCGACTGACACAGTGGCTTGACAGTCAGGAAACGCCATACGTTTTACTTGATGCATGGCTGGAAGACACGAATTGCATTGCCTATAACGGGCCGGATGCTTTCCGGTCGGGGTATCTGGGTGGCCGGCTGTTGCTCGGACAAATCCGGAAGGATGACAATATCATTATTTTCAACATGAGGCATCATGCGCGTTTTGAGTCGATACAGTGCACCCGGCGCGAAGAAGGATTCCGAAACTGTCTGTCCGAAGCCGGTTTTCAGGGTAAGATTCTTTCCGCGTTCATTCAGGCCGGTTCTCCGGAGAAAAACGAACAGTTGCTGGACCGCCTGATCCGGCCCAAAGCCGGATGCAGGGGCGGCATCATGTTCAATTCGCGGGTAAGTATGGTGGCTTCCTGGTTTCTCAAGAGAGAGAAGTTCGATTTTGCGCTCGTGGGTTATGACGCCGTCAAAGCCAATATTCCCTATCTGAAAAACGGCATCGTTTCGTTTCTGATCGCGCAGCGTCCCGAAATTCAGGGATACAACAGCCTGAAAGCGCTGTTTCATCACCTGATATTAAAACAGCCGGTCAAAAAGATGAACTACATGCCTGTCGACATCCTGATGAAGGAAAACATTGACTACTATACTAACTGTTTATAAATCGTTTTTTTATGGCAAACTTATTTGATATCAAAGACAAAGTGATCCTGCTGACCGGAGGGTGCGGGATTCTGGGCGGCTGTATGGCCAAACATCTGGCCGGCGAGGGCGCCCGCGTGGTGATTCTCGACCGGAACGCGGAAGGAGGCAACCGGCTGGCTGCCGAAATCCGGGAAGAGGGCGGCGAGGCGCTTTTTCTGGAAACGGACGTACTCAACAAGGAAACGCTCGTGCGGAACAGACAGGACATTTTGGCCGCCCTGGAACGGATTGACGTGCTGATTAACCTGGCCGGCGGCAATATGGCCGGAGCAACGATTCCGCCGGACAGGACGTTTTTTGACCTCGACCTCGACGCCTTCCGCAGAGTCGTTGACCTCAATCTCTTCGGGACGGTGTTGCCAACGATGGTCTTTGCCGAAGTGATGGTGGCACGGAAGAAAGGCAGCATCATCAATGTCTCGTCCGAGTCGGCGCTACGTCCGCTGACGCGCGTCGTGGGCTACGGATGCGCCAAGGCTGCCGTCAGCAATTTTACGCAGTACCTGGCCGGCGAACTGGCCGTCAAGTTCGGCGAGGGACTGCGTGTGAACGCCATTGCGCCGGGTTTCTTCCTGACGGAACAAAACCGTACGCTGATGACAAACCCTGACGGTACGCCTTCCGAGCGTTGCAAGACGGTTATGGCACATACGCCTTTCCAACGCCTCGGACGCCCCGACGAACTGCTGGGTACCGTCCAGTGGTTAGCCAGCGACGCATCGGCCTTCGTAACCGGTACGGTGACGCCGATCGACGGCGGTTTCGACGCATTTTCAATTTAACGGACAGTGGATCATGTAAAAAAAGAATGAATATGGAACTGAAGAAAACATTTCAATGGGCGCTGGTCGTTCCCAGCAGCATGGGTATCCGTCTGACCCCGATTGCACAGGGACAGCCCGTTCATAAGAGCGACCGGCTGCTAATGCAGGCAACAAGTGCAGAGACCAATGTGGCAAGCGTATCCGCTTATCTGGGATTTCCCGTGAAAGTGCTGACCACTTTCGTCAAAGGCAGTCCGATCGCTCAGTTTATCAAGGACAACCTGAGCAGCCGTCATCTGACATACGAAGGGAAAGAAGTCGAACAGGGCGGGCCGTGGGGCTACCGCCACCAGATTAACATTGCCGACAGCGGCTTCAGTTTGCGCGGGCCACGCGTCTGGAATGACCGCAGCGGCGAAGTCGGACGCACGCTGAATGTGAATGATTTTGACCTCGACCGCCTCTTTGGACAGGAAGGCGTGCAGATACTGCATCTCTCCGGTCTGATTGGCGCCCTGTCGTCCGAAACGAGCCGCTTCTGTCTTGAACTGGCACGCGCCGCAAGGAGATACGGCACAAAAATTACGTTCGACCTGAACTACCGCGCTTCTTTCTGGAAAGGACGTGAACAGGAACTGCGCGACATCTTTACCGAAATCGCATCTGTTTCAGACATCCTTGTCGGCAATGAAGAAGACTTCCAGCTCTGTCTCGGCATGGAAGGCCCGGAGGCCGGCGGTAAGGCATTGGCTGCGAAAATCGACAGTTTCAAGGGGATGATCTGCAACGTAAAGAAGGCTTTTCCGGATGCGTCTGTTTTTGCCACTACCCTGCGCGAGGTTGTCAGCGCCAACCACCACCTGTGGGGCGCCATCATGCTCGAAGGCGACCAGTGGCATGTCGTCGAACCGCGTCCCGTCAACGTGATCGACCGCATCGGCGGAGGCGACGGCTTTGTTGGCGGCCTGCTCTACGGCATCCTGAAAGGCTGGGAACCGGAGCGGTGGATTCAGTTCGGATGGGCCACCGGCGTATTGGCCACCACCTTCCTGACCGATTATGGACAGCCGGCCGATGAAGACCAGATATGGAGCATCTGGGGCGGTAACGCACGAGTGCTCAGATGAAAACTGTTCCGCAGCGGCAGTGAGATTCATGTGGAAAATCAAAGAATCGACTCCCTGTAAGGAAGAAACGGGCGTATGTCAAATTGCATACGCCCTGTTTTTTTTCAACCGGCGAACAGACTGCCTGTCCAATGTGCCTGTCAATCGCCGAAAACACATCCCCGCACTCTTCCGCGAAGTATGGTTTTTGGGTATTCCCGAAGGGGCGCTCCCTGAAAAACGTCCCGCCTCTTTGTATGGACGACGGCGTTTGCTTTGGAGCGCCCTTTTTCTGTCGGTATCACTGCTGTGTCAGGTAGTGCTTTACCCACAAATGATTTTTGTAATCATTTAATGCTTTCCGGAACAGGCTGTTCGCTTCTTCCTCCTTTCCCAATCCCTTATTCCCCAAGGCTTGCAAATAATATGCATTGGATCGGGACTTGTTTTGCAAAGCCGTTTCCTCCACGCCGATACCCGAAGCCGTGATGCCTCTTTCCAGCATGGATTTTCCCCGGGCAATCAAGCCTTCGAACAGTTCACCCACTTTGGCCGCATTTCCGAGCCGTTCGTGTGACTTTGCCTGGTAATAAACCAAATCCGGCCACCGTTCCGTATTTTTGGCTTCCGTACTTTTCGTGTAGGCTTCCCGGGCTTTCTTTTTCTGTCCCAGCTTGTCATAGGCCTGCCCCAGGAAGTAGTACAGCATGGCATTCCGTTCATCGTTCAGCGGTTTTCCCACTTCCAGATTTTCGGGATAAAGCATGGCCGCATGTAACGCTTCGACGGCCGCCCCGGGATTGCCGCCCTCCATCAGTTCCAGCGCCTTGAATGTATGGGCATCGACGTAATGATAGTAGATGTCGCGTCCGCCTTCCCATGTTCTGAAATGATGAGATTTCAACAGGTCGATGGCCTTGTCATATTCCCCGTTCAGATTATAGAGTTTGACCAGGCTCTGCGGCGCGGTAACGTCTTTCCTGACCGCCTCCAGGTTCTTTTCCATGATGGCCAGACATTCCTTGAAGTCGAACCGGGAAAGATCATAGTAGTTTTCAAGTTCGGCATACCAGCGCGGATGGTTGCCGTCTGCCGCTATGGCCTTCTGCATGTACCCGACCGCCTCTTCGATCCCCTTATGGTGATGGAAGGCGCCGAAGGCCAGATTCCGCCAGACCATCGAGAAGTCTTCCCTGATTTCCACAGCCTTGCGCCATGCCTCCATCGCCTCGTCCGGGCGCTTGTCATACAGCAGGTTGCCCAGCAGGTAATAGCCTGCGGCGTTGCGTGCATCCTTCTCGACGGCCAGAGTCAACACCTTTTGGGTTTCTTCCCTGAAAGGAAAACAGTAGTCCAGGGAAAGACGGCTTGCGGCTGCAAGCATGTCCGTTGCCTCGGAAGGCCGGTTGCTGTTTTCATAAAGCCATGCCAGATAATAGTATACCAGGGGATTTTTCACGCTTTGCAGCGAGGAAAGCAGACGGATGGCGTCATCAAACATACCGGCGTTCATGTAGAGGAGCGCCATATCGATATAATTGTTGTCCACGTCCTGCATGTTCCCGTGCCATCCGGCCATGGAGGCATTGCCCTGCAAGAGTTCCTTTTCGCAGATGGCCGAAAAGTTGATGGGGTCTTTCTCCAGCAGTTTGTTCAGCAGGGCCAGCGCTTCTTCCCTTTTCCCCTGTTTTCTGAGCAATGCGCTGTAAAGCACCGTGATATTACCGTCATTGTTATTGGTCGAGTAGGCCTGTTTGACAAAATCGAGAGCCTTTCCGTAATCGCCGCGGCTGCTTTCCATCAGCGCCAGTTGATAGTATGCGGGTGAAAACCATTCGTAATACCATGTCGCCTGAAAAAAGCCGGCATAAGCCTCCTCGCTTTTCCCCTGTCCCTTTTGCGCCAGGGCCAGATAATAGAACAGTTCGCCTTCCTTCGGCTGGAAATACAGCGTTTGCAGCTTGTCTGCCGCCCTTTGCAGATACTGTTCGGCTTCTGCATATCTCCACTGATTGACCCTGCGTATGCCCAGGGCGATGTTTACGCGGTAATCGTTCGGCGACTTTTTCAGCGCCTCCAGGTAATAATCGTCCGGTTGGACGCCGGGACGCGAAAACTGTTCCACGAATCTGCCCGCGAGATACAGGTCTTCGACAGATTCAATTTCCTGCGGCGACCCGGGTTCTTCCTGCGGCTTGGGCAACTCCGGATGCTGTAGCCTGTAGGGTGTATAGGCTATCAGCGTCTTGCCGGTGTGGTCCTGCAACTCGACGTAAAGCTGATATTCGTCCAGTTCCTTTTTACTCTTCCAGGTGGCCGTAAAAGGTGTAGCCGGGTCGATGTCGACGGTTTTGTCAACAAGCGTCTCGTCGCCATACTTCAGCAGTACCCTGGCATTTTTCTGCGGTTTCGTCGTATTGAATCCGTAGAAGACGGTTTTCGGATCGCGTGTCTGAAGCGTAACCGCGGCGTCGATGTTGGCATTTTTCGCGATTTCAATATCCCGTATCGGATACCAGTAATTGACGGCTTCCTTGACGGAATGGGGCGAGAACCAGCTGTAATCGGGCTGATTGTTCGAGAAGGTACCGGTCATGAGTTCCACGTAGGCCTTTCCGTCGTCGGTAAGTTTTCTTCTGGCGTTCTGTCCCTGAAGGCCCGGGCCGAACTGCCACAATTTGGAAGTTTTGTTGTTGTACACGTCGCCCACATGAACGGTACCCGCCTTGCAACCGTAGTCGTAGCCGCCGATGAAGCCTTCCTTGCCCTGCCAGAAGAAGAAGGATATCGGGTCGGGATGGTTTTTCCACCAGGTAAGGTCCACACCCGAAGTATAGTCCAGCCCCCGATACATCTCATGCGCCACGGGCCAGTGTATGAAGCTCGTGTTGTTGTGAAACACGCCGATTTCCTGACTGGGCGGCCAGAAGGTTCGGAAGTTTTCATTGGCCGTAATGGCCACGTTGGCCCAGAAAAGAAAGTTCTTCGTGACATCCCTGCTGTTGTTCAGGTAATACTTTGCTTCCATACAGGAACGTCCCGGATGCAGCGTAATGCCGATCACGCCTCTCAGACCCAGATTCCGTTCCGTCTCGCCGATCCATACGGTTGCACTGCCGTCTTCGTTCTGTACGGTACGGTAATCGACCGGCAGGAGCGTGGTCGGCCGGTGATGATGCGGATAGCACCATTCGATCCCGCCTGAAATCCAGGCGCCCAGTGTCCCGATCAGGTCGGGTTTGACCGTACTGTTGCGGTGGAAAAGTTCGTGACCGTTGGTCTTGTCTATGGCCGAAAAAAGTTTGCCGCCGAAGGCCGGAAGAATGGTGACTTTCAAATATTCATTCTCCAGATACACCATATCATAGGCCTCCGTCGTCAGCCTGTCGCCCAGATTCGTCTGGGCGGGATAGGGATAAAAATGTCCCGCCGCCCCCTGTACGCCCCGCCCCGTATAGAAGATCGGACTCGTTTCATCCGCTCCCCGCTTATACGTCGGGATCGTTTCCTGTCCCTCGTACACCTTTACCGGTGTCACCTGCTGCGCTTCCATGGAAAATATCCACGCGCCCGCCAAAAATAAAAACATTGATTTTTTCATGTTCCTCAATTGATTTATTATTCATTAAAAATGCTGTCTTCCGTATGATTTCATTACGTTGTTTGATCGTTTAGCGCAAAATTAGCACTATTCTCCGGATAATTCCCCCATTCTTCCGCATTATTTTTTCCGGAGATCAAACCTCCGGTCGGAGAACCGGACAGCCGGAGGTATCATCCGACCGTTTTCCGCCGACCGTTCCCGGCGGAGCGCCCCTTCCAAACCCGGCGGCTTCGGACAGCGCGCCTGATGCGACCGCCTGCCGGGTAGCGGTCTTTATTGCTGACGGAAATAATCGTAGCGTATGATTTCGTCCGACACTTTCCATGCTTCCTTCAGATGCCGCATGTCTTCGCCCGAAATGTTTTCCGCATCGCCATACACGGCGTCATACGCATTGACCGCAATTCCTTTCTGACCGGAACGCAGGATGCTCCGTCCCAGTCCCCGCCAGGCATAATCCGTCAGTCCCAGCAAGTCCAGCAGGGTCGGATAAATATCAATCTGTCCCATCACTTTTTTATAGCGCATACAGGCGCCCGAGCAGTCAAAGGCCTCCTTTTGCTGCCGGAGTGCGGAACGCAGGGCCGGCGGCACATTCAGCACGATGAGGGGCACACAGGGCGTTTCTGAAACGACGCCCCGCCCGGCTTTGTCGCGGCACAGATCATCCCGCATGTCGGCAAGCCCCTCATGGTCTCCCGCAATCACAATCAAGGTACTGTCAAAAGCCGGAAGCGCACGGACGCGCTCCACAAACAGGCCTAAGGCCTGATCCGTATAGCGGGCCACGGTCATGTAGTCGCGCATCCGGAAGGGGATGTCGCCCGAAAAATGCACTTTTTTCAGATCCTCGGGAAGAGCAAACGGAAAATGTCCCGAATAGGTTACGATCTGCAACAGATTGGCGCCGGGTTTCCAGACCTCGCCGCCGCGCATCTTTTCCGCGCACTGCCTCAGCAGCGACACATCCCCCAGCTGGTGGCGGTAATGAGGTCCCACCTGCTCGTCCTGCACAAAGTGGTCTTTCGACAGCAGGCTGTCATAGCCGAAGGCCGGCACGGTCATGCTCTGATTCCACACAAACGGCTTGTCTGCCGTAAGCGTACAGGCATAAGCCTCACCGTGCTTTTCCCTCATCGCCCTGGCCAGCGAAGGATACAGGTTGTGAGGATATTTCAGACTGTATACGCCGATATCGACCGGCAGCAGCCCCGTATTCATCATCAGCTGGGCGTCGATGGAGCGGCCGCCCTTCACCTGCGACAGTACCTCAGAGGCATAAAGCGTGGTCGAATCGCGCAACAGGCGATTCATGCACGGCATGATCTCCTGTCCTTCGACCGTGCGCTCCAGCACCCAGCTTTCGAGCGATTCGGCAAGAATCAGAATGCAGTTCATGCGGCGCTCCACAGACAGGGCCGCCTGCCCGCCGGAGGCTGCATGACGCTCCAGCCATCCGGCAATATGCCTGCCCGTTTCAGGCGTATAGATTTCCCTGTCGCGGATATAGTCATAGTAAACAGACCCTATTACCGTATAAAGCGGCGTTCCGCACGTATGTGTATAGGAACTTTGCAGCGCCTCATACGATTTTTTGAATCCTCCCCGGACGGACAGCCACGCGCCGGCCGCCACCACAACGATGGCCACCAGCAGCAGGTAGCGCCCGCGGCAAAGCCATCTGCCGGGCGTTTGACACGGCGTATCCACCGGGGCCTTACCCGCGGCGCCGGCCGCTTCCGGGCGGCGGCTCCCCTGCGCCCTGCGCCGCTTCAGACGGAAAAAGACGGCCACCAGGGTAGAGACCGGAAAGAGGATGTCTTCCGGGCGCAGGGAAGCGTAGATGCTGCTCGTGAAATCCCGCATGTTGCCAACAAGTCCGTAACTGCTCAAAGGGATGGCCGTGTAATAGGTGCGGAAATAAATGAGATTGGCCACAAGCAGACATCCGAGTGCGGCGTCCGTCATCCACAGGAGGAAAGGCTTCCGGAAAAAAACGGACGGCGCCGAAAGCGTCAGGGCGAACAGGGCGCCGAACAGGTACAGCTCCACACAGGAAAACGGACGGAAGGTGGAAATGACACACCAGCTGAAATCAAACCAGAGTATCTTGAAAAGAAACAGCGAAAAAAACAAAAAACACGTGCCCTGTATCTCTTTACAGGGAAAGAAAAACGTAACTGCCTTGCGAAACATGGAAGAACAACATTTGCTCATATACGGAAAAGTCTTGTTTTATTATTCTTTTGAGGACGCGAATATACATAGAAATTCACTGCCTGCCGACCGGGAAAATAAAAAAATCGACCTTGCCGGCGCCGAAGCGCCGAAAAGCCTGCCTGCCGCCTTCCCCGGAAAAGCCTCCGGAGCGACTGGCCGTTTCACGCTCCCCGCCCCCCGGGATGATCGGCAGCATCCGCCCCCTCGACGTCAGGATGCGACCCTCCGGGCGCCGGTATGCCTCAGAAGGCTGCTTTTCGTTGCCGTCCCCCCTTCAAATCCGCCAAATGGCTGTAAATCAGCAGTTGATAACTTACAGAAGGTCGCCACATCAAATCTAATCCCGCCAAATTAGATTTGTTTCCGCCAAATTAAATCTAATCTCGCCAGATTAGATTTGTTTTCGCCAGATTAAATCTAATTTCGCCAGATTAGATTTGTTTTCGCCAAATTAAATCTAATCCCGCCAAATTAGATTTGTTTTCGCCACATTAAATCTAATTTCGCCGGATTAGATTTGTTTTCGCCACATTAAATCTAATCTCGCCGGATTAGATTTGTGTTGGCCAGCACAAATCTAATTTCGCCGGGTCAGATGCGATTTCACGGGGAAACAGAAGGCATGGCGGGCCGATATCGGTGTTGTCCTGTTTCCCTTTTTTAGCCGGAAACTCCATGACCTTTTTCTGCGGAGAGAAAGAACCGTGTACAGTTGGATGTGTCCGCCTCTCCGCCGGTTACAACCCAATGCCGTCAAGTGAAGGAGAAGATATAGCCGCGAAAAGGATGGCCGCTAACAAAAAACATATTACTTTTGCCGCGATTTTACCTGTTAAAATCAAGCGTCCTCCCAACCCATTTGCAGAGCGGTGCAGAGGACGCTCTTTTGTTCAGAGATGAAATATCAATAGCTTATACCAACCCCTCCTGTTGGACAGGCCACGATAAAAACTTCATTTATACTTCATTTTCCCTGCCAAACAACCTCCGCAACCGAAATAAACCGGCAACCCATGACCTTATTACCTCATGAACCGGAAACAGACTGTTCATAAGGTAATGAGGTAATCGGGCGCGTGCCGTCTTCGGGCTGCGGAGATTGTTTGGCAGGGGAAATGAGGTGAAAATGAGGTTTGTCTGTTACATCCTATTGATTTTTCATGCTTATGTACCGAGCGCCGAATCTTTACTTCCCGCTCCTCCTTCCCTCCATTTCCCGAAATGGTTTCATGAAGTGCGAAATCGAACCCGCCTTGTGCGCTTTCGCACTGTTTTCCGGTGGCTTTCCTTTTGCTAATTTAATGCGGATTAGCAAATTAGGCATTTGGCATGATCTTTGCCTCTGTATATGGAAATAAATAATATGTTTAATAATATGCTTTTTGATATGAAGAAAATAATCCTGCTCGTTACGGGACTTTGGATGAGCCTGCCGGTTTGGGCGCAATCCCCGCAGGAGTCCATCGTACTGACCATGAACGAGGCAATCGATCTGGCGCGTAAACAGTCGCCGGATATCCTCTCCGCCCGACACAGTTTCCGGTCTTCGTACTGGAATTACTGCTATTACAGGGCGAATTACATGCCGGCGCTGAATTTCAGTTCCACACCGAATTTCAATCACGCCATCAATTCGATCACGCTGTCCGACGGCACCTCGCAGTTCATCCAGCAAAATCAGTTGCTCACGAATGCCTCGCTGTCCATCACCCAGAACGTGGCCCTGACGGGCGGCAGCCTGTTTATCGAAACGGGTCTGCAACGTCTGGACATACTGGACCAGCGCGAAACGACCTACAAGTCCGTGCCGGTGGTGGCCGGATTCCGCCAGTCGCTGCTGGGATACAACCAGTTGAAATGGGACCGGAAAATTGAGCCGCTCCGCTTCGAGGCGGCAAAGAAGAGCTATGTCGAAATGCTCGAACTGGTCTCGGCCAACACCGTGGCGAAGTTTTTCAACCTGCTCAAGGCGCAGACGAATCTGGAAATCGCCCGGACCAACTATGCGAATGCCGACACCCTGTATTCCTTTGCACAGGGCCGCTACAGGATCGGCACCATTACCGAGAACGAGATGCTCCAGCTGGAAGTCAACAAGCTGAGCGAAGAGAGCAACCGGCTGACGGCTCAGCTGGATGTGGACGACAGCATGGAAGACCTCCGCTCCTATCTCGGCATCAAGGAAGCGTCGCCGATCCTTGTCCGGACGGACCATACGATCCGTCTGGAGGAAGTGCCTGCGGGCGACGCGCTGCAACATGCGCTGACGGGCAGTCCCGAGATCATGAACATGCAGCTGGCCGAACGGGAAAGCGACAGCCGGGTGGCCTACGCCAAGGGGAATACCGGCCTGAAGGCCGACCTGTACATGCGTTTCGGACTGGCGCAGACGGGAAAGACGATGGAAACGGCCTACCGGAAACCCTTGAACGAACAGTATGTGGAGATAGGCATCAGCTTTCCCATCCTGGACTGGGGAAGAAGCAAGGGACAGGTGGAAGTGGCCAAGTCCAACCGCGACATGATCTACGCGCAGACGGACCAGTATCGAACCAACTTTGAAATGAATGTGATCAAGGCGGTGAAGCAGTTCAACGTGCAGAAGAATCAGCTGATGGTAGCCACCAAGGCCGATTATACGGCGGAGAAGCGGAGCGAAGTGGCCCGCAAACTCTACCTGCTGGGCAAATCAACCATCCTTGACCTGAACGCCTCGATCACCGAAAAGGATACGGCCAAACGCAATTTTATAAACACCCTGTACAACTACTGGTCGCTTTATTATACCCTGCGGAGCATTACGCTGTTCGACTTTGAAAAGAACATCCCGATAACGGAAGATTACGAAATGTTGATTAAATGAGACTTACCATCTATCGAATAAATTATCAATCCAATTAAAATAACAAAACTATGGACATTCCAATTAAAAAGAAACATCCCCTGGTACGCTACAGGTACCCGATCCTCACCGGCCTTCTGGTGACCGTATTACTGATTTATCTGATCGTCGCCGGACTTGGCCCCCAGCGCTTGCGCTACGACGCCGACAAACTGACGATTGCAGAAGTCAAACGCGACAAGTTTATGGAATACATCGACGTGGAAGGCGTGATTCAACCCCGGCTGACCCTCCGGATCAACAGCTACGAAACTGGCAACGTGGAACGGATCATTGCCGAAGACGGCAGTCTGCTCAAGGCTGGCGACACGATTCTTGTGCTCAGCAATCCCGATCTGATGCGCAGCATCGAAGACCAGCACGACGAACTGGCCAAACAGCAGCTGAACTATCAGGAAAAACAGATTGAGATGGAACGGCAATCTTCCGAACTGAAACGGCAAAGCCTGAAAACCGGTTATGAACTGGAGCGGCTGAGCAAGGAAAACGCACTGAACGAAGAGGAATACAGCCTGGGCATCAAGAGCAAGGCGCAGTATGAGGTGGCCCTTGACGAATTTGTGTTCAACAAGGAAAACACGCGCCTGGTGCGGGAGGAACTCAAACATGATTCGCTCCTGAACGGGATTCGGACCGACTTGCTGCGGAGCGACCTGAGCCGCGAAGAAAAGCGCTATGAGCGGAGCCGCGAACGGCTGCAGGACCTGATTATACGGGCGCCGGTTGACGGACAGCTGAGTTTTGTCAATGTCATCCCCGGAGAACGGGTCGCCGCAGGCACGAACATCGGAGAACTGAAAATTATTGACCAGATCAAGGTCTGCGCCAAACTGAACGAGTATTACATCGACCGGGTAACGGCGGGGCTGCCGGCCGCTATCTCCTATCAGAACGAAAAATACGCGCTGAAAATCATCCGGATCAACCCCGAAGTGCGCGAACGTCAGATCGAAGTGGATCTGGTTTTCACGGACCATATCCCGGAGAATGTCCGCATCGGCAAGAGTTTCCGCCTGCAAATCGAACTGGAACAGCCTGAAGAGGCGCTGGTCGTGGACCGGGGGAATTTCTTCCAGTCCACCGGCGGACAGTGGATTTTCAAACTGAACGACGCGGGTAATCTGGCCGTCAAGACGCCTCTCACGATCGGACGTCAGAATCCCCGGCAATACGAAGTGCTGGAGGGCCTGAAAGAGGGTGATAAAGTGATTGTCACCGGATATGACCACTTCGGAAATGCGGAGGAAATAAAATTCAATGATTAGTGAATAGTGAATAGTGATTAGTGATTAGTGATTAGTGAATAATGATGGATAACGGGTGGGGGTTTTCCCCCCCGCCTTCCAATAACCAATTAAAAAAATAACTGATATGATTAAGACAGAAAATTTGACGAAAGTATTTCGTACGGAAGATGTGGAAACGTATGCTTTGAATGCAGTGAGTTTCGAAATTAATGCGGGTGAGTTTGTGGCTGTCATGGGGCCTTCGGGCTGCGGCAAGTCCACGTTGCTCAATATCCTGGGGCTGCTTGACAACCTCAGTCGCGGAACTTTTGTGCTGAACGGCGTTGATGTGAGCCGCTTCTCCGAGTCGGAACGCACCCGCCTGCGCAAGGGCGTGATCGGGTTTGTGTTTCAGAGTTTCAACCTGATTGACGAGTTGAGCGTGTATGAAAACATCGAACTGCCGCTGCTCTACATGGGCGTTGCGGCGGCGGAGCGCCGGAAGAAGGTGTTCGCCGTGATGGACCGGATGCAGATCGCGCACCGCGACCGGCATTTTCCCCAGCAGCTGTCGGGCGGACAGCAGCAGCGCGTGGCCATTGCCCGCGCCGTGGTAGCCGGCCCGAAGCTGATCCTGGCCGACGAGCCGACCGGTAATCTTGACTCCGCCAACGGTGTGGAAGTGATGACCCTGCTCTCCGAACTGCACGAAGAGGGTACGACCATTGTGATGGTCACTCACTCGCAGCGTGACGCCGGATATGCCGGACGCATCCTCAACCTGTTCGACGGACAGATCGTTTCCTCCATCACGGAATATCTTTAATACAACTGATTTTTTACAGACTGACAACAAGCAATATGAATACTGTTTTAAATTTCGGTACTTTCCTGAGATATTTGAAGAAGAACAAAATCTACACGCTGATCAATGTATTCGGACTGGCCGTTTCGCTGTCGTTCGTAATCCTGATCGCCCTGTATGTGAAGCGGGAACTGTCCGTTGACACGTTCCACCGGAACGCCGAACGGATCTACCTGCTCGGCAACGAGCACAACCTGGATTATAACTACCGGATTGGCCGTCTCCTGCCGGAACGCTATCCGGAGATTGAAAAAGTATGCCCCGTCATTCCGTTCTACATGGACCTCACCTGTTTTTCCGGTGAGATCGAAAAGAAATTCAAGACCCGGCTGGTCTTTACCGACACGACCTTTTTCAGTTTCTTCGATTTCAAACTTGCCGGCACTCCGCCGCAACATGCCCTGAACGATCCCGATGCGGCTGTCATTTCCCGGACGTTTGCGCGGAAGGCTTTCGGCCGCGACAACCCCGTGGGCGAAAAACTCCGGATCGGCGACAGCCTGGTGGTTACGGTCAGAGGCGTGGCGGAGGACCTGGAAAACAGCGTCATCCCCTACGGAGACATCATGGTGCGCATCGACAACATCCGCCACTTTAACTCGGGCATGGACAGTGAAGACTACAGTAATGCGGGTTACGCCTATCTCTTCCTGATGGAAAAGAAGGGTGCGAACCTGCGGGCCAAAACCGGCGACATGGCAAGTTTTTTCAAGGAATTTTTCTGGATATTCCAGCGGGGCATGTATAAGGAAGTCACCCTGACGCCCCTGAAAGAGGTGTATTTCTCAAGCATCCGGGGACATCTGCTGCGGCACGGCGACCAGAAGTTCGTGACCATCCTGATCTCCATCGGACTGGCCATCCTGATATTCGCCATGATCAACTACATCAACCTGACGGTCTCGCAGGCCGCTTTCCGGGCGCGGGAGATGGCCATGCGGCGGCTGCTGGGCGCCGCGCGCCGCGAACTCTTTGCCCGCCTGATTGTCGAGTGTACGCTCCTGTGCCTGCTCTCTTTCCTGATCGCCGCAGGCATCGCCTCCGTACTCTCGCCCCATGCCGTCGAACTGCTCGACATCAGGCAGGACCGAGTTTCTTCCCTGCCCGGCAGTCTTCCCCTGTCCGAGTTGCTCACTCCCGCCGGTCTGGGCGTTTCGCTGGCCGTCATCCTGATCATGGGCCTGATTTCGGGCTGGATGCCGGCAACGATCATCTCCAACGTCAATCCGCTGGACATCACTCGGGGCAGCCTGATGAGAAAAAACAAAATGGTGTTCAGCAAATATTTCATCATCCTCCAGCACGTCATCACGGTGATGCTGCTGGTGGCCGCACTCACCATCACGCTTCAGACGCAGTACCTGATTCATGCGCCCCTGGGATACCATACCGCCGGCATCCTTGCCACCCCGACCTATTACTTCGAGAACGAGGAAGAGCGAGATCGGTTTTTTGACGAAGCCGGGCAACTGGCGGCGGTGAAAAGAACAGGACGCGCCGGCGGATTGCCCTACCAGGGCGACAACAACTGGACGGTTTCCTTCAACCATAAAAACATCGGCTTCCAGACGCTGGCGGGCGACCCGACCTGTTTCGACATGTTCGGCTTCAAAAAGCTGCACGACTACCGAAGCTCAAACCCCGAGGCCACGTTTTTCAGCCGGCAGGCCATGAAAGAGGCCGAACTTGAGGACGGGGCCACGGAATTTCGCCACGATAACGGCACGATCCACATAGCAGGCGTTATGGAAGATATTCAGATCGGCAACATCACCTTCGGACGCACGCCGGTCATGTACTTCTTCCTGCCCGAAGGCGATCGCCGGTGCCGCTATATTCTGACGGAGATACAGGGAAATCCGTCGGCGGGCTACCGGCAGGTGAAACAGCTCTATGAACGCATCACGGGACTGGAATTTGACGGAAAGTTTATCGACGAGCGGATCGAGGAATCGTTTGCCGCGCAAAGGCGGACGTCGAAAATCATCCTGATCTTCACCGGCATTGCGATCCTGATTTCGCTGCTGGGGCTGCTGGCCATGTCCACCTACTTCATCCGCCAGCGCACCAGGGAGATTGCCATCCGCAAGGTGCACGGCGCCAAAAACAGCGAAATTCTCATACGACTGGTACGCTCCTTCCTGACCTGTGTCGGCATCGCCTTTGTCATTGCCGTACCGGTCATCGGATACATCATGCATCGCTGGCTGGAGGACTATACCTATCGCATCCGGCTCAGCCCGTGGATATTTATTGCCGTCGGCGCGTTCTGTTTCCTGGTTTCGCTGTTCACCGTGCTCTGGCAAAGCCGCATCGCCGCCAACGCCAACCCGGTCAAGGCGCTCAAAAGCGAATAAGCAGAAGGATAACAGTAAAAAAAAGGACAGGCCGGTCACCCGGCACAAAAAGCGATCTTTGACCTGCAGGTTTACACGCGATTCGGCGCCGGAACCGTTCCTTGACATTTCCCGGCGGGGAAAAAAGGAATTTCTCCGGAGGAAAACGGGAGATTCAAAAATCAGGGATGCTTTATGCGGCATGATTACGGTTGCCCGGAACCGGATGACGACCGTTTCCGACGGAAAAAGTCGCAATCGAACCGGATGATCAAAATTTCGGTCAGAAATAATCGCAATCGAACCGGATTGCGAAAATTTCAGTCGGAAAAAGTGGCAATCGGGTTGGATGATCAAAATTTCAGTCGGAAATAATCGCAATCGGATCGGGTTGCGAAAATTTCAGTCGGAAATAATCCCGATCGAGCCGGATTGGGAAAATTTCCGACGGAAATGGACGTACCTCCGACCGTGCGACGCGACCGTCGTCCGGAAAACGTGTAAAGCGGTTAGCGGTTAGCGGTTAGTGATTAGTGATTAGTGGTTAGTGATAGAAAACAGATAACGGGCGGGGGGTTTTTTCCCCGCTTTATAACAACTCATTTTAAAAATAACGGATATGATTAAAACAGAAAATTTGAAGCGTGTATTTTTTACGGAAGAGGTGAACCGGACAGACCGGACGCATCCTCAACCGGTTCGACGGACGGATCGT
>JAISMO010000165.1 GCA_031276675.1 Tannerella sp.
CATCGCGAGGCATACCAGACCAGTTGTCCGCGGTCGACGGAGGTATATTCCACCGTGTGGGGCGAGCGGGTGGCCAGTTCGACCAGCTGCATTTCCTCAAACTTCGGTTCCGTATCGCCTCCGATGCGCCGCCACAGTTCGAAGCCGATGACGTGCGCGGGTTTGCCGGCGCTTTTCAGTTCGCTGTCGCGCACGTGGATGCTGTGTTTGAGGATTTGCGAGAAAAATATCTCCATTTCGGTACGCGTTTTCGGCGGCTGTGCCTGCGTGGGCGTACGGTCGTAGACGGGCAGTCCCATGGCGAGCCGTTCGGCGTCGGACACCTGGGTGTTGTGCATGATCTGCCCCTGCACAAAGGTGCGCAGCGCAGTCCTGTATTCCTTTTTGGCGTCGTTTTTCTCTCTGGTGACGGCCGACGTGCGCGCGGCCGGATTGCAGAAGGCCGCATACGCGCTGATCCATCGCAGTCGCGGCACGTTGAGCGCGGTGAGAAGTTCCTGCGGAATCAGCCATTTCGTTGCGTTGGCCGTGGCCGCCGTGTACACATTGTTTTGCAGGACGTCAAAATCCCCGTCCTTTTCAGGCATGTAATCTTTCTTTTTCATATTCATCTGATTTTTAACTGTTTGTATTTAATAATGGATAAGTTGTCGCATGTTTCGGGCGCTTTCCGGAGTCCTTTTCCGGATGCCCTGAAATCATTCCCGGGTTCCCTGAAATCTTTTCCGGATGCCCTGAAACCTTTTCCGGACTCCCTGAAATCGTTTCCGGATGTCCTGAAATCTTTTCCGGACTCCCTGAAATCATTTCCGGATGCCCTGAAACCTTTTCCGGACTCCCTGAAATCATTTCCGGGCGCCCTGAAATCGTTTCCGGATGCCCTGAAATCGCGTCCGGACGCTCGAAATGATTTTCGGACGCCCTGAAACGGTCCGGAAGAAGCAAAAAAGTGCGGGAGAGATTCGGGCCGGTGCGGAAGGCACGGGCCTTACCGGTACGGGCGCACGGGATGCGCTTTCCGAAAGCCCTTGCCAGTTTGAATTTCTGTATGTTTGAATGGCATGAAGCCGGTTGTGCACGGTATGGAGACGGAAAGCAGGCGGGCGAAGGTGTCGCTTCGTTCGCAGGGTGTACCGGCGAATTTTCAGCAGCAAACAGGAGATTTACCCCCCCCCCCATAACATTTATTAACACGCCGGGGTGTTTCTTTACAGGCCTGCAACCCGTTGCGGTGCGCAGGCGTGCCTCTTTTAAAATGTCACCAATGGCTGTCATGAAACAATGATAAAAACAACAATAAAATAGCAAAAACAAATACCGGCGGCAAAAGTAGGGAAAAGAAAAATACCGTGCAAGCAAAACGGAAAAAAAACAGGTATATCGGATTCATTGCCCAATCAGCCTGAAAGGCCGGCTCTATTTTCATAACCGCAATGCCGCCCGTAGGGGCGAAAAATTTTTCGCCCCCATCATGTCGTCAAATAGATGCGGGAAGTCCTATTATTTTCGCATCCCCAAGCGGCTCAGCCAATCATACCGCTTCCGATGCAGAGCCGGCGCTTCCTGTCGTAGACCACGGCAAACTGTCCGGATGCGATGCCCTGGATTTTGTGGTCGCTGTCGATCCGGTACAGGTCGCCGGTCCGGCTAATCCGACCGGGCATGAAGTCCGGCGTGTGGCGAATCTTGAAGGTGATTTCCCGGGCTTTGTCCAATGTACCCCAGGGGTCTTCGGTGATAAAGTGAAATCCGTGCATTTCGACGGTGCTGCCGTACTGCGCCTCCGGATCGTAGCCGTTGGAAACGTAGATGAGGTTCTGTTCGATGTCTTTCCGGACGACAAACCACGGTCCGCCGCCCAGTCCCAGTCCTTTGCGCTGTCCGATGGTATGAAACCAGTAGCCGTTGTGATGCCCCACGGTGCGGCCCGTCTCCTGTTCGATGATGCGGCCCGGTCGCCGGCCGAGGTAGCGTTCGATGAAGCGGCTGTAGTTGATTTTTCCCAGAAAGCAGATGCCCTGGCTGTCTTTGCGCCGGGCGCTCGGCAGACGCTGTGCCTCTGCAATGGCACGGACTTCGCTTTTCAGCAGATGCCCGATCGGAAACATCAGTTTGGTGATTTGCAGATTCGTGATTTGTGCCAGGAAGTCCGTCTGGTCTTTCAGGGCGTCTCTGGCGGTCGAGAGCCATGTTTTTCCCTCTATTTCCGTCGTGGTGGCATAATGTCCCGTTGCGATTTTAGTAAAATCCCTGCCCCATCTGTCTTCAAAACATCCGAACTTGATATACCTGTTGCACATCACGTCCGGATTCGGCGTCAGGCCGCGTTTCACCGAATCAATCGTGTAGCTGACGACCTTTTCCCAGTATTCCTCATGCAGCGAAACGATTTCGAACCGGCAGCCGTATTTTCCGGCAATGAAGGACGCTATTTCGATATCCTCCTCCGCAGGGCAGTCCACATAACCGTCCTCCTTTTCCATCCCGATGCGGATGTAAAAGACGACCGGGTCATGGCCCGCCTCCTTTAACCGGTGGACCACAACCGAACTGTCTACTCCTCCGGATACCAGCGCTGCAATTTCCATACTTCTTTTTTTTCTGAAACAGGGCGGCAAATGTACGGAAAATCTCCGGTATTATACACAGTGGTTAGTGGTTAGGGATTAGTGGTTAGGGATGTGAAATTGATAACGTGTAACAGGCCCTCCCGCAGGGAGGACGCTTTATTAACCGTAAGCTAAAGCACAAAGCCGTCAAGTGAAGGATTACTTCGTCTCTTTGATAGCGGTACGGGATTCAATAAAGGTCGGAGATGTGTTTTCTACCGATATGCCATCCCTGCGGGATTTTGAAATGCACCCGTTTTGAACGCCGTCAACACCATTACCGCCATTGAAATTAAATGAATCTTCTGCGGTGAAGTCCGGGCAGATTTTCAGGGTGTCCCGGAGGCAAAGTCGGGAAGGTGTTCAGTCCACCTCCACCACCAAACCTTTCAGGTATTCGCCTTCGGGGTGATAGATGTTGACGGGATGGTCGGGAGGCTGTGCGAGCTGGTGCAGGATACGGACATGCCGCCCGGACTGAGCGGCGGCGCTGAAGACGGCTAACCGGAAATCGTTCCGGCTGACGACCTGCGAACAGGAAAAGGTGAAAAGAATCCCGCCCGGTTTGATCCGCTCAAAGGCTGTCGCATTCAGTTTCCGGTAGCCCTGCAAGGCATTGCGGAGCACATTTTTATGCTTGGCAAACGCCGGAGGATCCAGAATGATCAAATCGTATGCGTTATCTGTTTTTTCCAAAAAGTCGAAAGCGTCTTCGGTAAACGCCTGATGGCGCGTGTCGTCCGGAAAGTTCAAGGCGATATTCTTTTCCGTCAGGGCGATGGCTTTCGCCGAACTGTCCACCGAATGGACGAGGGTTGCTCCGCCGCGCATGGCGTAGACGGAGAAGCCGCCGGTGTAGCAAAACAGATTCAGTATGGAACGGTTGCGGGCGTATTGCTCCAGCAGCAGGCGGTTTTCGCGCTGGTCGACAAAAAAACCCGTTTTCTGCCCTTTCTGCCAGTCGACATGGAAGCGCAAGCCTTTCTCCAGCACAACGGGTTCCGTGTCCGGCCGGCCATACAGGGATTCGTTTTCCGGCTCCAGCGCCGCCTTAAAGGGCAATGTCCCTTCCGATTTATAGTAGATGTGTTGCAGCCCTTCGCCCAGCGCCTCCTTCAGGGCGTTGGCAATGGCGGTACGGGCGCGGTGCATCCCGACCGAATGAGCCTGCATGACGGCCGTTGCGCCGTAGCGGTCGATGATCAGCCCCGGCAGGCGGTCGCCCTCGCCGTAGACCAGTCGGCAGGTGTCGTTATCGGGGTCACCGGCCAGTCCGAGCATGTGGCGCAGTTCGCAGGCTGCCCGCAGCCGCCCGACCCAGAAGGCATGATCAATGGCAGCCGGACGGAACGAGAGGATGCGTACGGCAATGCTTCCGATCTGGTAATGACCGATCCCCAGAAATGTCCGGTCGGCGGCTACTACTTCGACTGCATCGCCTTCTTCCGGGTTGCCCTGCATGGCAGCAATGGCGCCGGAGAATACCCACGGATGAAACCGCCGGAGGGATTCCTCCTTTCCGGGTTTGAGACAGATTCGGCCGCCGTTCACGGGTGCAGGGTGAGGCGTTGATAAATCCGCAGGCAAGCCCAGGCATCCAGCGCGGCATATCGCTGCATGGATGCGGTCAGCGTGTCGGCTTCCCAGTTGCTGAGTTGTGCCCGTTTGGATATTTTCCTGCCGAACAGAATGGCATAGATTTTTCTCAAACTGGATTCCTGAATGCCAAAGGGCAACACGAACTTCTGCAAATCGATGAAACCGTCCGGATCAATGGGCGACAGTTTGCGCAGTGCATGGAAATCATCCAAGAGCGACAGCCCGATTTTGGTTATCTGTCCGTTTTCCAGAAAGCCCTTCAGTTTTGCGGGTACTCCTCCCAGTCGGTTCAGGCGAAACAAATAGCAGATACGGTCGGTCGAAACCTGTATCAGACATACCTTATGACTGTCTTTTTTGGAGAAGTTGGGACGTGTCTCCGTGTCGAACCCTACCAGCCCGGATGCTTCCAGACACACCAGGGCTTTTTTTACTTCCTCCGGCCGGTCTACAACGACGATCTGTCCGGGGAACACTTCGGGTGACATGCCGGCTATTAACTCGCGGGTGATAGTGGGGGGATAGTTCATGCTTCGCTGCCGGATTGCAAGTGAATGTCTTCATTATGGCGGATGGCGTGCAGCGCCTTCAGTGCATTGAGCAGGGACTGTCCCCAGTACTGCCGGAAAGTGGCGACGCACAGTTGCAGGGCCTGCAACATGGTTTCCTCGTGTCCTTGCCGGAAGAGGTACGCAAAATTGCCCAAATCCTGATACATGTCTGCCAGATTTTCGGAAATGAATGCGATAATCGGCGTGTCGCTGTAAGCCATATCCGGCAGAAACGTATCCAGGTAACTGTCATGTTCGCCCAGTAAATCGGCAATCCGGAAGCGCAGGAGGTCATAAGTCTCTTCCGTGATAAAGCCGGTCGCGCCGCTGTCTTCATCCGCCACAGGCATTTCGGGAATCAGGGAAGCCTTCAGATAGAGCAGGGGCAACAGTTTTGTTGCCTGATCGACAAACCGGAACCGGTCGGAGGCAAAGTCGCGTTCCAGCCAGCCACAAAATTCAACGGCTACCGTGACAAATTCCAATGTGTTTTTATCGTAAACCGAAAGACTGTTCATACACATTATCATCTGTTGAAGTCCGCGCTTGAAAATTAAAGGCGCCTGTGTTTAATCCGTCTGTGTGCATGCCTGTTCCGAAACCGGATTACTGTTTTCCCTCCGTCAGCACACTGCCGTTTATCTTCCGAATCAAGCCTTGCAGCACATTGCCCGGCCCCAGTTCGATGAAATGGTCTGCCCCGTCGGCAATCATGTTTTGCACGCATTGCGTCCAGTATACGGGGGAAGTCAGTTGTGCGATCAGGTTCGCCTTGATGAGATCCGGCTCCACCGTCGCCTTTGCGTTGACATTCTGATAGACCGGACAGGCCGGCACATGAAAGGTCGTCGACCGAATGGCTTCTTCCAGTTCGACCCGTGCCGGTTCCATCAGCGGCGAGTGGAAGGCTCCGCCCACCTTGAGTTTCATCGCCCGTTTTGCCCCGGCAGCCAGCAATTGTTCGCAGGCTGCGTCAATGCCGGCTTCCGTACCGGAGATAACGATCTGTCCGGGACAGTTGTAATTGGCGCATACCACGATTTCGTTCGTGATACCGGCACAGATTCGTTCAACTTCTTCGTCCGGCAGCGACAGGACAGCAGCCATCGTGGAGGGCGTTTTTTCACATGCCTTCTGCATGGCGTTTGCCCGCTTGGCAACCAGTCGCAAGCCGTCTTCAAACGAAAGTGCCTGTGCTGCCACCAAGGCCGAAAATTCGCCCAGCGAATGACCGGCTACCATGTCGGGCCGGAAATCGTTGTCCTGCGTATGTGCCAAAATCACCGAATGTAGAAAAATAGCGGGTTGTGTGACCTTGGTTTGTTTCAAATCTTCATCCGTCCCGGCAAACATCAGGTCCGTGATACGGAATCCGAGAATATCGTTTGCCTGTTCAAAAAGTTGCCCGGATCGTGGGGTTTGATCATATAAATCTTTACCCATTCCGGTATATTGAGATCCCTGTCCAGGGAATACAAATGCTCTCATCCTTTCTTCTTTTATTTTTTTAAGACGGTGCAAAAGTAATAAATTTAGGAAAATGGAGCACCGTATTAGGGAAAAGATTGTACCTTTGCCTTACAAAACAGATAGACTATTAATTTTTTAATGTAGACAAAATGAATCATTTATTATTTCTCCCAAATTTGGGCACCGGTGAAATTATTATCATTGCTTTTGCCATATTGTTGATTTTTGGCGGTAAAAAGATACCTGAACTGATGAAGGGAATCGGAAA
>JAISMO010000188.1 GCA_031276675.1 Tannerella sp.
TTTGGCATAATGGCCCGAATCCCCCACAGCCACAAAGGTGGAGAGAAAAAATTCCTTTTGCACCCATGCCCGTCCCGGATGCCGGACGCCTTCGCTTGTGATTTCCTGCACGGGGAGCGCTTTTTGTCCGCATCCGACCGGCAGTAAACACGTGCAAACACACAAAAAACCGATTTTTAAATGATGCATTTTCATATTGAATTTTGATTTGATGACAAATATAGGACTTTTCTGTTTGCTGTCACCAAATGCTTTGTTTAAAATGTGAATATAAAACCGGGGCTGCTGTATGTTTTATGCCAATTTTGAATTGATATACCGGGCTCGGACTTATGCTGCATTTTTGATCAAGTGAAACTGCCACGCCTGCTACTTCTCCCATCATTCCACCATGAACAGGCTGTCTGTATTGCTGGAGTATAAACATCTGTATACAAATCAATATACTTGTATCCCGAACACCGAAACCGGCACGTTCTCATGCGCCCGGTAGCACTCCAGTATGAGCGAGGAAACAAGTACCGGTTTCTCCAGCCGGATTCTGTTTCGGGAATGGTGGTTGTCCGTTACTTCGTATAGCGTATGCCCGGAATCGTCCGTTAGTTTATAATGCTGCACGCAAAAAGGCATGATGTCTTCCGGATGTCCCATCAGACAGGATTCCATAGCGTGGTCGAAGTCCGAGTCGAACCACAGGACGATTTCCCGGATTTCCCGCGGCTGTTCCCACTTGCATGTCAGGCGAGCCGTTGCACACGCCAAGGGCGCTACCCAGGCGTTGACCGTGCCGTTGGCCGGACGAAACACGCCGCTACGTAGCTGTTCGGTCGTAAAACAGCAGAGGGCGGGACTGATTTTCAGGGCGATATTTTTTCCTCCCGGACGGCGTTCCGGCACATAAAAAGGTATCTCTTTCACACCGTGCGCGTCGTTTTGCTGCTGCGTGTGATGGTGGAAAAGTGACAGTACACCGGTCAGCCGCACGGACGACTGCGCTACATTTACCATGCTGTTTTTCTCCAGCACGATCAGGCCGTACTGTGCCTTGGGCAACGACAGGCCGAACTGAACGGTACGGGACGATTCCCCCGCAGGCAGATGCAATTCCCGGGTTGCCAGGTGCCGGTCGGGTGTATAGTTTCCGTAGCATTCGCTGATGTAAAATCCGGCATGGACGACGGTAGCTTCTTTTGCCCTGAAGACGAAGGTGAACGCGGGAATCTGTCCGGCCGTGAAGGGCAGCAGCATAGCCGTATCCGCGTTCAGCGTGTGCCACGTGCCATCCGCCGGCAACTCGGAGAGTTCCAGTGTGCCATCTACCGTCACCTTTGCATCGGTAAGCAAATCAGGTAGATGCGCGAGTTGCAGGAGCGGCACGAACTGGCCGGTCTGCATCAGGAGTTGTTGCAGTTCGCCGATGTGTCCCTGCATATGGACTTCGCGCGGGGTGATGCCGTATTTCCGGCAAATGACTGCTGCCAGCGCTGCGGCTTGCGCGCAGAGCGTGCCGGTGGCAATCACGCGGGTAGACCCGAAGGCGACATGCGAGACGCTAATCAAGCGTCCGGCAAGGAAAAGATTAGAGATATTGCGACTGTAGATGCAGCGGTAGGGGATGGTATATACGCCCTTGCTGTGATACTGTGTACAGCCGTGATAGGAACTGTAGACGCCTTTGGCCGGATGCAGGTCTATTGCCCATCCGCCGTATGCGACGGCATCGTCAAAGGGTGTCTGCTCAATGATGTCCTGCTGTTTCAGCAGACAGTCGCCTTCGAAACGGCGGCTTTCCCGCTTGCCCGGAATCGTGCTGACCCATTCAAGGGTAAGGTTGTCAACATCAGTGAAGGTACCTGAGTTTTTAATGTAATCCCATACGCCGTAGACGACTTTCCAGAGTTCTTCCTTGATTTTTTCCGACTCAAAGACCCTGTCCAACTCGTCGCCCCATTCCAGCCACCACAGGCGGCAACCGCTCGAATCCCTCCGAATGTTTCTGTAGCGGGGAATCCGGGCGGGAATATCTTTGAGGGCAAACGCCGGCGGAACGTATTTCACCGGATGGCCGGCATCCTTGCTGTAGAAATACATGGAGTGTCCCAGCAGTTTGCCGTAGTCGTCGGGCATGATGAACTTTTCTCCGAACTCGTCAGCCCGTTCCGCTCCCACTCGGAAGGCGGCACCGGCCAGAAATCCGACGATGCCGTCTCCGGAAGCATCGCAGAAAAAGGGTGCGTCAAATTCGTAGTACGTTGAATTTTGGCTGCAAAAGGCCATCACTTTGCGGATTTGCGATGCACCGGCCATTTCAATCCGGTACACGGCCGTATTCAGGAAGAGTTTCAGGTTGGGTTCCGCCCAGACTTTTTCCAGCAGCAGGGCATCGAAGAAAATTGGGTTTCCTTCCCTGTTGCGATACATGTTTTCCACCAGCAGTTCTTCCAACACGCCTCCTTCGCGTGCCCAGCGATTGTTGTTGTTCATGTGACTGGTTGCGCCCAGTACCCACAAGCGCACTTCGCTGGAAGCATTTCCACCCAGAACAGGCCTGTCCTGTACAAGTACGGTTTTCAGTCCCGCACGAGCGGCTGTAATGGCCGAACAAACACCGGCAATCCCGCCGCCTGTTACCACATAATCAACCTGATGAGATTCATTGGGCATGTGTTGCGGGACAGCTTTGCCTTCCGACAGTACGGAGGCAGGCAATCCCAAACCAGCAACGGCCAGACCGGAAGCTTTGATAAACGACCGGCGACCGGAATTAAATTCAGTTGATTTCATAATCCTTGTCTTTTTCTTTTGATACATTATTCTTCACATCACGGTAACGTTAGCGGCGACCTCCGACAGTGTTACCTGGATATATATCTTAGAGAAGATACTGTCCTTCTTCCCTTAACCGTTTGCGGAGATGATTTACATCAATTCTGTGGACGTCGTTCTTCGACTGTCGAATGGCATGTACGGCTGCCATGCCTGCCGCCTCGCCGGTTACCAGGCACGGGGGCATGACCCGAAGGCTTCCGAAGGATTCTTCGTCCGTCGAGATACAGCGCCCGGCGGTAAGGAGATTTTTCAGTCCCCTGGGCGTCAGGCAACGGTAGGGTATGCCGTGCGATTCGCCTTTGGCGTAGCGCGGCGGTTTGACTTCTCTGTGTTTGTGCACGTCAATGTAGTAGCAGTTACGTCCAATCTCGTCGTCAAACGACCGGCGCTGCATCCAGTCCTCCAGTGTAAAGACGTAGTCTCCTTCTATCCTGCGGCTGTCTCTTACACCGAGCAGACTGCCTGTGCGTACTATAAAAGCTCCGCCAAAGGTCTGCGGCTGACAGTCCTGCATGGCCTGCAAATACTGTGCGGCGATTTTCCGCCCGGTCATCATAGCGTCGGAAAGCGCCCAAGGGTCAGTACTGTCCACATTCCGGAGATGTCCGGCATTGAACTGCACCACATCGGGGCCAATCAGGTTGTTGCAAAAATGTTTATCAATCAGGGGATATTTGCCCGATTCAACAGCAGCATGCACCGGACTTTGGGGATTGCCTGTATGCAGCTTCGGCCCGTTCAGGTAATTGTACGTATCCACCCGGGCAAAAGAAAAACACAGCGAGGAACTTTGCACCATACCCTGTTCGTCGCCCCGCCGGAAGGAAGCGCCTGACCATGCGGCCAGGTCGCCGTCGCCCGTTGTGTCGATATACACTTTCGCTCTGAATGCCATCAGTCCCGACTTGTTGGCCACAATCAGCGCATCTATCGTGTCCGGAGTCAACATTTCAACGCCCGCCAGCCGTGAAAAGAAAAGCACATGAACGCCGGCCTCCGTCACCATCCGGTCGTAGACTGTCGCCAAGTGTTCCGGGTTGATGTGTACCCAGTCCAGTTTTTCCGGTTTTTCGTGGGGAACGCCTTTTTTTGATTCATTAAATATTTTCTCGGCCAACCCACGGTAAATAATCTTTTCTCCGTCGGAAAACGGGCACCATGCCGGCACTAGTCCCGACGTGCCCATACCGCCAAGCTGTCCCATAGCTTCAATCAGGAGGGTTTTTGCGCCTTCGCGTGCGGCAGAGATGGCCGCCGTGCATCCGCCGGGGCCGCCACCTGCCACGATAACGTCCCACCGGTCATCGACCGTCAGTTTTCTTTTCGACAACTTCACTGTCTCCTTTTTCTCTTCGGAAACAGTCCGGGCTGTCGCACTGCCACTGCCTGTTATGGCTGCCATAGCCAGCAGTCCTGTTTTCTTTATGAAATTCCTTCGTTTGTTCATTGTCTTGTCTTTTTTCTTTTGATACATTCTTTTCTTTGATAGACTCTCACATAATCCACTTCCATGAAAGTACCGTCAATTCTATCCGTCACTTCACCTGCCCATGTGATAATCGCAAGGCTAAGGAAAACGGGCACCGGTGACAAACAAAACGTATTCTTTTCACGGCGAATTTCATTTCTGTCCAAATAGAAAATCAGTTCATCTTTATTCCATTCCAGACCGAATAGATGATATTCTCTTGAGAAATCAATCGTATCCATACAAAATGCCTTATGAGAAGTCGGATGTATATTTTTCCCTTCCCGTTCAACTGATATATCTGTCCAGTTATGAATATTGGTATTGATTTCATTTGGATAATGTCCTTCATTTACATCTATTTCAAATCGTTTACCCTCAAATGGTTTTACCCATTCTTGACGGCTCATCAGCCAAAAAGAATTATTTGTCCCGGTTTCCGACGCATATTTGTAACGACATTCGAAATATCCATATTGGAAATCTTTCCGTGTCCATATGCTTCCGGATGTCCAATCCTGTCCGCTCCGGTGTTCTTTCCTGTTAACGAGCCGGACGGTTCCTTTCCCGACTTCGATATTTTCTTCCCATCTACTACATAGAATATGTGTATTAGAGGCATTCTGACTTTCCCATGTCTTTAACAAATCTTCCTTGGTTTCATAATCAAACTCATCTTGCCAAACTAAATTCCAGATGTTTTTATCTTCTGGAGTAATGGATTGTTCCGAATTTTCAGATACATTGGCTATGATGTAAATACAAATCATAATAAAAACTTTCATGCTCATATAAATTTAGTTAGTGTTTTACGGATATAATTTTCACTGGCCCCAGCAATCCGGACTTTTGTAACGGAGAATCTATCTTCCACGAACTGGCACCTGGAATAACGCGGCGGTGTTCTTCCTGCAATTGCAGGTCGCCAATAATCCGATTTACCCAAGTGTTGACAACTTCTATCTCTATCTCGTTATTACCTCCTATTAAAAAGGATGTAATGTCCATATAGTAGGGAGGAGTCCATACACCACCGGCATATTGCCCGTTGATTTTCACCTTGGCCATTACATATACCTTTCCGAGGTCGAGATATATTCGTTGCCGGGTGAAAAGGTGATTTCCTGCGTCTTCATCCAGTTGCTCTGGCATCGCAAATATGTTTTTATATACGGCTGTCCCTGAATAATATTTGATATGCTCATTTTCATGTTGCGACCAGTCTTGCAACTTATCAAATACTACAGTTTCAGCCGGACCGCGCCTGATTTCATCCGAATCGAAATTCACTTTCCAGGGTGTCACTACTTCGGAAACAATCTCCGGTTGTGGATAATTCACTTTCGATTCTGATGCTAACGGTTTTCCTTTCGCACGAAACACGATAAAGGTGCTTTCACCCCCTTCCAATTGCAAAGGAACCGCTGTTACACCATCGTTCTGTGTGAATGACGGCAATGGCCGAATATGGCCTGTCACTGCGTCCCACAATTCGGGTTTCTTGTCGCTTACACGGAATTTCGGATTGAACTGCATTATTTTTTCACTTTGATTGGATATAAAATAAATTTCTCCTTCATCCAGCGTGCGATGTGCATAAAGCACTGAATCTTTTTTATTTACATCACAATCGGGTGGGATATTCAGCAAATCCAACGCTTCTGCCATATTCATACCCCTCAAAATCATTCCTTTTCCATGTGAACGCTGTTTGACG
>JAISMO010000020.1 GCA_031276675.1 Tannerella sp.
CCGGTTTTGTCAGCCATAGCGTAGAAATAGTCCTGTATTTCCATAATCAGCTGGCTTTGCAGTCCATAGCGCGAGAGGATATCCATTCGCATATAATTTCCCATGAAAGCGTTTGCGCGAAACACGTTGGGATATATTTTCTTATCGTTACGGTTTGGACCAAACTCCGTGATGAGTTTCCGCCAAAGCGCGGGATGCGATGCGGGCGTTGCGACGTTGAAATAAAAAGCGTAGTATTGACACACTTCCGTAGTGTTTTGCGTCACTTTCAGCTTTCCGTTTTCGCGCACTGCATTATCGACAAAAAACTCGCCGTTGAACGACTGTTTAAGTACTGTTTGCCGGACGTGTTCCGATTTCGTCGCCCAGTCGGCATTGCCGTACAGTCGCGCTGCACATGCCAGCGACGTAGCGTAGAGCATGTTGGTCGGATAATTGACGTCCTGCACAAAATCGCCGGCGCGCGACCATTCGACGAATATCCACTTTTCAAGTTTTTCGAGAAGTCCGTCTTCGTTCTCGAATTTCGTAAAGTAGTGCAGCAATTTTTCTATTCGCGGCTTTAATTTGGCGACTAAAGCAGGGTCGCCGCCGCAACGGGCATAATCTTCAACCTGAATGATGAACCACAACGCCCAGTTAGGCAGGAAATTCCCGTCGTAATGGTCGGCAGGATAACACATAGGAATCATTCCTTCGGGAATGTCCTTGAATTTTTCGGGCAATGCGTAGTTTTCGAGGAAATTGTACAGGATTGTCGATTTACCGGTAAATTCTCTTTCCATGGTTGCAGCGAAATAACTATCGCCCAACCATCCGGCGCGTTCACGCGAAGGACAGTCCATAAATACATCTACTGCGTTTTGACGTGAACTTTGTCGTGCGGCGGCAAATATGGCGTTCAGTTTGAAATTGCTGCTGTTGAACGAAGCGTTTTTGTTTTCGGGATATGCAAATTCGCGGATATACACCTTTTCGATATCACAACTGCCTTCCAGCGCAATTACTTTCAGAAACTTAAACGTGTAGGATTCCAGTGTTTCCAGATTATATTCGCCGACGCCGAGTTCATAGATGATCTGGTTGTTGATGTCGGCTTGACGCTGTTTGCTGTTCACGTCGCCTTCGAACAGCATTTCGTCGAAATAGAAACAGAGTCGTGCCGGAGTTGTACATTTCAATTTTGCGCCGAGAAATCCCGAAAAGTTAGTCCCGAAATCATAGATGTAAAATTCGTTCTTTTTCAGCGAAAGCGTCCCCAGTGCGGCAACCGGTTTATTGATGATTTCTTTTGTGTCGGTTACTGTTTCCTGCACCTCCTGCGAAGGTTTGACTTCGAGTTCGGCTTCGGGAAATCCTTTGAATACGGGACTTATTTGCGTCAGCGAACGGTCTTTGTAATAGCTGGCAGGGATAGCTCTTTTTACAACGCCTCCGGCATAGACCGAAACGGGCGAAAGTTCTACAAAATCAGGCATCAAAACATTACGCGGCAGGAGTTTTACTGCAGGAAAAATGGCAAGTGATAATTTCTCGATATTCGTTTTCGACGAAACGCGCCATTTGTCATAACCTTCTTTCATACGATAATATTCCGTAAAGGGTCGCTGAAAACTGTACCGCTCAACTTTTTGAAGACGTTCTTTGAGATGAAAAGCCTCAAAATCGTCTCCGGCTCCTGTGGCAAGAACAATTTTCCCGTTGTCCGTTACTTCCGACAGTAAAAACGAGGGCTGGTCGAGAGTATAATAAGTATTGACGTTGTAGCCAGCTACTTCGACAGCAATAATATTCTCGCCGTTATGAACATGTTTATCAATATTGTATTCATCGACTCTGAAATAACCGTGAGCGGCGCGCGCCGGACCAGACCCCACAAATTTGCCGTTCACAAAAACGCGGTAAATCGTCGAAGCGGTAATTTTCAACGTAACATTTTGTCCGCTCCCGACCTGAAATACGCCTCTGAAACCAAGATTGAGATTCATTTCCGTTTCGCGACCCGCCGCCCATACGGGGAGCGCCTTTTGTATCAGCGACACGTTTTTTGCCGATGGCTGAGATATTGCAATGTTTATGCTAACATTCATCAATATCAATAAAGTAACAAGTATTTTTTTATTCATGACATTATGAAATTCGATTTACTTTTTTTGATTTATCTCCAGAAACACACCGGATTAAAATTTACCTGGCTATCCGTTCCAGCCATTTCAGCATGGCCAGCATCAGACACATCGATATCAGACAAACTCCCACAAAAATCGACCATGTGGCAGTCAGGGAGTATTTCTCGTAAAAGATGGCTCCCAAAAACAGCAGGGAATTGCCGATGGCCGTAGCGCACAGCCACAAACCCTGCATCATGCCCTGATACCTGGGTGGCGCCACCTTGGATACGAATGAAATCCCCAGCGGGCTGATAAACAGTTCGGCAACCGTCAGGATAAAATACGTTCCGATCAGCAGAAACGGCGTTACTTTTTCCGCGTCTGTCAGTCCGCCGGCCAGCGTTACTTCCGCTTTGGAGGGCAAACCCATGGAACCGATCGTCATCAAAGCATACGCAGCCGCCGCAATAAGCATTCCGATCGCAATTTTTCGCGGCGTGGACGGTTCCTTGCCTCGTGCACGCAATGCCCCGAAAACAGCCAGAATCACCGGCGTCAGGAACACCACAAAGAAGGGATTGACCGACTGGAACAGCTCGACACCGACCAGGGTGGTAAATCCCAGATTGACATGAATGTTGCTTACGTCCGTGAAGTCCTTGGCAAAATAGGTCAGCGTCAATCCGTTTTGATGAAATGAGAACCAAAAGAAAATCACTACGGCAAACACGGCAAACAGTGCATACAGGCGTTGCCGCGTTTCCTGCAGGCTCATTCCGTCTTCCCCGCCTGCCGTCAACCGTTTTTCGGTAACGGACGGGTTAGGGAAGTGTTTCTTGTTCGTGACATAAATCAAAAGCGAAATAAACATGGCGACAATCGCAATGGCAAACGCATAATGAAAACCGGTTACAAAAATGCTTACGTATTCGTTGGCGAAAGCGTTCAGGTCGGTTCCCGAATAGCCTGCCGAAGCGGCAAGCGCCTGGAAAGACACCTGTCCGCCGGACGAAAGCGTGCCGTCAAGATAGCGATTGCATAATTCGGAAAGATTGGCATTGTATTCATATCCATGCAAATTGACCCACCAGTTTCTGATGGCCACGGCAAAGACCGGTGCGAAGATCGCTCCTGCATTGATAAACATGTAGAACAGCGAAAAGCCGGAATCGCGCATTTTGGAATATTTCGGGTCATCATACATTTGTCCTACCAGCGCCTGCAGGTTGCCTTTGAAAAGTCCGTTGCCGAATGCGATGACAAATAATCCCAGGCAGCACATGCCCAGCATGACTGTATACTGACCGGTCGGGACGGGAGTAGGGGTCGGAATGGCGATGATCAAGTAACCGAAGGCCATCAGGGACAGTCCGATCAGAATTGTCTTCTTGAAATTTTTCGTTTTGTCGGCGATGACTCCTCCGACAAATGCCAGCATGTATATCGAAAAATAAAAAGCGGAATAGATGTATCCCGCCTGCGTCTCCGAAAGACCGAATTTTGACATTAAAAACAGACTCAGAATGGCCATCATGGTGTAGAAACCAAACCGTTCGCCCATGTTGGCAAGTGCGGCTGCCGGTAAACCTTTAGGATGCTTCTTGAACATATATCTGAATAGATTAAGTAATAAGTGAGTAGAATATAATGATTATTGAATAATCTGTTTAATGGCTCCCGTTTCGGGATAGAAAAATATTTTTACCGGATTCTTTTTGTCTTCAAACAATGTCGGCGCCAGGCTTTCGGTCGTTCCGAACTGAACAACCGGTATTTCTCCTTTGTAGAGCGTTTTCAGTCCCGATTTGATTTCTATCTGCGCTTTTCCCGGCACGTTGTAGATCAGTCCTTTCATTGACTTTGCCTTCTTTTCCGCTTCTTTCGGATCCAGTACCGGCGCGCGTTCGGAGGCTTTCAGGCTGATATAGATCGGTTCGCCCCCCAGGTCGTCGGCATCCAGTATCCCCAGTTTCCTCGAAAAACGAAACAGGACTTCCTCTTCCAAATCTTCCTGCGGAATCAGCGTGACATCATAATAAGACGTTTCTTTCGTACACATACCGGTAAAAAGACGGGTCAGCACGGCCTCTTCATCTTCCAGCTTCTTGATAACCAGCTTCATGGCCTCTCCGTCGGGTGGGAGGTTT
Organism: Tannerella sp.; assembly: GCA_031276675.1. Taxonomy (GTDB): domain Bacteria; phylum Bacteroidota; class Bacteroidia; order Bacteroidales; family Tannerellaceae; genus Tannerella. Next base: position 4,259 of record JAISMO010000020.1, read on the forward strand.
TCCGAATCGCCGGTCAGGATATTCATCCGGCTTTCGCGGATATGAAAGATTTGTTTGGCTGCCACTTCTGCCTGCCGTACCATCGAACCGGCCATCAATAACTCCTCGGTAAACACGGCTGAAGAGGACTTGGAGGCCGTTTCATTTTCCATGGCCTTTTCGATAGCCGGAGCCTGAGGCGTGTATTCGGCGTTGATGCAGCACAACAAGCCGTCTTCGGTCAGATAGGCATATGGGGCCACTGTTCCTGCCTTAAATTCAACGGTATATGTGTTGTTCGCATCGGGAATGCCTTTGTTTGTCAGCGTGAACTTGCCCAATTCATAATTCACACGGTCTTCCGTCACCGCGTCCGTCACACCCAGATATTTTTCGGCATATTTGTAGTAAGGCCCGGCCTTGCACGTCGTTTTGGTTACTTCCACATTGATGATCAGAGAGGTTTTCGGGAGCGAATAAGTCACGCCGTATCCGCCGGCTTTGGTAGCCACTTTTTTCTCGACCCGGGTTTGCGCCGCCACTGTCATCGCACCGCCCAGCAGTATACTTGTTATAACGAATATTTTGTTCATACCATTTCTGTTTACAGCAAAACAGGCACAAATCTATGAAAATATTTCGGTAGGTGACAAACATTCAAACTATTTATTTTTTCATGGCTGACTGCTCAAGTATTTTTATGTACATTTGCCGCACTAAAAATAAAACGATATGGAAAACGAACAGAAATCGAACGAGATTCAAATAGAACTTACGGAAGAAATGGCTCAGGGAACGTATGCCAATTTAGCAGTCATAGCCCATTCGGGATCGGAATTTATTATTGATTTCATACGTTTGCTGCCCGGCGTGCCGAAAGCGAAGGTGCAAAGCCGCATCATTCTTGCGCCCGATAATGCAAAACGGTTGCTGTATGCTCTGGAGGACAACATCCGCAAGTTCGACGAACAGGCCAAAGGCGCAAAAATCAAATCTTTTGACAATCTGATTCCTCCGATGGGAGGCATCAAGGGCGAAGCATGAGCCTGCCCCGGACAGAGATCAAACAAAACAGGAGGCCTGTTGAATTTTCAACATATCCTCCTTTCTTTTCGACGTGATACGGAGATGGGGATGCGCTATCTTTTCATCTGAATGATAACGGTTCGTTTGGAATACGCGAAATCCAGGCCCTGTTTGGGTTCAACGATCTCGCAACGAATCGGCGCCGACTTTTCCAGCAGCGAGAGGATTTCCCGGAGAGATTCGCCGGTAAAGGTGGCTGAATATTCATAATCGTATAAATCTTTATCTCTCAGTTTGATATCGGCATTGAAGTGACGCGAGAGCCGTTTGACGATCTCGGCCATTCTGGTGCGTCTGAATACAAGTTTACCTTCCCGCCATGCCGTTTCGACATACGGGTTGATGTCCGTACAGGTCACTGTCCGGTCAATTTTGGAACAGACAAGCTGTTGCCCCTGCCGCAGGACGACCGGTTTTTGCCGGGAGGGGCTGCCGACTTCGATTTGTCCTTGGGCAAGCGTGACTTTCAGGGTGCTGTCGTCGCTGTAGGCGCTGATGCTGAATTCGGTACCGCAGGCGCTGACCGCCAGGCTGTCGTCCGTCAGTAGTACGTCGAAGCGGTTGTGCGCGTCGGCTTTCACCGCGAAGTATGCTTCGCCCGAGAGCCGTACCGTCCGTTTCCCGCCGCTGAAATGTGGAGGGTACGTGAGCATCGAGCCGGCGTTGAGCCATACTTCGGAGAGGTCGGGCAGGATGATTTTGCTGATTTGCCCGCCGGCCGCCGTGACGGAGATCTGTCCCGCCGGCGCCGCCTGATGTATTTCGCTTTGAAGGAGTCTTACATACAGGAAACTGGCGATCAGCACGGGGAGCAAAAGCATTGCGGCGGCATTGCGCAGAAAATGCAGAAAGCGTTGGCGCTGGCGCGTGTATATGATCTTGCGATGGAGGTCTTGCCAGCGATGGTCGAGGTCAATGGTTTGCTGGAGAGTCAGCGTATCCGTCAATTCAATGATACGCAGGATATCGCCGGCCGGTTTGGAATTTGTTTCTCTCATAAATTTTATTCAATTGACGGGTAATTCTCCTTATACCCTATGTTAAAAATATCCATATGAACCGATCAGCAGGGGTAAAAATCTTTCAACTCGCCGCGAAGCAGCTTCAACGCTCTGGTCATATACGCTTCTACCGTCTTGACGGAAATCTGTTGTGTTTCGGCGATTTCCGAATAGGTTTTTCCTTTAAAACGGTTCATTTCAAAAGCGGTACGGATATTTTCCGGCAATTTGGCAAGTGCGGCGTTCAGCATCTGTTCCAGTTCGGTAACGGCGTAGAGGTCTTCGGGCGATTCGTTGGCAGGAGGATGCGCAAACTGTATCTTGCCGGCCAGTTCCGTATCCTGCCTGCGCAGAAGGTCAATGCAGGCATTTTTGACGGAAGTAACTAAAAAATTGCGGAAAGAACTGTTGATTACCACCGACTTTCTGTTTTTCCAGAGTTTCAGAAACGTCTCCTGTACGATGTCTTCGCTGTCTTCCCGGTTCGGCACGTAACGCATGGCATACACACACAACGGAGTGAAAAACCGGTAGAAAAGCAACTTGAAGGCCGATTCGTCGTCCTCCATCGCCACCTTCCGGAACTGTTCGTCATAGTAACTCATCAGGTGATTCTTTGGGGCCGTGGACAACAGTCCCGGACATGAACCGGAATTTCTGCCGGGCGAATATCATTCATTTGCAGCGGTATCACGCGCATTATTTCCGACGGGCAGGCCTCCGTTCGCCGTTTGCCGCAAGGGCCGGGGGCGGCGGAAGGCTTTTCCCGTAAAGATTATTCCTCTTTGGAATCCGTCTTTCCCAGCAGAAACCCGTCGATCTGTTCGACAATCGTCTCCTTGGGCTGGAAACCTGCGGCGGCCTGCGGCTTGCCCCCTACCGGAACAAACAGAATCAGCGGAATGCTGGTGATGCCGAAAGCAGCCGCCAGTTCCTGTTCTTTGTCTACATCAATTTTATAAAAATCAATCCGGCCCTTGTATTCGGAGGCCAGCTCTTTCATGATGGGGGCCACTCGCCTGCACGGTCCGCACCAGTCGGCATAAAAGTCAATGATGCAGGGCTTTTTGCCTTCAAAAGTCCACTCGTCCGAATTTTTCTCGTAATTATACACTTTGGTCAGGAAATCCGCCTTGTTCAGCAGGAAGACTTCGCCGCCGGCGTTTCCCGTCGATTGTGCATGGGAACAGGCTATATTGAAAAACGTCAGCGGAAGAAGAAAATAAAACAGCCACTTGATGCAGGCTGCTTCGGGGGCATGTGACCCGTCACAAAAACCGTCGTTCACGCTTTTTGTTAAACCGGACTTGAAATCTACTTTTTTCATATTAGTTTTTTGAGTTGGTAATTTAAATATGGAGGCAAAGATAGAAAAAAAAAGAAACATGATGGACTTTTGAACATGAATGGGTAGGGCCACCGCACCAAAATCAGGCTCAAGGGAAAAACAGTCTCCTAACGGCCGTTTGGTCGCATGAAGTGAGGAGGCTCACTAAAAGCGAGGATAGAGGTTCCGGGGGATGCGAAATAAACAGGACGGACCGAACGGCCAGGCGGAAAAAAAGAGGCAGATGCAGACAGCAAACGGCCGACCTGTACCGGACCGCATGACTGCACCCGGCCATGCTGCGCGAAGCATCCTCCTGTTCCGGTCGGAAACGGGAAAACAGACGGACTCCCGTTTGGGGCGGAGAAGGGAGAAAACTGCATTTTTGTTTTTTTTGTTGAGTATTTGTTCTCCAAAGACGGTCGTCTTTTCCCGATAAACGGTCGTCTTTTCAGCAAAAACGGTCGTCTTTTTAGCAAAGACGGTCGTCTTTTCCCAAAAAACGGTCGTCTTTTCGGCAAAGACGGTCGTCTTTTCAGCAAAAACGATCGTCTTTTCGGTAAAGACGGTCGTCTTTCCGGCAAAAACAGTGTCTTTTCCGCCGAAAACGGTAAAAAGAAACGGTTGAAGGGAAAAAGAAAGGCTCCGGCCACCTGCCGAAGCGTCGGCAGGTTCACCGGAAACCCCCTCCGTTTAATTCATTTTATATAAAAAAAACTGCACGGGCAGCGATGGTGATCGGCCCGTCAAAAACAGCGAACGGATTGCGCGGACAATGAATATCCATGACAGGATCAGCGTGCGGCTCACCCGTCGGAAGGGCTGTTTTCGGAACGAAAATCTCTCTGCTTCGAGCGAGCACATTTTGATGCGGTTGCCCTGATGAACGGGGGCGCTTTTCAAATGGTTGCACCGCGACGCCTGGAACTGACACGCCGTTCCGCCCGGAACATTGTAAACCCAATGAGACCGTTTGTTTTCTGCCTGTTCACAACTTCTCCAGCAGCATCAGCAGTGCTGTCAGCACGGTGCGCTGAACGTTTTGTGCGCGAAGTGCGCCGAACTGATGCCGGCGGGAGGTTACGCCGTCTTTCGAGGCTATGGCAATCCATACGGTACCGACCGGTTTGTCCGGCGTGCCTCCCTCCGGCCCGGCAATCCCCGATGTGGCAATGGCGTAGTCGCATCCCAGCACGCGCAATGCACCCTGCGCCATCTGTTCCACTACCTCGCGGCTCACGGCGCCCCGCTGCTGCAAATCGTCCGCCGACACGCCCAGCACCTGCCGCTTTACCGCGCCGGCATAGGCGACAATGCTTCCGACAAAATAACCGGAACTGCCCGGTATCGAGGTTAATAACGCGGCAATGGCGCCGCCCGTGCAGCTTTCCGCCGTCCCGACCGTCCGTCCCCATTTGCGCAGGCGTTCGCCGACGATTGTTTCCACAGGCTTGTCTTCGGTTGCAAGGATGTGTCCCTCCAGCAGGCGTTCCAGCGCGGTCTGCAAAGCCGTCGCGGTTTCGGCAACCGGTCCGGCTTCCGGCCCGGCCACCGACAGGCGCAGGCGAATGAGGCCCGATTGCGGCAAGTAGGCCAGTTTGGCAGATGGCGGCAAAGCATCCTCGAAACCGGACAAATGCATGGCCAGTTCCGATTCCGCATAGTCTCTGACCCAGCAGTTCCGATGCCGGATGTACAGGTCTCTCCGGAAGTGTTTCTCCAGACGGGGCAATACTTCGTTTGTCATCAACCATTGCATTTCAGAGGGTACGCCCGGCATGGAAATCAGCGTAAAGCCCCCGCGCTCGAACCAGGTGCACGGCGCCGTCCCGGCCCGGTTCCGGATCACGGTGCACCGGTCGGGCACCATCGCCTGAAGGCGCGTCAGTTCGTTCACCGGGCGACTGCGCAGACGGAATAACCGTTCTATATCCGCGTAAACCGTTTCCGAAAAGTGCAGCCCGCAATCAAAGTAGCGGCAGAGCGCCTGCAGGGTCAGATCGTCTCTTGTCGGGCCTAATCCGCCGGTAAGCAGGACTATCGGCGCCCGGTTTTTTGCCGCGTCAATGGCGGAGATGATATCCTCCTCCACATCACCGACCGCCGTGCGGCGAATCACCCGGAAGCCGTGCCCGTTCAGCGCCTCTCCCATCCATGCGGAATTGGTATCCACCACCTGCCCGATCAGCAGTTCGTCGCCTACTGTAATAATTTCAACGTCCATATCTTTAACTTTATGTTCAACCTTTCCAGATTTTCTCCGGCCTCCATACCGACCACTAACCACTAACCACTAATCGCTAATTAGCGTTCGCGAGAAGGGCACCGCGTCCATCGAACAGAAATCACCCTCCAGATATTTGAAATATCCGGTCATGGCAACCATCGCCGCATTGTCGGTCGTAAAAGCGTTGGGCGGGAGGTATACATTCCATCCGAAACGCGCGGCATGTTCGCAAAAGGCATCCCGCAACCCCGAATTGGCCGACACGCCTCCGGCAACGGCTACTTCCCGTATGTTCAGGTCCGTTGCGGCTTTCCGCAACTTGTTCATCAGTATTTCGACAACGGTGGCCTGCAGGGAGGCACACAAATCCGCCCGGTGCTGTTCGATGAAATCCGGATTTTCCTTCAGTGCGTCGCGCAGTGTGTAGAGAAACGAAGTCTTCAGGCCGCTGAAACTGTAATCATAACCGGGCGCCTGCGGTTTGGCGAAAGAAAAGGCGGCCGGATTGCCTTCCCGCGCCAGGCGGTTCACGACCGGCCCGCCCGGATATCCCAGCCCCATCACCTTGGCGCACTTGTCGAATGCTTCGCCGGCGGCATCGTCGATCGTTTGCCCGATCATCTTCATTTCATTGCAGGCCTGAACGCGGATGATCTGGGAATTGCCTCCCGAGACCAGCAGGCAGAGAAACGGAAACTGCGGCTGTCGGCTGCTGTCTGGCGTCTGCCTGATAAAATGCGCCAGCACATGCGCCTGCAAGTGGTTTACCTCAATGACGGGCCGGTGCAGCGCGAGCGCCAGCCCTTTGGCAAAGGAAACGCCCACCAGCAGCGAGCCAAGCAGCCCCGGCCCGCGCGTGAAGGCGATTGCACTCAAATCCTCTTTCCGAATGCCGGCACGTTTGAGGGCTTCCGCCGTCACGGGGATGATATTTTGCTGATGGGCGCGCGAGGCCAGCTCCGGCACCACGCCACCATAGGCTTCGTGCACAGCCTGCCCGGCGATCACGTTGGACAGCAGCACGCCGTCGCGTATCACGGCACATGAAGTGTCGTCGCAGGACGACTCAATTCCCAGAATGGTTATGCTCATATGAAAATAAAAACTGAGTGCAAAAGAACGAATTATATGGCGATATGTATTATTTTTGCAGGGGAAATTTACGGTGGCCCGGCGAATACCGGGTGGGTCCGACCGGACAAAGGAAGGGATTCAGGTAGAGATAACAAAAAAATAAAGAGGCTATCAGGGTTTTAAAATACATACTGCTCACGCTCTTCATCCTGTGGGGTGTTTTTTATGCGCTGCCGGTTGCGTTGCTGCATGTTCCGCAGACACAGCGGAACATGGCGGAGGCAGCCGGACGGTGGCTGTCTTCGCAGTTACATGTGCCCGTGAAGATCGGAAAGGTGGAAATTGTCTGGCTGAACCATTTGGTGTTGAGCAACGTGTCGCTGGACGACCGGCGCGGCGAGCGACTGTTGGAGGCCGGTCATGTGTCCGTTGGATTCAGGGTTTGGCCGTTTCTGCAGAAGAAATGGGTCTTCACGACGGTACACCTGTCCAACTTTTCGCTCAACCTGCATCGCGAAACATCCGCCGCTCCGCTCAACCTGCAGTTTATAGCGGACGCTCTCGCCTCCCGCGACTCCACACAACCTTCGAATGTCCATCTCCAGATACATTCCATCCTGTTCAGGAACGGCAGCGTTCGCTACGATGTGGCCGACACGTCCGACTCCCCGCAGACATTCAATCCGAACCACCTGCTGATAGAGAAACTGAGCGGACAGATTTCACTGGACCGGTTTGAGGATGACAGCCTGCATGTCCTGATACGAGCACTGAGTTTTCAGGAACGTTCCGGTTTCCGTATGGAAAAGGGGACGACACGCCTGCGCGTTGACCGGCAGGGTATCGCTTTCGACGAGTTTGAAATCCGTCTGCCGGAAACGCTGCTGCAAATTACGGATGCCCGCGTCCGCTTTCATGGCGCCGACAGCCTCGCCCAAAAACCGGCCGACGCATCCGTTGATTTTCGCCTGACAGCCTCCCCGCTCTGTCTCCGTGACTTTATGGCCTTCGCGCCTGTGTTGCGGCATTTTCCGGAAAAAGCAGAACTGTCGGCAGAGGTGTCCGGGTTCCCGAACGATTTGCGTATCCGGGGACTGACGCTGAAGCAGAACAGCGCCCTGTCGTTGCAGGGAGAAATGGAGTTGAAGAATCTCCTGCTGCCGGAAAGTACATACCTGTTCGGACGCATCAACCGGCTGCAACTGACTGCCGCCGAACTGACGGACATGGCCGGCCGGCTGACGGAAAAACCGTTGACGCTCCCTGCACCTGTCCTGCGATTGGGACAGATTGACTTCAACGGCGAAATATCCGGCTTCACAGACCATCTGGTAGCCTTTGGCAGGTTGCGGTCGGATTTCGGTTCTCTCGAAACGGATATGCTGATCGGACATAAGCGGGAGGAACAGACGGCCTTTTACCTGAAAGGCCGGATCGCTTCCTCCGAACTGGATGTCAACCGGCTGTTGGACGAGGGAAATGCATGGGGGACAGTTCGCTTTGCGGCCGAACTGGATGTCTCCTGTTCGACGGACAACTCGTTCGCAGGGAACATGCAGGCACAAGTGAATCAGTTGGAATATAAAGGCTACCGGTATGAGAACATCCTGCTTGCAGGTCATTTCAGCCGGCAGGAGTTTCACGGCCGGCTCGAGGTGAACGACACCAACGGGAAATTGTATGCGGAAGGTTTTGTCAGGGACAACGGCGAACATTCTGCTTTTCAGCTCTCCGCCCGCCTGGCCGATCTCCGCCCGGACAAACTGCATCTCACCGACACCTACGACCGGCCGCAAATGTCCCTGCTTCTTTCAACTCATTTTACCGGAAATCACCCGGATAACTTCACTGGACAAATCATGGTGAATGATTTCTCCTTTCGGACAGCGGAAAATTCTTTTCAACTGGATACACTGCAAATCGACGCGGTCAACGGGGCATACGGGCGCAAACTGACCGTCCGCTCAGACCTTCTGAACGGCGAAATCAACGGCGCGTATTCGTTTGCTTCGCTGGCGCCGTCGCTGTTGCACACGTTGCGGACGTATCTGCCGTCGCTGCCGCTGAAAGACAGTGAACGGACAGCGGACCATGTCTTTTCGCTGACGATGACGCTGGAAAATACCGAATCGCTTGCCGCCATGTTCAAGTTGCCGTTTGCCAATATTGAGCCGGGGCAAATCTCCGCCCGGTACGACAATCTCCGTGATACGTTCCGGCTTGATGCGATGTTGCCCAGATTCCGGCTCGGGAAGTCGGTGTTTGAGTACGGTGCTGTGGAGCTTGACAATCCCGAGGGGCACATCCGCCTGCAGGCGAAAACAACGTTTGTCCACAAAAAAGGCGCCCGCAATACCCTGCAACTTGCTTCCGAAGCAGCCAACGATCGAATCAGTACCCGGCTGTCCTTTGAAAGCCTGAAGAATCAGGTCCGAATGGCCCGGGCGACCTTCACCACATCCACCCTCTTTGTGACAGACAGAGACGAGAACGGCCAATCGAACCTGCGTACCGAAATCACCTTCGAACCCAACCGGATTGTTGTCAGAGACTCCATCTGGAACATGGAGCCGGCCTCGGTCACGATCATGAACGGCAATACAACGATCGACAATTTTTACATCTCGAAAAACGAACAGTACCTGCGCATCAACGGCACGGCCTCGGTCGAGCATCCGAAGGAAACGATTCTCGTTAATCTGAATGACATCGAGTTGAGTCACGTCTTCGATATCTTGAATATTCCGGCTTTGCAGTTCGGCGGACGGGCCACCGGCACCGTATCCCTGAACAGCCTCTACGGAACGCCCGTCATGAACACCAGCCTGGAAGTGCAGCATTTTTCTTTCAATCAGGTGGAGCAGGGGGATCTGAAACTCTTCAGCGAATGGGACAATGATCAGGAAGGGATTTTATTGATGGGGACGATCTACCGGAACGACAGCACGTGGACCGACGTGGACGGGTTTATCTTTCCGGCCGGCCCCCGGGCGGGGCTTTCGCTCCGGTTTGCCGCCAGAGACATAGACCTGGCTATGCTTCATCCCTATGTGGACGGATTTACGAAGGTGGTCGGGGGACGTGCCAGCGGAAATATACATCTGTTCGGCCCTTTCAACAGGCTCTCTTTTGAAGGCAGTGCATTTGTGAGTGAAGGGCGTATCGGCGTCGACTTCCTGAACACCGATTACACGTTTTCCGATACGGTTTATCTCACGCCTTCCTCCATCCGGGGAAAAGAAGTGACCCTGCGGGACCGAAACGGCAACAGTGGAACCCTCAGCTTCGACATACAGCACAATTACCTGAAGAATTTCACATTCCAGGCAGATGTCCGGGCGCAGAACTTACTCATCTACGATGCTCCGGAAAAGGTGAACCCGCAGATATACGGCATGGTATACGGCAGCGGGAAAGTACGGATCGAAGGCAATGAACAGCTGGTGACGATCGACGCCACCCTCCAGAGCAACCCGAAAACGAATCTGGAATTTAACTTCATGAACAGTTCCACGGCCGGAGCATACGACTTTATCCGGTTTCGTGACCCGTCGGCCGGCACGATACCCCGACAGACGGCAGCAGCCGTGTCTCCCGCAAACAGTAGCGAAGGCGCCGGGGTTCGCGTGAACTGTCTGATGGAGGTGACACCCGAAGCCGGTCTGGGGTTGGTGATGGACCCCGTGAGCGGCGACGGAATCCGGGGAAACGGCAGTGGCGACATGCAGATTGCCTATGACTCGCGAACGGACATGCTGTCCATGCACGGCAGCTATACCATCCGGAACGGGAGTTACAGTTTCAGCCTGCAACAGCTAATCCGCAAGGATTTCCACCTTCGTGAAGGAAGCCGCATTGATTTTGAGGGCGACCCGATGAAGGCCAACCTGAATCTTCAGGCAATCTATTTCGTGACAGCCAACATCGAAGACCTCGACCGGTCGCTGAGCAAAGAGACGCTGCGAACCAGCGTTCCCGTCAATTGTGTGCTGAACCTGAACGGACGCCTGCAAAGCCCTGCGATCTCGTTCGACATGGAACTGCCCAATTCCTCCGGAGAACTGGCGCGACAGGTGAAGTCGTTTATCGACACGGAAGACATGATGGCACGACAAATCGTCTATCTGCTGGCGCTCAACAAATTTTATACACCCGACTATTCGATGAACGAAACCCGGAGCGACGAGTTCACGGCCGTCGCCTCCTCGGCGCTCTCCGCTCAGTTGTCCAACATCCTGAACAGCCTGACGGACAAAGTGCAAATCGGAACCAACATCCGTTCGCGACAGGACGACGTGACCAATCCGGAAGTCGAGATGCTGCTTTCCAGTCGGCTGCTGGACAACCGTCTGCTCTTCAACGGGAATTTCGGATACAAAAACAGTTCGATCCAGACCAATGCCTTTATCGGCGAATTTGATTTGGAATACAAACTGACTCCCGGCGGTGAAATCCGTTTGAAGGCCTATAATCATGCCAATGACCTGTATCGCTATCACAAATCCATGACCCGTCAGGGCGTAGGCGTCATGTTTCACAAAGACTTCTCCACACTTGCCGAAATTTTCCGTCGGCGAAAGAAAACGACTCCCACCAATCCGTAAGATCGTACACGCTTGGACAACCTGGGTTTTTCATGTAATTTTGCTTCATCAAACCAACAGACAACAGATGGCACGTTTTGAAATCACTTTGCTGGGATGCGGTTCGGCGACCTTGACGTTGCGACATGCGGTAAGTGCGCAGGTGGTGGAGGTGCACGACAAACTCTGCCTCATCGACTGCGGCGAGGGCACCCAGTTGCAGATGCGCCGGATGCACGTCCGTTTCAACCGGCTGAATCATATCTTTATCTCCCATCTTCATGGCGACCACTGTTTCGGTTTGCCGGGGCTGATTGCTACCCTGGGCATGCTGGGCCGGAAGGGGGAACTGGTGATTCACGGACCGCAGGCGCTGGAAAATTTTCTGCGGCCGGTCCTGGCCGTCTTCTGCAAGGAATTGCCCTATCCCGTTCGCCTGAACCTGATTGATCCCCGTCAACATGCGGTGGTGATGGAAGACCGTTCGCTGTGCGTCCGTTCGATTCCCCTGAAACACCGCATCCCCACATGCGGTTATCTCTTTGTTGAAAAGCCTTCCGAACCGCATTTGATACGCGAGACGGCGGACTTCTACCGGATACCGGTGAAAGAGCGGGCAAGGATCAAGCAGGGGGCGGATTACGTGACGCCCGAAGGCGAGGTGATCCCGAACAGCCGCCTGACGCGCCCGGCCGACCCGCCGCTCCGCTATGCCTACTGTTCGGATACGGCTTTCGCGCCGGAGATCGTGCCGTGGATCGAAGGCTGCGACTGTCTGTATCATGAAGCCACCTTTATTGAGGCGGATTTGCCGCGGGCAAGAGAAACCTTTCACTCCACCGCCCGTCAGGCGGCCGAGATTGCCCGGCGGGCACAGGTGAAACAACTGGTCATCGGTCATTACTCGGCCCGTTACGAAGACCTTGAGGTATTACGGGTCGAAGCGGAAACGGTGTTCCCCGGAACAATCGTCGGCATGGAAGGAATGAAACTCTCTCCGTCCGAAAAAAAACAGCACCCATGTACGAAATGAACCTGCCCGGCGAAGGGAAAAATCATACGCTTTTCCACAGCCTGCCGACCGAATCCGTTGCGTGTGTCTCCCGCATGGGAAAAAACGGTTTTGCACGCTACATGAAATAGTTTTTGTATTTTTACGGAACGAAAAGGAATCAAAAGACGACCCATGAGTTTAAAAGAACGGATAAAAACAGTGATAACAGGGCTGTTAACAGCTGGCTGGCTGATGCTGGCCGCGCTTCCGGCACAGGCGGAAACAACTGCGTTTACGCCGGAGGCCTGTTCCGTTGCGCAACCTTCGGAAGACACGCTGAAAGTAAAAGTAAGCGTGATCGACAACCGTATCTCCGTCACGGACGCTCCGGCCGGAAGCCGGCTGGAGATATACAATATCGTGGGAATCCGGGTTAGAAAGATAGAAATCAGGCATCCGTCCGAAGAATACGTTATCATCCTTCCGAAAGGGTACTACATTGTCCGCATCGAAGATACCGTCCGTAAAATCGTCATCCGCTAAGAGAAGGCGTGTAAAAAACACCGCGTTGCCGCCTTTTTTCAATCCGTTTTTCCGGGAAACACCTGCACGAAACAGCCCTTTTGTGTACGGCGGGCAAAAGTCTTTCCTTCATGGCCGGAATCAGGCAATGACCTCAAGTTTTTATCCATATTACAGAGAACGTGAACGTAAAGATATTTCAAAAAGTACGAATCCTTAGACCGGCAAATTTCCGCAGCCTCTCCGGGAGGAAAAAAGCCGCTCTGCTGGTGTCGGGAGCACTGCTGGCGGCTTATGTATGCTGTCTACCCGAAAAAATGTTCGACGTGCCTTATGCAACGGTAGTGACCGACTGCCACGGCGAACTCCTGGGCGCCCGGATTGCCTCCGACGGGCAGTGGCGTTTCCCGGCCACCGGGCAGGTGGCCGAAAAGTTTGCCACCTGCCTGATTGCGTTCGAAGACCGCTATTTCCATTATCACTGGGGCGTCAATCCCTGGGCGACGGGACGGGCGCTGATGCAAAACCTGCGTGCCGGGCGGGTGGTGAGCGGCGGCAGCACGCTCACCATGCAGACCATCCGCCTGGCGCGTCGCAGGCAGCGTACGGCCCGGGAAAAACTGATCGAAATCATCCTGGCCACCCGCCTGGAATTTCGATATTCCAAGGCTCAAATCCTTTCGCTGTATGCTTCCCATGCTCCTTTCGGGGGCAATGTGGTGGGCCTCGATGCGGCCGCCTGGCGCTATTTCGGGCATCCTCCGGAAGAACTCTCGTGGGCCGAAGCCGCCACGCTGGCCGTTTTGCCCAATGCGCCGGCCTCTGTTCACCCTGCGAAAAACAGGGAAATCCTGCTGGAAAAACGCAACCGGCTGCTTCGCCGACTGCACCGGCGAGGCATCATGGACAGCACCGACTGCGAACTGGCGCTGAGCGAGGCCCTGCCTTCCGAACCGCTGCCACTGCCGCAGTTCGCTCCGCATCTGGTGAATTACTTCCACCGGAGGCGGCCGGGCAGGCAGACGGTCACCTCCATCGACAAAAACCTCCAGCTGCAGGTAGAAGCCGTGCTGGAACGCCATCATGCGGAGTTCAGCCGGAGCGATATACGCAATCTGGCGGCCGTCGTGATCGACGTGCGCACCGGTCAGGCGCGGGCCTACTGTGGGAATGTGTATTTCCAGACCCGCGACTCCGGCAATCAGGTCGATATCATCCGTTCGCCGCGCAGTACGGGCAGCATCCTGAAACCCTTCCTCTACTGCGCCGCCCTGCAGGAAGGAGAAATCCTGCCGGACATGCTGCTGCCGGACATCCCGATGAACATTGACGGCTTTGCTCCGCAGAACTTCAACCTCCGCTTCGATGGCGCCGTACCGGCTTCGCAGGCCGTGGCCCGTTCGCTGAACGTGCCGGCCGTATCGCTGCTGCGACGCTACAGTGTGCCGAAGTTCCATGATTTCTTGAAGCGGGCCGGCATCACCACCCTCGACAAGCCGGCGTCGCACTACGGACTGTCGCTGATTCTGGGCGGCGCCGAAGCCACGCTCTGGGACGTCGCTTCCGTATATACGGACATGGCGCGCTGCCTGCAGGGGCTGGAACGGAGGCCGTGCAGTCTGCTGGTCGGCGGAGAGGCGGACGGCGGAGACAGGCCGGCGGTCTTCCGGGCGGGCGCCGTGTGGCAGACCTTCGAGGCCATCAAGGAGGTGAACCGTCCGGAAGAAATCGACTGGCGGGCGATTCCCTCCATGCAGCCCGTCGCATGGAAAACGGGCACGAGTTTCGGCTTTCGCGACGCCTGGGCGGTGGGCGTCACTTCGCACTATGCGGTAGGCGTATGGGCGGGTAATGCCTCCGGCGAAGGCAAGGCGGGACTGGTCGGCGCACGGACGGCGGGGCCGGTGATGTTCGACCTGTTCAACCTCCTCCCCGCCTCGCCCTGGTTTGAACAGCCCTCCGGCGAACTGGTCGAAGCGGAGGTCTGCCGTCTTTCCGGTCACCTGAAAGGACGCCACTGTGACGACACGGAGCCGGCGCTGCTCTGTCCGGCCGGCCTGCGAACAGCCGCCTGTCCCTATCACCGCTCCGTTCACCTGAGCGCCGACGGGCGTTTTCGCCTATATGCACACTGTGCCGGAAGCGAGGCAACGATTCAGAAAAGCTGGTTTGTCCTCCCGCCGGCCTGGGAATGGTTCTACAAGCCCGGTCATCCCGCCTACAAGTCACTGCCGCCTTTCCGGACCGGTTGCGGCGACGACTCGGACAAGCCCATGCAGTTCATCTATCCGCAGGGAAACACGCGCGTATCGCTGCCCAGACAGCTGGACGGAAAGCGTGGCGAAATCACCTTCGAGCTGGCTCACAGCCGCAGCGATGCCACCGTGTTCTGGCATGTTGACGGAGCATACCTCACCCTGACGCGCGACTTCCACAAGTTCACCACCCCGCTGTCTTCCGGTCGGCACACCGTGACGGCGGTCGACGGTGAAGGACACACGCTGTCCGTTCGCGTGGAAGTGGAATGATGCGGGCTTTCGGGGACGGTCGGCGAACAGGCCCGAAAGGAAAAGTTTCGGAAATAAGATGAAAATGAAGGCCGGTCGGTCCGGTATTCAGCGTGAGTTCGAGCTAAGCGATTTTCTGTAAAGCATTCGTATCCTCTATGTCCATGTTCAGAGAAGGTTTTTCAGGCAAGGTTTCAGTGCATTTCGGCAAAATATATCCGCAGAGACAGAAAACATCTCTATAGAAACAGATCATATCTCTGCAGGAAGATATTTCGTTGCAGATTATATAGAGTTCGTTGCAGAAGAGATATAAATCTGTCGCAAAAGAAACGAACTTCATCGCAGAAGAGACAAATTTCGTCGCAGAAGATACGAAGTTTGCCGCAGAATATATGAATGACATCTCTGTAGAAACGCACTCTGTTTTTACAGAGATATTTTTTGTCTCTGCGGATATTTCCGGCGCTTTTTCCTGTTATGCTTACTGTCTTCATCTTTCTTATTATTTTTCGTGCGATTTCGAGCCGCCCATGTAAGCGCTTTTTTTAAATTCTATTGATTCGGGATATAGATCAACCGGCCATCCTGCCAGCTGTAAAATACGTTTCAGTACCTTTTGACAGTGAAATTCACTTTGTTCGGTATCAACATAAAGAATTTTCCGTCTGTTTTCCGGCATCGATGCGGAATAATGCAATACCGCATTATTGGTCATAGCCAAAGCTGTGATAGCGCAAACATTGAAAGTCTTTTTGCTCTTTGCTTTCCCTGTAGATGCACTGAAATTGCCTAAAGTGCCGACGATGGAATCGCCAATACACAGGATTACAGGCGGAACAATAAATTCGTCGATATACCCTCTGGCGGGTATTGTGGGAGTGAACAATTTTACGTAGCTTTGCAAAGTTGTTTAACCAAACAAAACGATTCATTTAAAAACAAACTAACATGGCTAAAGTAGCAAAACAGTTAACAGATTTGATTGGTAACACGCCGTTGATGGAACTCTCCAATTACAGTGCAAATCAGCATTTGGGTGCAAAACTCATCGCTAAATTAGAGTATTTCAATCCAGCGGGAAGTGTAAAAGATCGCATTGCGTATGCAATGATTACGGATGCGGAAAAGAAGGGAATCCTTCAGCCGGGCGCCATTATTATTGAACCGACAAGTGGAAACACGGGGGTTGGGCTGGCGTTTGTGGCGGCAGTCAAGGGATACAAACTGATCCTGACGATGCCCGAAACGATGAGCGCCGAACGTCGTAACCTGCTGAAAGCACTGGGAGCAAACCTCGTATTGACACCGGGAGCAGAAGGCATGAACGGAGCAATCAGGAAAGCGACCGAATTGCGTAACAGCATTTCCGGCGCCGTCATCCTGCAACAGTTCGAAAATCCGGCCAACCCGGAAATCCATTTGAAAACTACCGCCGAAGAAATCTGGCGCGATACGGACGGACAGGTGGATATCTTTGTCGGGGGCGTGGGAACGGGCGGTACCATTACCGGCGCAGGAACAAGGTTGAAGGAATACAATCCGAAGGTGAAAATAGTGGCCGTTGAGCCGAAAGAATCCCCCGTACTGTCGGGAGGAAAACCCGGTCCGCATAAAATTCAGGGGATCGGCGCCGGCTTCATACCCAAGATTTATCAGTCTTCCGTGGTCGATCAGGTCATCACGGTAAGCAGTGACGACGCCATCCGCACCAGCCGCGAACTGTCGCGCAAGGAAGGATTGCTGGTAGGAATCTCGTCCGGCGCAGCTGTCTTTGCGGCAGCGGAACTGGCCAGACAGCCCGAAAATGCAGGGAAAACTATTGTCGTGCTGTTGCCCGACACCGGCGAGCGTTATCTCTCCACTGCATTGTATGCTTTTGAAGAATATCCACTCTGATTTTTATACATACTCTTGTAATTTCACGGAATCGACAGTGTTCGGAATTGACACGGCGTGCGTCAATTTTGAACGCTGCGATTCCGTGTCCGTTTGAATGACTGCACCCTCCATACAGGGAATCAATACCTGATCGGGTCGAACCCTTCGCCGTATACGCCCCGAACGGAACTTTGCGAAATAAATGCCTGCCGGTCGATGGACTTGACCAGACGGAAAACGGTCAGGCTTTCGCGGTTTTTAGCCAGCAGAACAATCATTTTGGCCGGTTCCCGGGTATAGCCGCCCCGACCGTCGAGCACCGTACAGCCGCGTCCCAGATCGCGAGTGATGCGTTCGACGATTTCTTCATGCTTTCGCGAAAAGATCAGGAACAGTACCGACTGGTTGTTTGCGTTCACGACACGGTCAAGTACGTAGTTGTTGACCGCCATCTCCACAAATCCGAAGATGATCCTCTCGAGGTCATGGAACAGAAAATAGGACGATCCGATGACAATAAAATCGCATAAAAGCAGGGTCCGTCCAATGGAGATGTTCCGGTATTTGTTAACGATGGCGCCCACGATGTCCGTCCCGCCGGTGCTGCCGTTGGTCGAGAAAATAATGCCCAGTCCCGCGCCGCAAAGCGCACCTCCTATCAGAATGGACATGAACGGTTCATCCTTGATAATTGACCGGCCGTCCAGCAGCCACTCAAAGAGCATCAGCGAACATGTAAGGGCAACAACGCCGAACACCGTATTGACCATGAAACGGAAGCCCAGCAGTTTGTATGCAAGCGCCAGCAGCGCAATGTTTACCGCGGCATACGTCACCGACACCGGAACCTTCGTCAGGTAGAACAGCAGCGAACACAGTCCCGTCAGTCCGCCCGGAACGACTTCAGCGGACAGGATAAACCCGTTGAAGCCAAATCCGAACAGCAGCGTCCCGATGCCGATAAACACATAGTCGCGGACGGGATGGTACAGTTTACGGAGCGAGTGCTGTTTCATTTTCTACCTCTATACCGGCACATTCTCATGCCGTGGCAGCAGTCCGTACAGTCGCCGAATCCTGCGGAAGCCGCACGTTCTTTCACAAAACAAGGTTGACAATCTTTCCGGGTATGACAATGATTTTTCGCGGCGTCCGGCCTTCGAGCCATTTGGCCGAGAGTTCATGCGTCAAAACTCTTTGTTCCACTTCTTCGGGCGGAAGGCCGGCAGGCAGTTCCAGGCTGTAGCGCACCCGTCCGTTAAAGGAAACGGCACAGGTGACGATATCTTCCTTCAGGAAGGCTTCCTCGTGCGTCGGCCACGTCGCATCGCATACGGTATCGACATGACCCAGCGCGTGCCACAGTTCTTCGGCAATGTGAGGCGCAAAAGGCGCCAGGAGAATAACGAGCGGCTCCAGTACGGCGCGTTTTGTGCAGTTGAGCGCCGTCAGTTCGTTGACGCAGATCATAAAGGCGCTGACCGAGGTGTTGAACGAGAAGTGCTCAATGTCCCGGGATACTTTCCTGATCAGTTTGTGCAGCGACTTGAGTTCGGCAGCCGACGGCTCGCCGTCTGTCACCCGCAGCGTGTCCGTCCGTCCGTAAAACAGGGTCCAAAACTTTTTCAGGAAACGGTGTACGCCGTCGATGCCGTTCGTGTCCCACGGTTTGGACTGTTCAAGCGGGCCGAGAAACATTTCATACAGTCTCAGGGTGTCCGCACCGTATTTTTCCACTACCGTGTCCGGGTTGACGACGTTGAACATCGACTTGGACATCTTCTCAATCGCCCAGCCGCAGACGTATTTCCCGTCTTCCAGCAGAAACTCCGCATCGCGGTATTCGGGATTCCAGCGGCGGAAGGCTTCCAGGTCGAGCAGATCGTTGGCAACGATGTTGACGTCTACATGCAGCGGCGTCACATCGTAACGGTCTTTCAGGTTGAACGAGACAAAGGTATTGGCGCCGTTCACGCGATAGACAAAGTTCGACCGCCCTTGAATCATGCCCTGGTTGACGAGCTTGCGAAAAGGTTCGTCTTCACAAATCACCCCCGTGTCGTAAAGAAATTTGTTCCAGAAACGGCTGTAAATAAGGTGGCCGGTAGCATGTTCCGTTCCGCCGAGGTAGAGATCTACGCTGCGCCAGTAGCGGTTGGCTGCGGGGGCGACCAGTGCGCCGTCGTTATGCGGATCCATGTAGCGGAGATAATAGGCCGACGAACCGGCAAAACCCGGCATGGTGTTCAGTTCAAGGGGGAAAACGGTGCGGCGGTCGATGCGCGCAGTATCCGTCACCTCTTCCTTCACGCTGTCCCAGGCCCATCGGGCGGCGCGTCCCAGCGGCGGTTCGCCCGTTTCGGTGGGGAGGAACCTGTCGACTTCCGGCAGTTCCAGCGGCAGTTTGTCCGGGGGCAGCGGCTGCGGCAGCCCGTCGGCGTCGTAATAGATGGGGAACGGCTCTCCCCAGTATCGCTGGCGGCTGAATATGGCGTCGCGCAAACGGTAGTTGACCTTGAGGCTGCCCAGTCCGTTGGCCTCGATGTATGCGCCGGCTGCCCGAATGGCTTCCTTGACGGTCAGGCCGTTCAGGAATCCGGAGTTCATCATGATGCCTTCTTTGGCGTCGAAACTTTCTTCCGAAACGTCGCAGCCTTCGATCAGGGGGATAATCGGGAGGTTGAAGTGTCGGGCAAAGGCGTAATCGCGACTGTCGTGCCCGGGGACAGCCATAATGGCGCCCGTTCCGTAGCCAGCCAGGACGTAGTCGCTGATCCAGACGGGGATGGTTTCGCCGGTCACCGGGTGAATGACGCAGGAGCCGCTGAAGACGCCCGTCACGCGGCGGTCGGCAATGCGTTCGCGCTCGGTTTTCTTCCGGGTTGCGGACAGGTAGGCGTCAACAGCCGCCTGCTGCTCCGGCGTGACAGCGGAGGATACGTATTCCGACTCGGGAGCCAGCACCATGAAGGTGACGCCGAAGAGGGTGTCGGCGCGAGTCGTGAAGACGGTGATGCAACTCTTTCCCGATTCCGTTCCGCCGGAGAGGTAAAACCTGATTTCCGCTCCTTCGCTTCGTCCGATCCAGTTGCGTTGTGTTTCCTTAAGTGAATCCGTCCAGTCGACCGTTTCCAGGCCGTCGAGCAGACGCCGGGCATAGGCCGACACGCGCAGGCACCACTGCCGCATGACCTTTTGTTCCACCGGATGGCCACCACGTTCGGAAACGCCGTTCACGACCTCGTCGTTGGCCAGCACCGTGCCCAGCGCCGGGCACCAGTTCACCATCGTGTCACCCAGATAGGCCAGGCGCCAGTCCATCAGGACTTCCTGCCGCTGCATCCCGTTCATGGCCTTCCATTCCTCCGCCGTGAAAGAATAACGGCCGCCGGAAGCCGCGTTCAGTCCCTGCGTGCCCGCAGTCTCGAAGCGGCGAATCAGTTCGGAGACCGGCAATGCTTTGTTTGCGTCATAACAGTAGAAACTGTTAAACATCTGCACAAAGGCCCATTGCGTCCAGCGATAGTAAGCAGGGTCACAGGTTCTCACCTCGCGGTTCCAGTCAAAAGAAAAGCCGATTTTGTCCAGCTGTTCGCGATAGCGTTCGATATTGCTCCGGGTGGTAGTGCCCGGATGCTGTCCGGTCCGGATGGCATACTGTTCGGCCGGGAGGCCGTAGGCGTCGTAACCCATCGGATGGAGCACGTTGAAACCTTTCAACCGTTTGTAGCGTGCAAGGATATCCGAAGCGATGTAGCCGAGCGGATGCCCGACATGCAATCCCGCTCCCGAAGGATAAGGAAACATGTCCAGCACGTAGTATTTGGGTTTGCCTGCGTCTTCTCCGACGCGATACACTTCCTTTTCTCGCCACCACTGCTGCCATTTCTTCTCAATATCTCTGAAATTGTATTCCATCATGTCTGTTATATCGTATTAAAAAAACCGGGGCAAAGGTAATAAAGATTCAAGAATTCAGGGATATATAGAAAACCCGAATGGTCCGTCAGGATATAACCGGTTGATAATAAGGCTGCATAATTTCAATGATTTTTCAATGAATGCTGAAATACAGCCTCGTACCTTACAGCAACAACGGGAAAGCCTTCGGGAAGATATTCGAAGCAACGATGATCCGTATCATTTGCACATAATAACACAGATTAGACGGATTCTATCATCACATATTCAACCCCGTCCACACGTTAGCTATGTGGAAAACAAGAAAAAACACAGCGACGATGACCAGCGGACGATTTCTCCGCCACAGTCCCAGCGACATGTAATACAGCGGCGGCATGGCGACAAGGCAGGACAGCATCCATGCAATACGCTGAAATCCGTTGAAATAAAACCACCACCCGACAAAATACACCGCAAGAAACAACAGCGCAAGCACGAAAAATATCTTATTGCGTGAAATTTTGAGCGAAGCGTCGGCGTCTTTGTCATTCACAGGCAGAACGAGCAACACTACAGACATAATCCCCGACAGTTTTTCCATCACATCGAGGACATGACCGGACGTTTGCATTTCCATCAGAGGATTTGACGTTAACGAAAGAAAAGGCATCACGGCATACGGTAACTCCTGAATCAGAAAAAACACAATTCCGGGCAGCCACAGTCTGCAATAATAATTCCCGTAAATTCTGAAGCGGTTCATTCATTCTATTATTAAAATCTTCCGATGTTTTTTTGCAGTGGGATATCCGTTTTCATCAATAGAATTTAAGGCTCAATTCCCAGTATAAGGAGTGGAACAGGCGGATTAATACGTCCGTGTCTCAATACGTTGTAAACTTCTCCCTCATAGTATGCAATTCCGCTACTCATTTGCGATTGCATTTTTTTTGTCGGTAAAATTTCAATACCCAGATTGATGATACCTCCCGAATAAAAAAGCAAATGTTTGACAAATAAGTCGAATGCAACAAAAGCATATTTGCCGAATTGCACTTCCACTGCTATTTGGTCTTTCACAAAATCGGTTTGCTTGTATGATGCTATCGGTTCTTTGATTCCCTTGGAAATCAGGAAATCTTTTTGTTGTTCGTAAGGTAATGCCAAAAGTTCGGGAAGAAGTTTTTGTTCGGTAGTGATGTAATAATGGTAACGGCTTTCAGACCAACCGAGTTGATGGAATTTCTCTTTAAAAACTTCGTTCGGTTCACGCGGACTGTACAGCATCTTGCCGGACATGGTTTTTTCTTTACTTTCTTTTGTGAGAAAATTATCGGCATCCATACTTTCAATCGTTTCTGTAATCTCTTTGTATAATTCTTTGCGGCGAACAATCAGGTATTCTTCACCGTTCAAATGCGAATATTTTTGTGCTATTTTCATCTGTTCGCTATGTTATTTATAGTTGAAAATCCGATAACAGTAAATATCAAGTGGAAATACCTCTCCCTTATCCACAAAGTTTCCTGTTTGCCAGCAAAGATTACCCCTGTTTGAAAGTATTCGGACAAGTTCCGAAATGATCTCTTCCTGTGTTTCAAGATATTTTTCGATGCTCACTTTGGTTTCGTATGATTTGCCGACATTATACGGCGGAGAGGTTAAGACAAGGTCGAATGTATTGTCTTTCGCCCGTTTGAGCGCCGACAGACAGTCTTCATTTTGTATTTCAATATGAAGACCGGGATTGACCTGTTCAAATAAAAATTCTTTTGTCTGCATATTCGTTTTGCACATGATCCGATGTAATTTCCGTTTGAAATCAGTTTCCGCAAAGGTACAACTTTTGTCGGACAAGAGCCGTTGAATACATTAAACAGGTTCATTTCAGCCGGTCGCATCCCGAGGCCGAAGGCGTGAGCCGCTCCGATAGCTCCGTACAGGCGAAGTGCGGTGCGGGGAAGGGAAATCAGGTAAAAAAAACGCCCGGCGCCCCGGATGT
>JAISMO010000101.1 GCA_031276675.1 Tannerella sp.
AAATTCATTAAAAGCATTAAAAGTGATGCTGTTAATGGGATGCTGCCTCACAACTGCCGCGGCTAACCAGGAGATTGCTCAAAAAAGAACGGTGACGGGCATTGTCACCGAAGCTGGTGGAGAAACCCTGCCCGGAGTGAATATTACGGTTAAGGGCAGTTCAACGGGATGCGTGACCGATGCGGACGGGCATTACTCCATTGAGGTGAAATCCGGCGATGTGCTGGTGTTTTCGTATCTCGGAAAGAAAACGGTTGAAATACCTGTCGGGAACCGTGCGAACCTGTCCGTACGGATGGAAGACGATGCGCACACGTTGCAGGAGGTGGTCATTCAGACCGGGTATATGACCCAGAAAAAGGCGGATTTGACGGGTGCGCTGGCGATGGCCGTGTCGGATGACATCGAAAAGAATCCGGGCGCCAATGCCATGCGTTCCCTACAGGGAAAGCTGCCCGGAGTGTACATCACTTCCAACGGTAACCCGGCCGAAGACGTCGCTGTCCGTATCCGGGGCATCACTTCGATGCGGGCCTCGGATCCCCTGATTGTGGTTGACGGGCAGCCGGTCAACATCAATTTCCGTGACATCAACAGTCTGGATATTGAGTCGATTCAGGTGCTGAAGGACGCGGCCTCGGCCAGCATCTACGGCTCGCGTGCGGCAAGCGGCGTCGTCCTGATCGAGACCAAAAAGGCCAAGCGGAGAGGGGTATCCATCAAATACGACAGCTATTTCGGATGCTCCCGGCTGGTGAACAAGCCGCAGATGCTGAACACGAACGAATACGGGCAGGCCATATGGCAGGCCACGGTGAACGACGGCGACAATCCCTCGACGGCTATCCGCATCTACAACTACGACTGGTCGAGAGACGCCGGCGGTATTCCCGTGCTGCACGCCGTCACACCCGTAGCCTGGCTGAACAGCGCCCAAACCATGCCTTCGGCCGACACGGACTGGTGGGATGAAATGACGCAGACCGGATTCAACACCAATCAGCAGGTGGCCGTTTCCAGCGGAACGGAAAAGTCGCGCACCCTGTTTTCCCTGAACTATTTCGACCATCGGGGCACGGTGATCGAATCCTTCTTCCGGAGATATTCGGCGCGGATGAACAGCGACTACGACCTGATTCAAGACCGGTTGAAATTCGGCGAAAGCTTCACCGTGTCGCACCTGAAGTTCAACGGACGGAGCGACGTGTACAACGCCATCATCATGCCTTCCGTCGTGCCGGTGCATACCACCGACGGCGGCTGGGGCGGCACGGCCATGTCCATGGGCATGGATGACTACAACAATCCGGTCAGGGGGCTGATGATGGACAGGGATAATCCGGATTATTTTCTCAAAGCCCTGGGCAGCGTGTACCTGGATTTGGCGGTACTGAAAAACCTGCATCTGAAAACGCAGTTCGGCGTGGATTATTCCAACTACTACTACCGCTATACCGACCACACGTGGGAAGAAGGCGGAGGCCGTTCGGACATGATCAGTGGCGTGAACACGTACCAGAATCATACCGTCAATTATACGTGGACAAATACGCTGATATACAGTCTGAATATCCGGAAGCACAGCCTGGACGTACTGCTGGGGCAGGAGGCCTACCATTACGGCAACGAGGGCTTCAGGTCCTACCGTTCGGATGTTTATCTGGAAAACAAGGACTATGCGTTCCTGAATGCAACTACCGGCAATATCCGGGAGCAGGAAGGCTGGGGCGACGAGTCGGCGCTGCTTTCCTTCTTCGGAAAGCTCAACTACTCCTTTGATTCCCGTTACCTGCTGTCGGCCACCCTCCGTTACGACGGCGCCTCCAAGTTCGGCGCCAACAACCGCTATGGTACCTTTCCGGCCTTTTCCGCCGGCTGGAGGCTGTCGGAAGAGGCGTTTATGAAAGACCTTGGCTGGCTGTCGGACCTGAAGCTGCGCGCCAGCTGGGGATTGAACGGAAATTCCAATATTCCCACCAATGCCCTGATGAATATCTACGGAGCAGGCTACAATCAGACCTCCTATGCCATTGCCGGCAATGAAAACGGCACGCTCGGTTCGGGATATTACAAAATCCATACCGGAAACGCCAACCTGCAATGGGAAGCTACCGAGCAGACCAACATCGGACTTGATTTCGGATTCCTGAACCAGCGCTTCAGAGGGTCTTTTGACTATTTCGTCAAACGGACCAACGACATGCTTTTTGAACCGCCCTACATCGGGGCGCTTGGCGAAGGCGGCTATCAATGGGTCAATGCGGCGGACATGCAGAATACCGGCATTGAACTGATGTTGAGCTATTACAGGCAGGTCTCCGGGAATGTTGACTTCAATATCACCGGCACGCTGTCTTCCTTCCGAAACAAAATCACCGATTTGCCGGAGAATGTCCGTTATACCTATGGGGGAAACGGCCTGCTGGACGATATTATCGGCCGTCCGCTCGACTCGCATTACGGCCTGGTGGCCGACGGCATTTTCAGCACGCAGGAAGAAGTGGACAATTCGCCCGAACAGCAGGGCAAGGGGCTGGGACGGATTCGCTACAAGGATTTGGATGGCGACGGACGGATTGACGAAACCTACGACCGCACGTGGATCGGCGTGCCGCATCCCGATTTCGAGGGTGGCCTCAACTTCGACGCGCACTGTCGGGATTTCGATTTCACCGTCTACTTTCAGGGTGTCTTCGGGCGTCAGGTATATAATTCGTGGAAAGAATACAGTGATTTCTGGAACATTACCGTCCAGAACGACAAAAACCATCCGGCGCGGATCATGGATGCCTGGTCGTTGACAAACAGGGACTCCGACATCCCGGCGCTCTCGCGACGGAATGATAACCAGGAACTGAGACGGTCTTCGTATTATATCGAAAACGGTTCGTATGTCAAGCTGAGGACGGCCGAAATCGGATATACGCTGCCCAAACTGCCGACGGAAAAACTGTATATGCAGCGGTTCCGCGTATTTGTTTCCGGTCACAACCTCTTTACACTCAGGAAATCCTGGGGCGCAAACCGCTTCACCGGCCCGGACCCGGAAAACCCTGACTTTGCTTACCGGATGCCGCTTTCGATGACTTTTGGGTTTAATGTAACATTTTAAAAAGATAACAATGGAAAATAGATCAAAGTACCCGGCAATGTGTGCCATTGCCGTTTTGCTGTTCTTGACGGCATCCTGCAGCGATTTTCTGGACATAACGCCCAAAGCTGTGCTGGCCGAGAACCTGATTCAGGAGCCGGAAAATCTGGACGGTTATGTGACGGCTGCCTATTCCTTTATGCCTCAACAGGGCTATGGAAATACGCATAATCCCTGGGCGCACGGCAGTATCCGTTCGGACGACGCGTATAAGGGCGGCGGCGGGCTTTCCGACCAAATCCCCTGGTACGAAATGGAAATATTCACGGCCATGACTCCCAACGTCGGCAATAACGACGGCCCCTGGTATCTGGGATACTGCGGCATTTCGCGATGCAATACAGCCCTGCGCCAGTTGAACAAGGCTGATCCGGCCGTGTATCCGAACAGGGAAATCCGTATCGGAGAAATGAGGTTTTTGAGAGGTTTCATTTACTTCAACATGAAACTGTTCTGGAAATATATTCCCTATATCGACGAGTCGGTCGAAGTCAATGCGCAGGTATATGAAGGCGTTTCGAACCGGCCGGAAGGTACGGTAAACGACATGGCCTTATGGGAGAACATACTGGCTGATTTTACGGCGGCAGTCGAAAAGCTGCCCGACGTGCAGCCGGATTTGGGACGGGTAGACCAAAACGCCGCCAAAGCTATGGCCGCCAAAACGCTGCTGTTCATGGCCTATGAACAGAATGACGCACATCAGGTGGAGAACATCAACCGGCAGCGCCTGCAGCAGGCCTTGCAATATCTGGATGAAATTACAGCCGGCGAAGGAAACCGGGTCGATTTGTGTTCGGACTTTGCCGAAAACTTTCTGCCCGAATTTGACAACGCGACCAAAGAGTCCATCTGGGAAACCCAGTATTCGATCAACGACGGTTCGACCGACGGCAAGGTGAACTGGGGCGATGAACTCAACTCACCCTGGTGGCCGCCGTATTTCAACTGCTGCGACTTCCACAAGGTGAGTTACAACCTGGCGAATGCCTTCAGGACAGATGCCGGCGGGCTGCCGCTCTTTGACACGTTCAACGACGAAGAACTCTCCGGTAACCGTGATGCGTATTTCGGCCGCAACACCTTTGATCCGCGCTTCAGCCATACGGTTGCCGTGCCGGGACATCCCTGGAAATACAGGACGACGCTCCTCTTCGACAGTACCGCCTCCCGGGCGCCTTTTCAGTACGGCTATCTTAACTCCATGAAAGAGCAGGTTGACCCGGACTGCGCTTGCGTGCGCAAGCCCTTCTATGTGCAAAACTCCATGAACAAGCGGAATATCCGCTATGCAGAAGTATTGCTGTGGAAAGCGGAGTGTTTGATTCAGTTAGACCGTCACGCCGAAGCGTTGCCCGTCATCAACAAAATACGGCAACGGGCAGCGAACAGCACTGGTCGTTTGGTATTTGCCGACGGAAAACCGCTGTTGAACTACCACATCGGTCTTTACGAAGACGGCGTAAACTGTACCTGGACCAGAGACTTTGCCTGGAAAGCCCTGCAATGGGAAAACCGGCTGGAAACGGCCTGCGAAGGACGCAGATTCTTCGACCTGCAACGCTGGGGCATTCTCGAACCGACCCTGAATGCCTATTTTGCAAAGGAAATGAGGCGTTTCAACTGGATGGAAAATGCGCATTTCACGACAGGAAGAGACGAATACAAGCCGATTCCGCAAGCCCAGATGAACTGGTCGCACGGAGGGTATGTACAAAATCCCGGTTATTAATTTTCAAATACGTATCAGATATGAAAAAGACTGTTTATTTAATCGTCATGACTATCGGACTGTGCCTGTCTGCCGTTTCGTGTTACGACCGCAGTGTGTTGGATGAAAAGGAGGGCGTTTCGCTGCCGGCCGTGACCGGCCTGCAATCTGCCCGTTCGGGGAATGTGGTGACGTTGACGTGGAGCATACCCTCCGACATTCCGGCTGAAATCAGCCGCCCGGTGAGTGTGCAAGTACAGGTGCTCCGCTATAGACCGGGCGTATTGTCGGTCACGCGCGTGGACACGCGCACGCTGCCCGACGAAGCCACAACGGCCACTTACACGATACCCGAAGATGTGGACAACGTCGGTTACGAGTATCACATTGTCGTCAAACTGACGGGCAATCTCAGGGAAAGTGTATACGGATACTCCAGCCAGATTTTCTCGCCGGGACAAACCGTCGTGGTTGAATAGCCGGAAAGGATGAAGGAAAAGAGAGTGCATCCGGATGCCGAAAGGACAGAGGGATGCGCTCTCCCCTCTCTGTCACGGGGAAAATCGTTTTACAAAATCAGTGAAATTCGACGACTTTTGACCGAAAACGTCATTCGTCGAAGTGATGAATATATGCAGGACTTAATTAAAAATCACAGGTTACCTGATAAATATCAAGTAGCGCCGTTT
>JAISMO010000105.1 GCA_031276675.1 Tannerella sp.
TCGCACAGTATGCTGTTTTTCCTTATCCTCCTGCTGCGCAATACTGCCGACAGCCAGTCTTCGAAAGTAAAAGTTCTCACCCGCGAAGAATACACTACCGGAACATTCAACATGACAGACCTCGAACAGTTTGCCGCCATGATGCCCGACGAAATCCTTCCTCGCTATCGCAAAAAACGAACATATATCAACAGCATTATGGCAATGAACGAACGCGATAAACCATCTCCATACTGCAAAGCCGCCTTTCGTCGCGTCGAGCGGGGCGTGTATATCATGAATCCGCTTCTTCAGTTCGCAGTCGGCGAAGAAGAAAGTTGACCGACAAAAAAACAGGTGACTATTCAGGTATAAAACAAAGAATCGCAGCGTTGCGAAAACGTCCTGACGGTTTCGGGAAAGAATCCCCACATGGGGAAAACGTCCCGACGGTTCCGGGAAGGAATCCCCATGTGGGGAAAACGTCCTGACGGCTCCGGGAAGGAATCCCCACGTGGGGAAAACATCCCGACGGTTCCGGGAAGGAATCCCCAAACCTGTTCTTTAATTTCGACTTTTTCGGCATGGCTGAACGGTTACGAATTTTTGAATCCGGTCAGCGCTCCCGTCAATTCGCCCGCCGAGGCAAATCCGTGCCGGTCGCAATAATCGTTCAGACCGGTGATTACCTTGAGGCCAACCGTCGGGTCGACAAAGTTACAGGTTCCGATCTGCACGGCGGAGGCACCGGCCAGCATAAACTCGACGGCATCTTTCCATCCGGCAATTCCGCCCATCCCGATGACCGGAATCTGCACGGCGCGGGAGACCTGCCAGACCATGCGCAAAGCAACCGGCTTCACGCAGGGTCCTGACAGTCCGCCGGTAACGGTCGACAGGACGGGACGGCGCGTCTCCGCGTCAATGGCCATGCCCAGCAGCGTGTTGATCAGCGACACGGCGTCGGCGCCTTCCCCTTCGACGGCACGCGCGATTTCCGCCACATCGGTCACATTGGGCGACAGTTTTACAATCAGCGTTTTGGGATAGGCCCGGCGTACCGCCCGCACCACTTCCGCCGCTCCCTGGCAGCTCACGCCAAAGGCCATCCCGCCCTGCTTCACGTTCGGGCAGGATATGTTCAGTTCGATTGCCGGGATATCTTCCAGCGGAGCGATTTTCTCCGCACATGCCACGTAACTCTCTACCGATGCTCCGCTGACGTTGACAAGGATATTCGTATCCGTTTTCCTCAGCTGCGGATAGATTTCCCGGATAAAATAATCCACCCCCCTGTTTTGCAGTCCCACGGCGTTCAGCATCCCCTGCGGCGTTTCGGCCATCCGCGGATACGGATTCCCTTCACGCGCTTCCAGGGTGGTTCCCTTCACCACCATACCGCCCAAACACGAAATATCCATCAGGTCGGCATATTCAAAGCCATAGCCGAAGGTACCCGAAGCCGCCATGACCGGATTCTTCAACGTCAGTCCGGCTATCTGTATTTTTAATGCTGCCATGTCAATACTGTATTCAATGCGTTTGGAGATTCCATTCCAGTTGGTCGGCCGGGAAGACCGGGCCTTCGCTGCAAACGCGGACATGACCGCTTCGGGTCCGTTCCACACAGCAGAGGCAGGCGCCCAGGCCGCAGGCCATCGTATTTTCGAGCGATACTTCACACGGCACGCCGGCCTGCTGTGCATAGCGGGCAACCGCCATCATCATCGGTTTCGGGCCGCAGGTGTAGAGGTAGTCAAATTGTTCTTTCCGCAGGATGGAATGATGCGTTATCAATCCCTTTTCCCCCAGCGATCCGTCTTCGGTGGCGATATGGACGGTACCTCTTTGGCGGAACGCCTCCACCTGCAACACGTCTTCCCGCGTGCGAGCGCCCAGCAAAAACACCGGGGCAAATCCGTTTTTTTTCAGCGTGTCTCCCAGATACAGCAACGGCGCGACTCCCACACCGCCGCCCGCAAGCAGCAGGCTGGAACGGACGGGGAGCGGCGGAATGGAAAAACCGTTTCCCAGCGGCAGGAGCACATTCATGATTTCGCCCGCGCCTGCTTCCGCCAGCCGCCGTGTGCCCGCGCCAACCGTCCGTATCAGCAGCCACAGTTCATTGAGCGCCTTGTCCACATAATGAATGGAAATCGGACGGCGCAAAAATGTATCCGGCGAACCGTCTACCCGTACTTCCACAAACTGTCCCGCCGCCATCTCCGGCAATGCCGCGTCTGCCGTCAGTTTGAGCAGGCTGCATCCGGAACGGAGACGCAGATTCTCCTTCACCCTCAAATCCAACAGGTATTTCTTCATCTGATTTCCGATTGATCCGTCCAAGTCTTTTTTCTTTCCTGCAAAAGTAGCGTATTTTGCGGGATGCCGAATACGGTTTTCAGTTCTTCAAAACCGGAAATGATCACGTCTGCCGTTTCGTTTCCCGTATACGTTTGCCAGCCGGTGTTCTTCAGCCAGACCGTTTTGCAGCCCAGCGACGCGGCCGGAAGAATGTCCTTGCCGTACGAATCGCCGATCACCGCCACTTTGCCGGCCGGCAAATGCAGCGCCTCCAGCGCCAGTCCGAAAATCTGCGGATCGGGTTTGCGGACGCCGCACACCGCCGATTCAATCAGGATCGGGAAAAAGGCATCCAGTCCGAAATCGTTCAGTACGGACGCCATGTTCCCGTAAAAATTGGTTACCAGCGCCAGCGGATACTGTTCGGCCAGCGCCGCGATCACGGGGCGCGCCGCCTCCACCGAACGCCGCGCACAGGCATATCCATACGCCGCGATCTGCCGTTTCAGCGCCGGCGTGGCCTGTTCCGCCGTCAACGCCCGATGCGCCCTGAGCCATTCGACCTGAAGGTCTGCCTTCAGGCGCAGCACGTCTAAAAAGGTATGATGAGGCTGTACGAGCGGATGCGTGCCCAGTGTCCGTTCGCCGTGGACGTAGGCCTCCCGGAAAGCCTCTTTCGCTACCGGCGCCTGTGCCCGGCTGAAGACATGCCGGAGCACTTCCGACCAGTGTACGCCGTTGCTGTCGATCGTACCGCCGTAGTCGAAAACAATCCCTCCGATCCGATCCGGATGCAGCGTCATGATTCGGAGAGCAGCTGTTTTACAAACGCCGCGCAGAAACGTTCGTGCGTGGACACCATGTAGGCCAGCATACCGTTGAGAACGGTCAGTTCAAACACGAAGTACAGCCACGGCATGTCGATCATCAGCGCGACAAACAGCGCGATGATCCGCGTGTTGAACGACAGCATGTTTGCATATTTCATCAGCGGAAGGCTCCCGGCACGAAAGGCCGCCCGGAACTGTTCCGGTATTTCGTCGCGATACTTTTCGCGCAGCAGCGCCTTCATGCGCCGGAAAGCGGGCGCCCAGGCCTCCTGCCCCACCGTATATTGGAGATAAAAATATTCAACCGCCTTGAGTATCCCGCTGTCTTTCCAGGTACGTTTCCGGTAATTTTCCCGCAGGACGGCCGAGTCGGACAGTTCGCTCTCCGACTCTCCCTTCAGGTAGTGCAAATGGATGTTCCGGTAATAATCGGCCATGGCAGCCTGCCTGCTGTGGCAAAACCCGGCGACGGCCGCCAGCAGCCATATCCAGCTGCCCCACAGCGGCATCAGGCGGAAACAGATGGCGGCATAAATGCTGGTGAACCACAATTCGCCGCTTGCGCCGTCCAGTATCCGTCCGAGCGGCGTGTTCCGGCCCGTCATGCGCGCCAGCTGTCCGTCGGCGCTGTCATACGAGTTGGCCCAGACAAGCAGCAGCATTCCGAGCAGCGTCATCCTCAGTCCGGGGAAATAAAAACAGACGCCCGCCGCAATCCCGATGATGATGCTGATCACCGTAACGGTATTGGGCGAAACGCCCAGCCGGTTAAAAAACAGCGCCCAGTGATAGCCCACCGGACGGTAGAAGTGAAGGTCAATAAATTCTTCCGTATCCATCGACTTGAGCGTGGATTCAATTTCCTTTTTTCTGCAGTTCATATCTTTCTATTATTCAAAAAAAAATCAATCCTCCCGGGCACGGATCGCATCAAGAATGCAGGCGGCGATAAAGGGCACGGCGCTGTCGCGGCAGGGAGCAAAACTCGGCCAGTCGTTGAAATCAATCAGCCGGATGAGGCCGTCTTCGGACACGATGCAGTCGCCGCCGTAGATACGGATATTCAATACCTCCGCCGCTTCGCTGCCGAGCGCCCTGAGCTGTTCCTCATCAAACGGATAGCCCCGCGCCGTTCCGTTGATCTGTTCCAGTCCGAATTTGCCGTGCTGCGTGTTCGACGGATAAAACCAGTAGAAAAAGGCCGTTCCCGCCACGCCGTAAAACTTGATCAAATCGCCCGGAAGATGTTCGTTCACCACCGCCGTTTCGATGCCCCGCAGGGCAAATTCCCTCAGAATGTCTTTCGCCTCGTCGGGATGCCGCACATAGGTCACGTCCTCGCGGTGAATCGCATGAAAATCGCCCCGTTTGATCCAGCAATGATACAGTCCGGCCGCCGAGAGGGCTTCGACCGGGTCTTCACCGGTTCCCAGAAACAGACTGAGCGGATGAGCGATCTGGTGTGCAAGCAGGCGTCGCGTCATATTTTCGCGCGTGCAGTTTTCGATCCCGTAAGCCGAATTGACGACCAGCCGCCCCTCGTCTTCCCACCGCTGCAACAGGCGGACGGACCGGCGGTCACGCACCATGTTGAAGATCACGTTTTCCGGTATCTCCCGTATCAGCAGGTCGGATTCGATATATTCGTTCACCACATGCCCCTTGCTGCGCAGATATGCCGCCGTTTGAAAAAAAACGGCAGCATCATTTCCCGTATGATTGGGAGAAAACAAATTCCCCCGGCGGATTCCGGCAATAGTCTGTTTCATTATGCGTATTTTTTATGAAAACGACTCCAAAGGTAATAAAAAAAGTAACGGACACCGGATTCCCGCGCAGAGAAGAGTTGAGAATTTTCAGAAGGAGCATGACCTGTGGGAGTTTGCCGCACCGCACCCGTTTTCAGTATCTGCCGCACCGCCGTTCACGCTCCATTCTCCATATCTTAGCTTGAAAAAAAGTTCGTTTGATGTTTTGCCCGCTTCAAAAAAAAATAGCTTACTTGCGCCCCGAATCAAAAAAAAACGCCAAATCAATGAAATCATCCGTGTGGCAAAGGCGGAAACGCATCCTGTTCTTCTTCCTGCACCTTTCCGGTACAGCCGTTCTGCCGCACCCCTCCAATCCCAAACAAAAAAAACAACTACCTTTCAAATGAATGAATGTTCCTGATGGCCATTTTGGGATTACAGGTCCGTTCGGGATGAATGAAGACAGAAGTGATTTTTTGTGCCGGCGGCTTATTCCAGTTCCACCACGGTGATACCCGCGCCGCCAAACTGAACATGTTCGTCCTGAAAATACCGGACGCCGGAAACCGTGCGCAGATACTCGCGAATCAGCCGGCGGAGGATACCGTTTCCGGTTCCGTGCAGGATGCGTACGCGGCCGGCATCGGTCTGAACGGCGTCGTCGATAAAGCTGGTGACGGCTTGCAGCGCTTCGTCGCCGCGCATGCCGCGCAGGTCAATGTCCGGTTTGAAGGTCAATTTCTTTTCATGAATTTCATCGGCTGTCCGCCGGCTGAGGAAGGTGTCCTGACGGGGTTCCCCTCTCAGGGCGTCGCGACTGACCTTTTCCAGCTGTTCGGTCTTGACGGTGCTCTTGATCATCCCCAGTGCGATGACGGCCTGTTTGCCGTTCAGCGCAAGCACGGTGCCAACGGCCTGCTGCCCTTTCAGGCGGACGGCGTCGCCGACGGCCCATGCCGCCTGTTCCTCCTGCACGGGGGCAGGCTGCTTTCCGGATTTCCTGTTTTGCGCCGGGCGTTCCCGCAGCGTGCGTATCCGGCGCACCGGCTGTTCGCCGCCCTCCCCTTCCGTCCGAAGGGAAGCCTTGAAATGCTCCAGCGTTTGCCGTACCAGCCGGGTATGTTCCTTTTCTGCCTGCACCTCCCGGATTTCGCGGATGGTGTTTTCGATCCGTGCATTGGCTTCGGCAAGCAGCTGTTCGGCCTGTTGCCGGGCCGTTTTCATGACTTCGCGATGCCGGCCGTCCAGCGTTTCAAGCGCCTGTTCATAGCGGGCGGTCAATTCTTCCAGCCGCTTTTCCTGCTGCCGGATGCTTTGGCGCTTGTTTTCCCAGTAACGTTTGTCGCGGACAATGTCTTGCAGGAATTTGTCCGTTTCAATATAACCGGAACCCGCCCGGGCAGAGGCTTTGGCAATGACTTCTTCCGGCAGTCCGATTTTACGGGCGATTTCAATGGCAAACGAAGAGCCGGGCAGGCCGATGGAGAGTTTGAACAGAGGCTGCATCCGGTGGCGGTCGCAGAGCATGGCGCCGTTGACGAGGCCTTCGGTACGGTCGGCATACTGTTTGAGATTCGGGTAGTGCGTGGTGATGATGCCGAAGCTCCCGTTCCGGTTAAACTCTTCCAGCAGCGCCTCCGCAATGGCTCCGCCGATCAGCGGCTCCGTTCCGCTGCCGAACTCGTCGATCAGCAGCAGCGTATGCGCATGGCCGTTGCGGACGAAACAGTTCATGTGCATCAGGTGCGAACTGTAGGTACTCAGATCGTTTTCCAGGCTCTGTTCGTCTCCGATGTCGATAAATATCCGGGAGAACAGCCCCATGCGCGACCGTTCGTGAAGCGGAACCGGCAGGCCGCACTGCATCATGTACTGCAACAGGCCGACCGTTTTCAGGCAAACCGACTTGCCTCCGGCGTTCGGACCGGAAATAACCAGTATGCGTCCCTTCCCGTCCAGCGTGATGTCCAGCGGTTCGACGGATTTGTTTTGCTTTTGGTGCGAGAGGTAAAGCAGCGGATGAACGGCCGCCGTCCAGTCGACCAGCGGCTGATGGACCGTTGTCGGCCTGATGGCGCCGATTTGCAGGGCAAACAGCGCCTTGGCGCGTATCAGGTCAATTTCCGCCAGAAAGGCATACGCATGCAGCATGTCCGGCGCAAGGGGGCGAATCAGGGCCGTCAGCGCCGTCAGGATACGGATTATTTCGCGCCGTTCCCTGCTTTCCAGTTCCCGGATGCGGTTATTGGCTTCGACCACGGCTTCAGGCTCAATGAAAACCGTCTTGCCGGAGGCCGACTCGTCGTGTATAATCCCGCGTATCCTGCGTTTGAAAGCCGGTGCAACGGGGATGACCAGCCGCCCGTCGCGCACGGTCGGGGCGGCGTCCCTGTCCACCAGTCCTTCCGCCCGGGCCGTCCGCAGGATTTGTTGCAGACTGCGCGAAATGCTGCCCGCCGTCGCGTTCATCTCCCGCCGGATCTGCATCAGTTCGGGCGAAGCCTGATCCCTGATTTTTCCGTATTTGTCCAGTACGGCGTCTATCTGCCGGATGATTTCCGGAAAAACGGGCACGCCGCCCGCCAGCGCCGTCAGCGCGGGACGGGCAGTCGCCTCCGTGCCGTCGCCGGTATGGAGAAAAAAACGGACAATGTCGTGAATCGTTTGCAGGGAGCGCTTGAGGTCAAACAGTTCCTGCCCGTCAAGGAACGTGCCTTCCGGACGAATCCGGCTCAGTGCATGGCGAAGGTCCATGAAATGATCGGAAGGAAATTCCCGATCACCCTGGAGGATACGCATGAACTCGTCCGTCTGGTCCAGCTGTCCGGAAATGACGTCCCGACAGTCGGAAAACCGGATGGCATCCACCCGTTCCTTTCCCAGCGTACTGAGGCACCGGTCGGAAACAAGTTGCCGGATCTGATCGAATCCGATCCTGGATTCAAAATTCTCGGGATAAATCACAAAACGCAACGGTTCAGTTCAACTCTATTGTTTTCTCCGAATAGAAAACGGGACGCAGCGTGAGCTGCATTTTTTCTCCGTTCCTCCGGATAACGAACGTGCAGGAGGTGTTTCCCAGGCGATTGATGTACGGTTCAAAAGCGTAGAGGTAGGCAAAAGCCGTCAGGTAACGCTTGTCGTCATCAAAGGCCTTTGCAATCCGGTCTGCCCCGGCCGGATCCCAGTACATGCAGTCCGGAAAACCGTTGGCATCCGTAAACCGGGTCGTCCTGTCGCGATATTTCACCGTATTTGCAAGAAACCGGTGATAGGCTGCCGTAAATTCCGCCGCCGTATGATCCATCCGTTTGTTTTCAATCAGTTCGACCACGTCGCGCGGACGAATTCCCGCTGTCCAGGCCGGCGATACGGGATCGACCGCGGCGATTTCACTGAGCCGGTGGATGCTGTAACTCAGGCCGGTGTAGTTGTATGCCTTTTTTGTCAGGATGAACTGGGCGTTCCGGTTGTATTTGATATACGGAAACTGCATGCACATCAGCGGAAGGTGGATAAGGGCATATTCGTTGAGCGCATAGGGTGCGCTCATCAGTTCGTTGGCCTCGCACTCCCACAGGATGCGTCCCGGAATGAAACGCCGGTCGATGAAACGGACGCCCAGTTGCAGGAGATATTCCGCTTCGGACTCCGGCGTGGAGGAAGGATAGAAGGGGAACTTCGTCACCTTGTCGCGCGTGATGTCATACCGGAATACGGGCGCCTGTTCTTCGGTCTCTTTGCTTTTGCGCCGGAAGTTCGGATTTTCGCGATACGTGTAATAGGTATGCACCAGGAAATCGGGTTTGAGCGTATTGTGGCGGAGGCCCCTGGCCGTCAGTTCGGCTTTCAGCGTTTCGTTCAGCGTTACTTCGATTCCGGCGTTGCTGCTGTCTTCCGAAACCGTAAAATCAAAAGACTTGAAGCGGGCAAAATCGACGGAGTCTTCCGTCGCTGTCGTGACAAAGGGACAGATGAACAGGCGGCTGTGGGTCCGTTCGACGCTGTACATGGCGAAGGCTTCCGCCAGCTGGCTTTCGTTCAGGGCGATGTCGGAATAACATTCCTTCATGAGGGGCACCCGCCTTGCCGCGCTGGAGAAATTGCTCACCACCAGTTCAATTTCGCGAGTTTCGGAGGCGGTCAGCAGGGAATCCACGTCATCCGGCGAAAGGTCCGTCACGTTCAATCCGTTGATCTGTTCGATGACGTCGTTTTGCAGAATCCCGCCCATCTCCGCCGGCGATTTCGGATAGACTTTCATAATCACCGGTCTGTTCATCCCCCAGTGAGGATTGTTACTGAATTCGTAACTGAAGCCCAGGCGGCAGTTCATATCCGTCTGCTGCGCCTGGGCAATCAGTATATTACAGATGAACAGTCCCAGTCCAATCGCTTTTTTCATATGCTTTCCTTTTTTAAAACCGAATACAAAGATACAACTTTTTTGTGGAGAGCGGAATGGGTATATTTCAAACAGGCGCCGTCCGAACACGGACGGCGCCTGTTCCGGCAACCGCTTTTGATTTCCCGCACAGGAAAGGGAAAGTTCCGCATGTTCCATGTCGGAGCGCTTTTCGGTAACTCCACCTGAAAAAAATTCGTCCGTTTTTTGTCCGCTTCAAAAAAAATAGCTTACTTGCGCTCCGAATCAAAAAAAACGCCAAATCAATGAAATCATCCGTGTGGCAAAGCCTGAAACGCATCCTGTTCTTCTTCCTGCATCTTTTCGGTGCAGCCGTTTTGCCGCACCCCTCCAATCCCAAACAAATCCCGGCGGATGTTAACATGAGAAGGGAGGGTAAATCTCCTGTTTTCAGTCTTTTAAAATACACTTTTAACATATATGTCTTTTCGGTCGGGAAACGCCGCCGCCTGCCGCTGCGCCGTCGGGGGCGTTTCCTGTTTGCACAGTCGTGGCCGTTGCCCCGACGTGGCCGCAGCCGTCGTCCCCGGCCGGCTGCGGAAG
>JAISMO010000122.1 GCA_031276675.1 Tannerella sp.
GAATGACGGTTCGAGACCTTTTTCAACGGGCTTCAACTCTCGAAAAATTACTTCTACCGGTATATATGGCGGCTCTTTGTCACATCCGGAAAGGAGAAGGGGCCACGCAAACCACATGATTGTTCTCTTCATCATATCATTCCATATTTGATTATTGTTGAAGGCATAACGGGAATACATATCGCAGGGAGGACACTTTATGAACCTTAAGTTTGCGGTCGAAAAAAGCGGGGTTAAAGTTTTACTTTTGTTGTATGAAAGTAGGGATTTAACCG
Source organism: Tannerella sp. (assembly GCA_031276675.1). Lineage (GTDB taxonomy): Bacteria > Bacteroidota > Bacteroidia > Bacteroidales > Tannerellaceae > Tannerella. Next base: position 276 of record JAISMO010000122.1, read on the forward strand.
GCCGGCAGAGGTAAATTACCTGATTAACCGGATTTCAAAATTCATATGCGGATAAAAACGGGCCGGCCTTACCCCGCCGGGGATATCAGGAAATTTCATACTTTTGCATTGAATTTTAAACTGAACAGAGATGAATTATCCTTTGTTGAAAGAAAAGACAGGCTTTCTTTTCGCTACATTAACGGCTCCGCCATGGACGGACAGGAGCTGCGAACCTGCGACCGGAGCGACCCCGCGACTCCCCGAACATGCACCGCCGAACGCAAACCGCCAGTCATCCGAAAAACGATGTTAATCAAGATTTATCCGGAAAATCCGAATCCGAAAGAAACAGGCAAAGTCATACGCACCTTGCAGGAAGGCGGTCTGGTGATCTACCCGACCGACACGCTCTATGCCATCGGCTGCGATGCGCTCAACGTGCGCGCCGTGGAGGAAATTTGCCGGATCAAGGGTGTAAATCCCCGGAAAAGCAATCTGTCGGTGATCTGTTACGACCTGTCGGGCATCAGCGAATACGCCAAAGTCAGCAATACCGCCTTCAAGCTGATGAAGCAGTATTTGCCCGGCCCGTTCACCTTTATCCTGCCCGCCAGCGCGGAATTGCCAAAAATTTACAAAAACCGCAGGGAGATCGGCGTGCGTATCCCGGCACATCCCGTCGCCCGCGAACTGGTACGCAGTCTGGGGCATCCGCTGCTGAGCATGTCGGTACACTGCAACGGCGAAGAACCGGAGTATGCCACCGATCCCGAACTGATTCACGAACGGTATGAACATCTGGTCGATATCGTGATTGACGGCGGATACGGCGATACGGAAGCCTCGACCGTCATCGACTGCACTGCCGGCGAATTTGAAATCACGCGACAGGGAAAGGGCCTTTGCCGGCTGCCATAAGCATTACAACAGTGGTTAGTGATTAGTGGTTAGTGACGCGAAGCGGCGCCTGTTTGCCGCATTTCACACCACCAGCCACTAACCGCTAACCGCTAATCACTAACCACTAACCACTAACCACTAACCACTGTGTACTGTATCGGAGATTTTTATGTACCTTTGCGCGTATGAGAAAAGACATGCTATTCACGATTTTGTTTTGATATGGAATCATCTGAAGTTTATTTTACAAACCTTCGCACTGCGCCGTCCGCCAATCTGCTCGTCAAAATGGAACGCCTGGTCAAGCGGGCAGGCATTGAAAAAATTGATTTTAACAATCAATACGTAGCCGTAAAGATTCACTTTGGCGAACCCGGAAACCTGGCCTTTATCCGCCCGAACTATGCGGCCAGGTTCGCCATGCTGCTTTGCAAACTGGGCGCCAAACCCTTTCTGACGGACAGTAACACGCTCTATTCCGGTGGCCGTTCCAATGCGGTCGACCACCTGCAAAGCGCCATGGAAAACGGATTCAATCCGATTTCGGCCAAGTGCAATGTCATCATTGCCGACGGACTGAAGGGTACCAACCACCGCGAAGTGCCGCTTGAGGGCGAATACTGCAGGGCGCCCAAAATCGGAGCGGCCATTGCGGATGCCGACATCGTGACCAGCCTGAACCATTTCAAGGGACATGAGCAGAGCGGTTTCGGCGGTGCGCTGAAGAATCTCGGCATGGGATCGGCCAGCGTGGCCGGGAAACTGGAACTGCACTCGTCGTCGCAGCCGGTTGTCGACCCCGAAGCATGTACCGGATGCGGCGTCTGCGTGAAATACTGCGCCCATGACGCCATTCATCTCAATGAACGCCGGAAGGCCTCCATCGCATACGACAGGTGCGTCGGCTGCGGGCAGTGCGTCGCTCTCTGCCAGTACGACGGCGCCATCATGGGCGAAGGCGATACGTCCGAACGGCTGAACTGTAAAATTGCGGAATATGCCAAGGCCGTTGTGCTGGGCAAGCCCCACTTCCACGTGAATTTCCTCATGAATGTCTCGCCGGAATGTGACTGCTGGAATCATAACGACATGGCTATCGTGCCCGACCTGGGCATCCTGGCGTCCTTTGACCCGGTGGCCCTCGACCAGGCCTGCGCCGACCTGGTGATTCAGGCGCCCGCGCTGAAAGGCAGCAAACTGACCGAAAAGCATCCGGAGGCCTCGCTGGAAGGAAAAGACAAGTTCCGCCTGATCCACCCCGACACACACTGGGAAGCCGGACTGGAACACGCCGAAAAAATCGGCCTCGGAACACGAAAATACAAACTCTCAACCGTATGAACGAAACAATTTGTGCCCTGTCAACCGCTCCGGGAACGGGTGGCATTGCTGTCATCCGCGTTTCAGGCCCTGAAGCGATTCCCGTTTGCGACCGTCTGTTTTTCCCCCGTGCGGCGGGCAAAGAGTTGCTTTCGCGACCGGCAGGCACGGTTACGCACGGCAGCATCCGGCGCGGGAACGAATGGATCGATGAAGTCATGGTATCCCTGTTTCGCGCCCCCCGTTCGTTCACGGGCGAGGACACGGTGGAAATCATGTGTCACGGCTCTGCCTATATCCAGCAACAGCTGATGCAGCTGCTGATCGGGGAAGGCTGCCGTCTGGCCCTGCCGGGCGAGTTCACGCGGCGCGCCTTCCTGAACGGCAAGATGGACCTGTCGCAGGCCGAAGCGGTAGCCGACCTGATCGCCTCTGCTTCGGTCGCCTCCCACCGCCTGGCCATGCACCAGATGCGCGGCGGATTCAGTCGCGAACTGCACCGGCTCCGTTCGCAACTGCTGGACTTTACCTCCCTGATTGAACTGGAACTGGATTTCGGGGAAGAAGAGGTCGAGTTTGCCAACCGTGCCCAACTGACCCGGCTGGTGTCAGCGATCAGGAATCATCTTTTGCGGCTGGTACAGTCCTTCGATGTGGGAAATGCCATCAAAAACGGCATTCCGGTGGCGATCGTCGGCGAAACCAACGTGGGGAAATCCACCCTGCTCAATCATCTGCTGAACGAGGAAAAGGCCATTGTCTCCGAAACCCACGGCACAACGCGCGACGCAATTGAGGATGTAATCAGCCTGAAGGGGATTTCGTTCCGCTTCATCGACACGGCCGGCATACGCGACACGGACAGCGAAATAGAAATGCTGGGCATCGAACGCACTTACCGGAAAATCCAGCAGGCCGCCATCGTCATCTGGATGATGGACGCCACCCGGTTCAGCGAAAAAATCGAAAACATTGCCGAAAAAATCATCCCCAAAACCCGAAACAAGCAGTTGATCATCGTTATCAACAAGACAGACCGGATTTCGGCGGAAGAAAAACAGGTGCTGGACGAAGAATTTTTGCCGCAACTGCCGGCCAGACGAATCTACCTCTCCGCCAAATACCGCCACAACACCGAAGCGCTGGAAGCCGCCCTGCTCGAAGCCGCCGGGCTGCCCGAAATCGGCGGCGACGACCTGGTCGTCACCAATGTACGCCACTACGAAGCCCTCTCCAACGCCCTCGAATCCATAAAGCGGGTGGAGGAAGGCCTGCAAAACGGCCTGTCCGCCGACCTGGTGGCGCAGGACATCCGGGAATGCATGCACCATCTGGGCGTAATAACCGGAGAAATTTCAACGGACGAAATTCTGGGAAACATATTCAAACACTTCTGTATCGGGAAATAAGGAATGAAACATGAACGGCGCATAACAACTCCGAATGTCGAACAGACGGGAAGCCCTGTTACACGCTATTCATTTCGCATCACTAAGCGATGAAAAATCAATAAGATGTAACAGACAAACCTCCTTTTCACCTGATTTCCCCTGCAAAACAATCTCAGCCGTAATAAACCGGCAACCCATGACCTTATTACCTCATGAACCGGAAACAGACTGTTAATGAGGTAATGAGATTATCGGGTGCGTGCCGTCTTCGGGTTGCTGAAGTTGTTTTCCTGTTTTTGAATCAGGTATACATGAGGTTTTATCGTTGCCTGTCCAACAGGAGAGGTTGTTATATGCTATTGATTTTTCACCCCTAAAGACCTTTGAGACGCCTCCTGCGGGACCTGTAACAGCGCCTCAAAAAAAAGATTTAGCCCCGTTTCGGCCTTTTTGCGGAATAAAAATGATCCTGTCTTTGCCCGCACAGGCAGGCCGAATGCTTCCCGATTCGACAGACATACTCACCTCCCCGACCCCGTCCTTCCCGCAACGGCACGCCGGAGCTGCCGACCGCTCCATCGCACATCCCGCGATGCCGTATCGGGCGGAAACAAAATGCCGCTCTCCTGAAATGCACCGCCTGTCCGCTCCTTCCGCTTCACAACCCGCGCAGACAGCCTCTTTCGACATTTCAACCTGGCTTTTTCCCGTGGGGACAGACTTTTTTCCTAAAGGAAAATAGTTTTTTCCTTTAGGGTAAAACTCTTTTCCTTTGGGGTAAGATATTTTTCCTTCGGGAAAAAACTTTTGCCCCATGGGAAAAAACATTTTTCCCATGGGGCAAGACTCTTTTCCTTTAGGGTAAAATATTTTTCCTTTGGGAAAAGACTTTTTTCCTTTGGGGCAAAATCCTTTTCCTTCGGGAAAAAACTTTATTTCTTTCGGGGAAAATGCTTTTTTCCGCCAAAAACATCATAAGCAGAGGAAAAAACGCAATTCATTAATGTATATCGGATTCATTGCCTGATCAGCCTGAAAGGCTATATTTTCTTAACTGCAATGCCGACGGCTTGCGGAGTGACTTCCGTGCCGGCGGCGGCCACCGACCGTCGGTTATGAAGATTACGGCTTTCAGCCGATGGAGGTATTATATCCGATATGCATTTTATAATAACTTTCCTCCCAGAAACAGGGCTGCGATGGAGAAATAGATAAGCAGCCCGGTGACGTCGACCAGCGTGGCGACAAAGGGCGCGGAAGCGGTGGCGGGGTCAAGTCCGGCGCGTTTGAGGATAAAGGGGATCATGGAGCCGGAGAGCGTGCCCCAGAGGACAATGAAAATGAGCGACAGGGAAACGCTGAGGCTGATCCAGGGCCAGAAAGGGCCGTAGTCGTAGAAGCCGGCCTGTTGCCAGATCAGGATGCGGAAGAATCCGACCAGGCCCAGGATCGCACCCAGCAGCAATCCCGAAAGGATTTCCTTTTTCATGACGTACCACCAGTTGCGCAGTTTCAGTTCGTCGAGGGCGAGTGAGCGGATAATCAGACTGGCGGCCTGGGAGCCGGAATTGCCGCCGCTCGAAATGATCAGCGGTACAAAGAGGGCCAGTACCACGGCTTTGGATATTTCCTGTTCAAAGAAGCCCATGGCCGAGGCGGTCATCATTTCGCCGAAAAAGAGAACGGTCAGCCAGCCGGCGCGTTTCCTGACCAGTTCGAACAGGGAGCTTCGCGTATACGATACATCCAGCCCGCCCGTGCCGCCGAATTTCTGAAAGTCTTCGGTGCTTTCTTCTTCGGCCACGTCCATCACGTCGTCGACCGTGACGATGCCCAGCAGCGTGCCTCCGCTGTCGACTACGGGGAGCGCCACGCGGTCCTGATCCTGAAAGACCTTGACGGCCACCTCCTGGTCGTCGTAGGCATTCAGCGCCACGAAACGGTTGTCCGTCATGCCTGCAATGACCTGTTCCGGCGCGGCAAGGATGAGTTCCTTAATCCGGATGTCGTCGATGAGTTTCCACTGGTCGGTCACGACATAAATCACGTTCAGCGTTTCGGAGTCGTGTCCGAACTTGCGGATATGGTCCAGCGCCTGTTCGACGGTGAAATGCGGCTTGATGGCCACGTATTCGGGCGTCATCAGGCGCCCGATGCTGTCTTCGGGATATCCGAGCAGGCGCGTGGCAATCTCGCGTTCTTCCTTGGAGAGCATCTGGACAAGACGCTGGCTGACCTTGCCGGGCAATTCTTCGAAGAAGGCCGTCCGGTCGTCGGGGTCGAGGTCGTTGAGCAGGCTGGCAATCCGGTTGCGGTTGGTAGCCAGTCCTTCGATGATGTCTTCCTGCTGGTCGTGGGAAAGATGCTGGAAGGTTTCTTTGGCTGGCGCTCTGGGCAAGAGGCGGAACAGTACAACGGCGTCCGCCTTTTCGAGCATCTCAATGATGCCGGCTATGTGAAGGGGTTCAAGTGTATTTAACTGTTGCTTGATTTCTTTCCAGTTCTTGCTTTCGATAAGCGCGTGGAAAGGGTTTTTGATTTCATCCATCTTTTTATCTCCTTACAAATTTAACTCCGTAAAGAGATGTAAATTTCTTTACAGAGGGTTAGTACTTCTGCCGCCTGTGCCTGTATATCGGGATATCGTCCATAATCTGTTTGCTGTCTATCGGTTGTCCCGGTAGAAACGGGTTTGAAAAATTGACGTAAAGATAGTACTTTTCCCCGGAAGGGGCGAATGCTTTTCGCTTTTTTAAGGCAATCGCACGGCGGGGCGTGTCGGTTGCTATTGCGCTGCCGTCCCCGGTTTTTACGATTTCACACAGGGGTTGTGCGGAACTTGCGACAGACCGCCCCTTCACAAAATCAGGCCGCGCGAAGTTATGAATGTCAGGCATATGAAGCCTGATGAAGTTGCAGGTATGGCATAAATTCCGTTATTTTGCGGCGTCATAAAAAAAAGGAGAACAATGTTGTTGGACAGTATGAAACGCAGGCGGAGCATCCGTCGATATACGCGGCAGGACCTCCCCGAGGCGTTGCTGGAAGAATTGTTTGAAATCGCATCCCGCGCTTCCAATACGGGAAACATGCAGTTGTACAGTGTCATTGTCAGTCGCGACCGTGCGAATCGGGAACGGCAGGCGCCGTTTCATTTCAATCAGAAGATGGTGACCGAGGCGCCGGTGCTTCTCACCTTCTGCGCCGATGCCAACCGGTTTGTCAAATGGGCCGGACAGCGGAAGGCGCAGGCCGGGTTCGACAATTTGCAGACCTTTCTGGCCGCCACCATGGATGCGATGCTGTTTGCCCAGGCCTTTTGCGATGCGGCGGAAGCCCGGGGACTCGGCGTCTGTTTTTTGGGAACGGCGGCCTGGCATGCGGACAAAATCATCGAAGCCCTGTCGCTGCCCCGTCTGGTTGTGCCGGTTGTGTCCCTGACGGTCGGTTATCCCGCCGAACCGTTGCCTCCGCAGCCCGAACGCTTGCCGACGGCAGCCGTTATCCATCGGGAATCGTACCGCGATTATACCCCGCCGGCCATTGACGCTTTGTACGAAGCAAAGGAAGCGCTGGAGGCAAACAGGCAATTTGTTGCGGAAAATCAAAAGGAAACCCTGGCACAGGTATTCACCGACATCCGCTATACGAAAGAAAATAACGAACATTATTCGGAAGTGCTGCTGAAGGTATTGAAACGGCAGGGCTTTCTGTAACCGCCCGTCCGACGCATTTCGGTCAGCCACTGTCCGGCCAGTAGAGCCAATATGATTGTGACAGCCGTTTCCGGGAAACGGGTATCTGTTTGTATGCATGGAAGGCCGGAAGATGGAAGTTTTGATTTTTTCCCCTCACACAATTAAACCTTTTGTTCCGGTCGCAGTCCTACACCGCGTTGAGATGTCGTAAATCTTGACGGCCGATTATAATGGTTGTATTCGGATATAACACTCATAAGAAATATATATGACGAAAGTTGTGAAATGGATCGTGACAGGGTCTGTCGCTTTGTTTATCACCGGGATGATTGTCTATCCGCGTATCAGGCGAGAGTGGGTGGCAAAGGAGGACCCTGCTTCGGTGGCACCGGCTCTCCGGCAGCGAAGAATATTGAACGTCAATGCCATCGTAATGAAACCGCAGGTTTTGTCTGACCGGACGCAAACGACGGCGGACATCCTCCCGGACGAGGAAGTCGATCTGGCTTTCGAGGCGGCGGGCAAGATTGTGGAAATCTTTTTCCGGGAAGGTTCACGAGTGCGCAAGGGCGATTTGCTGGCCAAAATCAACGATGCACCGTTGCAGGCCGAACTGCACAAGCTGGAGGCGCAAATCCAGCTGGCTAACGCCCGCGTCTTCCGCCAGCGTACGCTGCTGGACAAAGACGCCGTCAGCCAGGAGGCGTATGAACAGGTGAAAACCGAGTATGAGAAACTGATGGCCGATATTGAGCTGGTCAAGGCACACATCGAACAGACGGAACTCCGGGCGCCCTTCGACGGCATTATCGGCCTGCGCTACGTCAGCGAAGGCGCCTATGCGTCGGCGTCTACCAAGATTGCCAAACTGACGAAAATCTCACCGGTCAAGATCGACTTCTCCGTGCCGGAAAAATATGCCGAAGACATTGTGCCGGGGACGGACGTGACGTTTCGCCTCACCGGATCGCCAAAGGAATATCACTCCAAGGTGTATGCCATTGCATCCAAGGTGGATCCGGTTACGCGAACGTTAGTGGCGCGCGCCGTGTATCCCAATCGGGACGAGAGCATCCGGCCGGGACGCTACGCCGAAGTTCAGCTTACGAAAAAGGAAATCCGCGACGCCTTGGCGATCCCCAGCCAGGCCATGACACAGGAAATAGGAAAAAATCTGGTATATCGCTACCGTTCGGGACAGGCCGAACAGGTGGAAATCACCGCCGGCATCCGCACCGAATCGCAGCTTCAGGTGATTAGCGGACTCCATGCCGGCGACACGGTGATTGTTTCCGGCATCATGCAGCTACGTTCCGACCTGCCGGTGACGCTTGACAACATCCAGTAAAACCGGGCATCTATGAACATTTCCGAATTAAGCATTCACCGCCCCGTACTGGCTACCGTCATCACGCTGGTTATCCTCCTGTTCGGATGCATCGGCTACACCTTCCTGGGCGTGCGTGAATTTCCGAGCGTCGACCAGCCCGTTATTTCGGTCAACGTCGCCTATCCGGGCGCCAATGCGGACGTGATTATGAACCAAATCACCGAACCGCTGGAACAGAACATCAACGGCATTCCCGGCATCCGTTCCCTTTCGAGTGTCAGCAGCCAGGGTAATTGCCGCATCACGGTAGAGTTTGAACTTTCGGTTGATATGGAAACGGCGGCTAACGACGTGCGCGACAAAGTCTCGCGCGCACAGCGATACCTGCCGCGCGACTGTGACCCGCCGACCGTTTCCAAGGCCGACGCCGACTCCGACCCGATCCTGCAAATCGCCATCCGGAGCGAAAAGCGTTCCCTGCTCGAACTGAGCGAAATGGCCGACCTGACGGTCAAGGAACGCTTGCAGACCATCTCCAACGTGAGTGCGGTCAGCATCTGGGGAGAAAAACGCTACGCGATGCGCCTGTGGCTGGACCCGATTAAAATGTCCGGCTACGGAGTGACGCCGCTGGATGTAAAAAACGCCGTTGACCGGGAAAACATCGAACTGCCGTCGGGCAGCATCGAGGGCGACCGGATCGAACTGTCCATCCGTACCATGGGGCTGATGCACACTTCGCAGGAGTTCAATGATCTGATTCTGAAAAACGACGGCATCAACATTGTCCGCTTCAGCGACATCGGCCGGGCCGAAGTGGCGCCGGAAGACATCCGCAGCCGCATGACGAAAAACGGCGAGCCGGCCGTGATGGTGGTCATCATCCCACAGCCCGGCGCCAACCACATTGAGATTGCCGACGAAGCCGACAGGCGCATCAAACAGCTCGGCAAGGATTTGCCCGAAGACGTGGAAATCGAAATGGTGTACGACAATACACGCTTCATTCGCGCTTCCATCTCCGAAGTGCAGGAAACGATTTACGTCGCCTTCCTGCTCGTCGTGCTGATTATCTTCCTTTTCCTGCGCGACTGGCGTGTGACGCTGGTGCCGGTGATTGTCATCCCCGTTTCCCTTATCGGCGCTTTCTTCATTATGTACATTGCCGGCTTTTCGATCAACGTACTGACGATGCTGGCGGTGGTCCTGTCGGTGGGGCTGGTGGTGGACGACGCCATCGTGGTGGCGGAGAACATTTATATCCGCATCGAGCGCGGTATGCCGCCCAAACAGGCCGGTATCGAAGGATCCAGGGAAATCTTCTTTGCCGTCATATCCACCACCATTACCCTGATTGCCGTCTTTATGCCCATCGTCTTCATGGAGGGTATGACCGGCCGGCTGTTCAAGGAATTTGGCATCGTCATTGCGGGCGCCGTGCTCATCTCGGCAGTTGTGGCGCTGACCTTCACGCCCATGTGCGCCACGAAACTGCTTAAACAGCGAGAAAGAAAAAACAGGCTGGTCGCAAAGACCGAGCCGTTCTTCGAGGGGATGAACCGGATTTATTCCACCTCGCTGGCTGCTTTTCTGAAACACAAGGGTTGGGTATTTCCGACGGTAGCCGTCCTGCTTGTCTCGATCTTCTACCTGTGGAGACAGATTCGTGCAGAACTGTCTCCGCTGGAAGACCGCTCGATGGTTTCCATCAGCGCCCGTGCGCCGGAAGGCAGTACCTTCGAGTTCTACCGCGACTATGCGCAGCAAATCGAAGAAGTGATTGATTCCGCAGTGCCCGAAGCCCGGGCGGTTGTCAACCGTTCCATGACGGGCAACGCCTTTATCAATATCACCCTGTCGGACATCCGCGAACGCGAACGCAGCCAGATGGAAATCGCCGACCAGCTCTCGGCGCTGGTACAGCGGAAAAACGACGCGCGCGCCTTCGTGCGGCAGCAGTCCACCTTTGGCGGTCGACGGGGTGGAATGCCGATACAGTATGTATTGCAGGCAACAAACCTCGACAAACTGCGGGAATTTCTGCCGGCCTTCATGCGGAAGGTGAGCGAAAGCCCGGTGCTTCAGATGGCTGACGCCAACCTGAAATTCACCAAACCGGAAACCCATATCGAAATCAGCCGCGACAAGGCGACACTGCTGGGCGTCAGCACGCAGCACATTGCCCAAACCCTGCAATACGCCCTGAGCGGGCAGCGGATGGGCTATTTCTACATGAACGGCAAGCAATACCAGATTCTGGGCGAAATCAACCGTCAGCAACGCAATACGCCGCTGGACCTGAAATCCATCTATGTCCGCAGCAGCAACGGCAACATGATTCAGCTGGACAACCTGATCACCCTGACCGAGACCGTTGCTCCGCCGCAGCTGTATCGTTACAACCGCTTTGTTTCAACCACAATCAGTTCCGGACTGAACCGGGGATACACCGTGGGCGACGGGCTGAACGAGATGGACCGGATTGCCCGGGAAACGCTGGACGAGACCTTCCGCACGGCCCTTACCGGCGAATCGCGCGAATTTCGCGAAAGCTCCTCCAGCCTGATGTTTGCCCTGATACTGGCGCTGCTGCTGATTTACCTCGTGCTGGCTGCCCAGTTTGAGAGCTTTAAAGACCCGCTGATCATCATGTTCACCGTACCGCTGGCCATCTCGGGCGCCCTGATTTTCATGGTGACCAAAGACATTACGATGAACATATTCAGTCAGATCGGTATCATCATGCTGATCGGGCTGGTGGCCAAGAACGGCATCCTGATCGTGGAGTTTGCCAATCAGCGCCAACATGCCGGCCTGGACCGGATGGAGGCCATCCATTCGGCCTCCGTGCAGCGGCTGCGTCCCATCCTGATGACCAGCGTCTCCACCATACTGGGTTCGCTGCCGCTGGTGTTTGCCGGCGGCGAGGGCGCCAACGGACGGATTGCAATGGGGATAGCCGTAGTGGGAGGCATGTTGCTCTCCACCTTCATGACCCTCTACGTCGTCCCGGCCATGTACAGCTATATTTCGACCAACTTGAACCCCTCAAAAAAACAGTAAATGAAACGAATGGTTTGGTGCGTCATCTGGAACGCATGTTGTGCAGGGCTTTATGCACAGGAGGTATACAGTCTCAGGCAGTGCATTGAGACGGGTTTGGAGCGCAACTATTCCATCCGGATCGTCCGCAACGAAGAACGGATAGCCGCCGCTAACGTCACTCCCGGCAATGCCGGCTACCTGCCGACCGCAGATGTGAACGCCGGCCTCAGTGGCACGGTACATAACAGTGACAACCGCCTGGCCGACCGGACGGAACGGCTCACGGGCGTCCACTCGGAAACGGCTGACGCGGGACTGAACCTCAACTGGACGGCCTTCGACGGCTTCGGCATCCAGGCTGAGTATGCCCGGTTGAAGGAGTTGCTGCGGATGGGCGAACTGAATACGCGCATGACCGTCGAAGACCTGGTGGCCGACATTGCCGGCGAATACTACAATCTGGTGCGCCAGACCATCCGGCTCAAGAACCTGCGCTATGCCGTCAGCCTGTCCGGGGAGCGGCTGCGGATCGTGGAAGAACGCTATTCGATCGGCTCCGTCTCGCGCATGGACCTGCAACAGGCGCAGGTGGACTTCAACGCCGACAGTTCCATGCTCTTTACCCAGTTTGAAACGCTCCATTCCTCCCGGGTCAACCTGAACAGACTGATGGCCCTGGACGACGTCAACCGGCGCATCCGCATCCGCGATTCGATCATTGACGTCAACACGCTGCTGGACGAACACTCCCTGCTCGACAACATGCTGAACAACAACGCCACACTGCTGGCCTCAGCCAAAAATAAAACCCTCTCGGAACTGGATCTCAAGAAGGCTTTGAGCCGGAACTATCCCTATGTCCGCCTGAATACAGGCTACGGCTACACCGGCAGCCGGACGGCGTCGACAGACCGGCAGCAGCGACTGGGATTCAACTACGGACTGACCGTCGGCTTCAGCCTCTTTGACGGCCTGAACCGCCGGCGCGAGCAACGCAACGCCCGTATCCGCATACACAACAGCGAACTGCTCATGCAGCAACTCGAACTCTCGCTCCGGGCCGATCATTCCACTCTGTGGATGGCCTACAGAAACAACATTGAACTGTGGGAACTGGAAAAGAAAAACCTGGTTGTGGCGCAGGAAAACTATGCCATCGCCATTGAACGCTACCGTCTGGGCGACCTGGCGGGCATCGAACTGAGGGAGGCGCAGAACAGTTTGCTCGAAGCCGAAGAACGCCGTTCCATCTCCGAATACAACATCAAACTCTGCGAAATCTCCCTGCTACAGCTCAGCGGACAGGCGCTGAAATACCTGGAGTAGGAAAAGAAACCGGTGAAAACCGGTCCGGTCCACCTCACCGGCCTGCTTTTCCAACCGTCGGCGCCCGGCGCCCGATGATCAGCGCCCGGCGCATACACTCCGCTACGGGACAAAAAAGCGACTGCCAAAGGGTGCGCATGGCAGACACAAAGGGCAAAAAGCACGCAGATGGTCGCACCCTGACGCCGGAGGCGCTTATCCGACATTCACACCTGTGCTTGGTGTGAGACACACACCAACGGTGGTGTGAGGTGCACACCAGCGGTGGTGTGAGGTGCACACCAACGGTGGTGTGAGGTACACACCAGCGGTGGTGTGAGGTACACACCAAGCACTGGTGTGGGGTACACACCAAGCACTGGTGTGAGGTACACACCAAGTACTGGTGTGAGGTACACACCAAGTACTGGTGTGGGGTACACACTAACGCTGGTGTGAGGTACACACTAAAAAAGCGCAGAAACGAAAACCGTTCGTTCCTGCGCTTATTTTCATTTAAGACAGCGTATTATGCGTGAGCCGGAGCGTCACTTTATATGCCGGGCCTGCGCTGCCGATGAAGAACAGGCCGATTGCATCCGTGTGGTCGGGAGTGATTTTGATTTTAGCGCCTTCGATAATCACACCGTCACCCGGAATGCTGGCGCCATCCGTCAGCCCGCCGTTTCCCGGAGGACGCCCTTTGTCCGCTCTTCCCGCCACGTCAGTCAACCGGCGTTTTCAGGCTTTCGCCGTCGGCAAGTATTATAATGTATATGCCTTTCGGGAAGCGGAGGCCGCTGAGGGCCGCCGTGCCTGCCTGAACATGGCCTCCGTACAGCTTCGCGCCGGAAAGGGAATAAACTGCCACCTGCTGCGGATGCCCGCTGCGGACGTGGATCAGGCCGTTATGCGACCAGGCCTGTGACGGGGAAGCGTCTATGACTTCGCTGCCGACGCCCCGGCGCTTCAGCCGGGCGGGGACGGGGATGGCCGGTTCGACGATCGACTCGCCGCCGCCCGTCTCGAACCGGAGGCTGTGCACGGTTATATCCTGCGTGCCGCGTTTCACCTCTCCGTCCACCGTGCAGGCGATATGCGCCAGCGTTTTTGCCGATCGGCAGAAGCGTTTTTCCGTTTTCCTCCCCGATCCGGTTCAGAGACTGTTTCGGAAAAAGAAGAAACAGCCTTTTTGAGAGGCAAAAGCGATAAATTCATTTGGAATGGGTACCTTTGCTCCCAAATAAAAAGGTTCATGAATACCCGTCATCCGAGTACAGGTTTGGGGATAGCCCTGCAGACAGGCATGCATTGCATGCCGTTACCGTCTCTTCCGATTTCCGGCGTTGCCTGTTGGAACAACATCGCCAGAGCGTTTGAGGCAAACAGGTTGCTCTCGCCGCGACTTTCCCGGATGTGCAGATGCTGAAAACCTTTTACAAACAATAAAAAACAACTGTCACTGATCGAAAAAAACATGCCATCCTGTTATCACTTTGCAGAACTCATCCACCGGCAGGCGGAAAAATATGGAGACCGGCCAGCCATCCGCTGGCGCGACGAAGCCGCCGGCCGCTGGTATCCGGTATCGTGGATGGATTTCGCCGCCCGCGTGCGGCTCGTCTCGCAGGCCCTGATTGTTCGGGGTGCGGGTGTGGGCGAAAACATCGGTATCTATTCGCAGAACATGCCCCACTGTTTCTATGTGGACTATGGAGCCTACGGCGTTCGCGCCGTTTCCGTGCCGATGTACGCCACCTGTTCTGCGGCACAGATTGAGTACATCGTCCGCGATGCGGAAATACGGCTGCTCTTTGTGGGCGAACAGTTGCAGTACGACCGCGCCTTTCAGGTACAGCGGGCGGCCGGCGACCTCCTGAAACAGCTGATCCTCTTTGATCCGGCAATTGTCCGTCATCCGGACGACTGCACCTCGGTCCGTTTCGACGACTTCCTGCAGGAGGGCAACCATCCCGCGGCCGAAGCCGAAGCCCTGAGCCGCCGCAGTCAGGCAACGCCCGACGACGCGGCCGCCATTGTCTATACCTCCGGCACCTCCGGCCACTCGAAAGGCGTGGTGCTCACCCATGCCAATTTTCTTGAAGCCATGCGTATCCATGACATTCGCCTGCCGATGATTCACGACCGCGACGTGTCGATGTGCTTTCTGCCCTTCACCCATGTCTTCGAAAAGGCCTGGGTGAGCTACTGTTTTCACAAGGGAGTGCAGGTGGCCGTCAATCAGGACCCCAAGCAGATTCAGCAGCGTCTGCCCGAGGTGCGTCCTACGGTGATGTGCAACGTGCCTCGCTTCTGGGAGAAGGTATACGCCGGAGTACACGAGAAAATCAACGGTATGCCCCGCCCCCTGCGGAACCTGTGCCTGCGTGCCATCCGCACGGGACGCAGGTATCAGTTAGAGTACAGGCGGACGGGAGGACGTCCACCCTTCGGACTGTCAATCTCCTTTCATTTCTACGACAAGACGATCTTCACGCTGCTGAAAAGGGTACTGGGGCTTGACCGCGGTCGCCTGTTCCCGGTGGCCGGCGCTCCGCTGGCCGATTCGATTGCCGAGTTTCTCCTGTCCGTCCACTTCCCGATTCGCTACGGCTACGGCCTTTCGGAAACGTGCGCCACGGTCTGTTTCTTCCCGGAAAAGAATTACCGGATTGGCTCCATCGGCACCCTCATGCCCGACCTGCAAGTGAAAATCGACCCTGCCAGTCAGGAGATTTTAGTGAAAGGGAAGACCGTCATGCAGGGCTATTACCGCAATCCCGAAGCTACTGCCGAGGTCTTTACCGCCGACGGTTTCTTCCGCACGGGCGACGCCGGACGTCTGGAGGGTGACACGCTGTTTTTCCTCGAACGCATCAAAGACCTGTTCAAAACGTCCAACGGCAAGTATATCGCCCCGCAGGCCATTGAACTGAGCCTGAGCGGTAACAAATACGTGGAGCAATGCGCCGTCATTGCCGACAGTTGCAAGTTTGTCAGTGCGCTGATTGTACCGGCCTTTCCCGCGCTCGAAGCCTGGGCGAAAGAAAGGAAAGTGACGTATCGCGACAGGGACGGTTTGATTGCGCATCCTGCCGTGCAACAGTTGTTTCAGGCACAGATAGAGGAAAGCCAGCAGTATTTTGCGTCGTATGAGAAAATCAAGCGTTTCACACTGCTTGCCAAACCGTTCTCCATGGATACGAACGAACTGACCGATACGCTCAAATTGCGCCGCCGTGTGATAGCCGAGCGTTACGCCGCAGAAATCGCCGCCATGTACGCAAATACGTGACGGCTTTCGCGCAGATTCAGACGGTTTTTTGGATATGGAACGGGTGAATTTCCTGTCGAGGTTATCGAAAGAAAAACGCTTTCGGCGTACAGCGTGCGGCCCTTTGAAATGCTTTGCGCCTTACATGGCCTGATATAGTAACACCTGATCCGGTAAATGTCAGAAACGCTGAAAACGGATCTGCGGAAGAAAAGGCGCGTCTACAGAGTGACAGTAACGCATACAAACAGTAATGGGGCTGTCTCAAAAGCGAGACAGCCCCATTTGCCGCCGTTTCATTGAAACCGTCAGTCCTTCAGTTTGGCAGAGAGGAACTCGCGATTGAGGCGGGCGATGTTCGTGACCGAGATGCTTTTCGGACATTCCGCTTCGCACGCGCGGGTGTTGGTACAGTTGCCGAAGCCCAGTTCATCCATTTTGGCTACCATGGCTTTGGCACGGCGGGCGGCTTCGACGCGCCCCTGCGGAAGCAGCGCCAGCTGACTCACCTTGGCCGATACGAACAGCATCGCCGAACCGTTCTTGCAGGCCGCCGCACAGGCGCCGCAGCCGATGCAGGCTGCTGCATCCATGGCCAGGTCGGCCTTTTCCTTCGGGATGGGTATCGCGTTGGCGTCGGGCACGCCGCCGGTGTTTACCGACACGAAACCGCCGGACTGCATGATTTTGTCATATGCCTGACGGTCGACCGTCAGGTCGCGTATCACCGGGAATCCGGCCGAACGCCACGGCTCAACCGTAATCGTTGCTCCGTCCTCAAACTTGCGCATGTGAAGCTGGCAGGTCGTGATTTCCGTATCCGGTCCGTGCGGATGGCCGTCGATGTAGAGTGAACACATTCCGCAGATGCCTTCGCGACAGTCGTGGTCAAAAAATACCGGCTCTTCGCCCCTGTTAATCAACTGCTCGTTGAGCACGTCCAGCATCTCGAGGAATGAACTTCCCTGCGAGATTCCCTTCAGCGGATACATCTCAAAAGCGCCCTTTTCCTTCGGGCCTCGCTGACGCCATATTTTTAATGTAATATCTATGTTCTTATCCATTTGTCGTTCGTTTTTTTTCAGTTCTTGTAATTCCGCTGCTGACGCACGACGAACTCGTAGTCGAGCGTTTCCTTCAGCATCACCGGATCTTTGTCTTCTCCCCGAAAAGCCCAGCAGGACACGTATGAAAACGTATCATCGTGGCGTTTTGCCTCTCCGTCCTCCGTCTGATGTTCTTCACGGAAATGGCCGCCGCACGACTCGGCGCGGTCATACGCATCATGCGCCATCAACTCGCCCAGTTCGATGAAATCGGCCAGACGAAGCGCCTTGTCGAGTTCCACATTCAGGTCGTCAGCCCTGCCCGGGATACGCACCCTGCTCCAAAAGAGCTTTTTCAGCGCCTTGATTTTCGCAATGGCGGTCTTCAGTCCCTCCGCGTTGCGCGCCATGCCGACGTATTCCCACATGATGTGTCCCAGTTCCTTGTGAAGGCTGTCGACCGAGCGGTCGCCCCGGACGTTCATCAATCGTGTGATGCGGTCGCTGATTTGCTTCTCGGCTGCCTCAAACTCGGGCGCATCGGTTTTGAAGCGCGGTACCTGTATCTGGTCGGCCAGGTAATTCTGGATGGTATACGGCAGGACGAAGTAGCCGTCGGCCAACCCCTGCATCAGGGCCGATGCGCCCAGCCGGTTGGCGCCGTGGTCGGAGAAGTTGGCCTCGCCGATGGCAAACAGTCCGGGGATGTTCGTCATCAGTTCGTAGTCAACCCACAGACCACCCATCGAATAGTGCAGTGCGGGGAAAATCATCATCGGCGTTTCGTAAGGATTGTCGTCGACGATTTTTTCATACATCTGAAAAAGGTTGCCGTAACGTTGCTCGACGACCTTTTTACCCAGGCGGCTGATGGCGTCGGCAAAGTCGAGATACACGGCCTGTCCCGAGCCTGCACCGTAGCCCGCGTCACAGCGTTCCTTGGCGGCACGCGAGGCCACGTCGCGCGGCACCAGATTGCCGAAGGCCGGATAGCGGCGTTCGAGGTAGTAGTCGCGGTCTTCTTCGGCGATTTGCGTGGGTTTAAGCCTGCCGGCGCGGATGGCCTCGGCGTCTTCCTTCTTCTTCGGCACCCAGATGCGTCCGTCGTTGCGCAGCGATTCGGACATCAGCGTGAGTTTCGACTGGGACTCGCCGTGTACAGGAATACAGGTTGGATGAATCTGTACATAGCACGGATTGGCAAAGCAGGCGCCCTTTCTGTAGCACTGCCATGCAGCCGATCCGTTCGAGGCCATGGCGTTGGTCGAGAGGAAGAAGGTGTTGACGTATCCTCCCGTGGCTACAACGACGGCATGTGCGGCGTAGCGTTCCATCCGGCCGGTGACCAGGTTGCGGGTAATGATGCCGCGCGCCCGCCCGTCAATAAGCACAACGTCCAGCATCTCGTGGCGGTTATACATTTTCACCTTGCCCAGGCCGATTTGCCGGCTGAGGGCGGAGTAGGCGCCGAGCAGAAGCTGCTGCCCCGTCTGTCCGCGGGCGTAGAACGTGCGCGATACCTGCGCGCCGCCGAACGAACGGTTGTCGAGCAGTCCACCGTATTCGCGAGCGAAAGGTACGCCCTGTGCCACACACTGGTCAATGATGGCGTTCGATACTTCCGCCAGGCGGTAGACATTGGCTTCGCGGGCGCGGTAGTCGCCGCCCTTGATGGTGTCGTAGAACAGGCGGTAGACCGAGTCGCCGTCGTTCTGATAGTTTTTCGCTGCATTGATACCGCCCTGCGCAGCGATGGAGTGTGCGCGGCGCGGCGAATCCTGTATGCAGAAATTGAGAACGTTAAAACCCATTTCGGCCAGCGATGCGGCAGCCGAAGCGCCGGCCAGTCCCGTCCCGACGACGATAATATCCAACCGGCGCTTGTTGGAGGGATTCACTAATTTTTGGTGATCCCTGTAATTTTTCCACTTCCCGGCCAGTGGGCCTTGGGGTATTTTTGAATTTAATTGAGTCATACTGATTCCGTTTAAAGATGATTATTGACAAACCGCACCGCAACAGAGGCTTTTAGCGTAAAAGAAAAGTGTTACGAAGGCAAATCCGAGGAAAATGAGCGTTGCAACGATGTTGGCGAACCATTTCCAGCGGTTGAGCCAGCGTCCGTTGCTCCACCCGATGGTCTGGACGGCGCTCCAGAGGCCGTGCGTCAGATGGAACCACAAGGCTGCATACCAGATCAGATAGGCAATCACCACCCAAAGCTGGCTGAAGTAGTATTGTACAAAAGCCGCGCCGTCCTTGGGCGAGAGATGTATCTCGGCGCCCCACGGCGAAACTTCATGATGCCCGACCAGTTCGGCAAACATCATCTTGTACCAGAACTGGCTGAAATGCAACAGCAGAAAGCCGACGATGATCAGCCCCAGCACAAACATGTTCTGCGAAGCCCAGCTCACTCCCGCTGGACGCTTGTTGACTGCATAGCGGTCGTTGCCGCGCGCCTTGCGGTTTTGCAGCGTCAGCAAAACCGCATACACGAAATGGATGGCGACGATGGCGCCCAGGCCGGCTGTCGCCGCGACGGCATACCAGTTTGCTCCCAGCAATGCACAAATCAGGTTGTATGCCTCGGGCGAAAAGACAGCCGTCACATTCATGCACAAATGAAACAGCAGGAATAAAATCAGCACGACACCGGAAATACTCATTACCAGTTTTCTGCCGATTGAAGAATGAAGTAACCACATCATACAAACAAAGTTTTAGTTATAAAATAATCAAATGCTTTTTCGATGCGGCAAAGATACGACAAAATACAGAACGGCGTATGTTGGATTATGGAAAATTTTCCGTATTCATTCTTCCTGCCGGTTGAAAACCGGAACAACCGCATTTAAAGTTGATTGTTTCAGTCCTGAAGTTGTTTTCAGTAGCACGCGAGTTATCCGGTCAATCGTTTTTTCAGACCGTAATCTCTCTGAAGTAACATCGAAAAAAGGGTGAAGTGTCTATCCATCGTTCGACCCTGTACAACGGCAACTTGTTCGTCATCCACAGTTAGCGGGGTGGCTGCCTCGCGACATGATTTGGGAAGGCGGCAGGTGAGTTGATCCATCGTTTCGGCAAGCGCGGCTATTTGCATGGCTCTCTTAACAGCAATGAACAGTCTCCATAGCTCAGGAAACGAAAATCATGACTCAGTGCGTAGTCATAGATTTGTTTCCAGTCGTCTCCCGCAAAGGCGGCCACCAGCAAAAGCAGGGTACTTTGGGGTTGATGAAAATTCGTCAGCATGCCGTTGATCAGGCGAAACGTATAACCTGGCGCGATAAGGATCTGAGTAGCCGCCGTCAACTGATCGGTCCGCTGCCGGTCCAGGCAGACGAGGATCTGATGCAGGGCTTCGGATGGCGAGATGTCAGGAAGCGTTTTTTCATAAGGCATCCACTGTCCGACGATCTGTTCTCCGATCAAAGCATCCGGATGGCGTGCCAGCATGGCGCCGATGTAATACAGACTCTCTATCGTCCGCACCGACGTGGTACCTACGGCAATTACACGTCCGGGCGATGCGAGTAAACGGGCAATCGTCCGGCGATGCACCGTAAACCATTCCGTATGCATGGGATGTGCACCGACGGTTTCCGTCTTGACCGGTTTGAATGTGCCCGCACCGACGTGCAAGGTAATTTCTTCCAGTTCAAAACCCCTGTTATCCAGTGCCGACAGCGTTTCGGGCGTGAAATGCAAGCCGGCGGTTGGCGCTGCCACCGAGCCTTTGACTTTTGAATAAACGGTCTGATAGCAAGACAGGTCTGCCGCCTCCGTTTCGCGATGCAGATACGGTGGAACAGGCAGCGTTCCTGCAGCATCCAAAAGGTCGGCAAAGGTACGGGAATCCGGTTCCCACGAAAACGCAATCCAGTGAATATCCTCGCGGGAGGCTATCTGTTTGGCTGTTAAGGTAACGATTTCGTTTGCTATACAAACAGTTCGCGTCAAAAGTCCGTTTTTCCACTTTTTCAGATTGCCGACCAGACATTTCCACGTACATTGTCCCGTTTGCTGAAACGCGAGCGCGTAGTCGTGCGGTTCGGCGGGTTCCAGGCAAAAGACCTCGATGGATGCGCCGGTAGCCTTTTGAAACAGCAAACGCGCCTGAATCACGCGCGTGTTGTTGAAAACCAGCAGCGACTTTTCAGGCAAACAGTCCGGTAAGCGGTAAAAATGGGTTTCACTGATGGCACCCTGTTTATACAGCAATAACCTGGATGCATCGCGCCGGGCAAGCGGATATTTGGCAATCTGTTCGTCCGGAAGCGGATACTGATAATCGGCTATGCGAATCTGCTGAGGCGAAGTCATTTTATTTCTGCTTGAAAATTGTCGGGAATGGTTCCCGATGCAAACATACGCATTTTCATGCAGGCGGACGTCAAAATTGGCAGGCCGACAACCTGTCCTGTTTCTAAGTGTCTCTGTTTCAACAACAACATACCATCAAAAAAATATTCCGCAGAGCAGACGTTATTTGAGTGATGCTTGCAGATTTTTCAAAATAAAAACACTATCTTTGCGGATAAATTTGTTATGTAACAGCAATGCTTCGAAAAGAACCAAAGGATGATACTGATCGCAGATAGTGGATCGACAAAGGCAGATTGGCGTGTAGTGGACGAAGAAAAAATAGTCCGATCTGTTCAGACAAGAGGTTTTAACCCGTTTTTCCAGTCGGAGGAAGAAATGGGGAGGGAAATCTCTACACATCTTTTGGATTCGATTGATCTGATGAAAATAGACTCGATCTACTTCTACGGCGCAGGCTGTGTGTTCGAGAAAGTGGAAATCATGCGCAGGGTGATCATGCGGCATTTTCATGTGGAGCATGTGGAAGTGAATACCGATTTGCTGGCTGCCGCCCGCAGTTCCTGCGGCACGGAAGCGGGCATCGCCTGTATCATGGGGACGGGTTCCAATTCCTGTTTTTATGACGGCGAACAGATTGTGCAGACGGTTTCGCCGCTGGGCTACATTTTGGGAGACGAAGGCAGCGGAGCGGATTTGGGAAAGCAGCTTGTCAAAGATTTATTGAAAGACATGATCACTCCCGAACTGAAAGAAACTTTTCTCAAGCAATTCGGCCTGACGCTCTCCGAAATCATGGAACGTGTTTACCGGCGACCGCTGCCCAACCGTTTTCTGGCAAGTTTTGCTCCGTTCCTGTCGGAACATATCGAAGATGTGCGGATACACTCGCTGGTATTGAATCGCTTCAAATCTTTTCTGCGGCGAAACGTAATGAAATATGACTACCTGAACTTCCGGGCGCATTTTGTCGGTTCCGTTGCCTACCATTTCCGGAGCATCCTGGAAGAAGCTGCTGCCGATACGGGCGTGAAAATCGGTTCAATCATCCTTGCGCCGATGGAAGGGCTGATTACCTATCATACGACTGATCATACTCCCCAGCCGATTTTCTTTGACATATGACGGACACGGGTTCTTCGAGTGAATTCCGGGCGAAAGGGGTTACCCTGCCGGAAATATCCTAAATCAGTTCAGAAGATAATCCTTCAGTTTTACCCGTAGAATTTTGAGCGATTGGGTAATGCGGTATTCAACCGTTTTAACGGAAACGCTTAATTTTCGTGCAATCTGCGCATTCGACAGTTCGCCGAAACGGCTCAATTCAAAAGTTTCCCGGTAATTGTCGGGGAGTTCGCGTATGGACTTGTCTATTTGGTCGGACAACTCGTTGGTCAGATAGTAATCAGGCTCTTCGAATTGCTCTTTTAATCTTTCATACAACTGTTCGTGTACCTGATCGTGATAGATTTTTCGCTTGACCGCATTCAGGCAACGGTGTTTCACGGCGGTGAAAAGGTAGGATTTCAGTGATGTTTCGATGACAATCTCTTCGTGAGATTCCCAGATATACAGCATCAAGTCCTGAACAAGTTCTTCCGCCTCTGCATCCTGTATGTACCGGGAAGCGTATTCGCAAAGCGGAGAATAATATTTAACAAAAAGCTCCTTATACGCTTTTTCTTCACCATGCTGCAACTGCAGGAAAAGTATCTGGTCATCCATACCGGTTTATCTTTTTACAGTTGAAACAAACTGATAAAAAACAAAACATCATAACAGATTCGCTTCTTCTCAAAAAAAGAAGCCGGAAAGTAGTTTTGAAAAGAAATTTTGTTATCGTGCGCGCGAGTTTGCGCGAGACTGTGTGTGTGTGTGTGTGTGTGTGTGTGTGTGTGTGTGTGTGTGTGTGTTTAAAAATATACATGAGAAATACAAGGAACAAGTGTTAAAAGTAAACGCTTCTTCCCTCTTCAAAGAACCCTGACGGTTTCTTGATAGCCTTCCGAATCTGTTTTCTGTTCTCATGATGGACATCCTTTTGTTTTCGACATCAAAAGTAATGATTTTATTTTAAAACCGAATTTTTCTTTCATTTTGTTTAGGGTAGCGGGTAAACAAATTGTCGTAGTTGTAAAAGGGAAGTAGAAAATGAAGGAAGAAACAGTTCCGTTACAAGACGACGAGATGGAGGGGACGCTCCTGCTCAGGTATCTGCGCGGCATTTCCACGGAAGCGGAAAAAGCCCGTATCATGCAATGGGCAGAAAAGCATTCGGACAACGAAAAGGCACTGCTCCAGGTTGCACAACTTTATTATGCCCGGCAGACCAGAGTGCGGATGCAGCGGCGCAATCCGCTTGCAGCGTTTTATAGAACAATGGAACGCAGCAAAAGGAAGGCGCGTCGCCTGTTCCTGCGGAAACTCTCCGCTGTTGCGGCATGCGTGGCACTGGCTGTCTCGCTCGTTGTCAATTATCATCTTTTGTCGCCGCGGACAACGGAACAATCATACATTACCATACAGACAAATGCCGGTATGCGTACCAGCCTGCGCCTTCCAGACGGTACGGCAGTTCATCTCAATTCGTCCGGCACGCTGACCTATCCGGCTTCGTTCGGTTCGAAAGAACGCCGGGTGAGACTGGACGGCGAAGGGTATTTTCAAGTCGCCCGCGACCTAAAACGTCCTTTCATCGTTTATGCAGAAAGCAAGCGGGTTGAAGTGGAAGCGCTGGGTACGGCGTTCAACATGCAGGCATACGCCTCCGATTCCCTGTTGAAAACTACGCTGGTGGAAGGGTCTGTCAGATTCGGCGTACAAAGCGAATCGGGCATGTGGAAACATGCCGTTTTGAAACCTTCGGAAAAAGTCGTCTATGACTTGACGAAGAAAAAATTGCATATCAGCCCAACCCATCCCGCCCATGATACGGCCTGGATACAGGGACGGCTGATATTCAGGAATACGCCTGTTCCGGAAGTACTGATGCGGCTGTCGCATTTTTATAATGTGACGTTTGACGTGAAAGATATGGTTATCAACAACTACTCGTTTACGGGTACGTTCGATAATCGCCAGTTGTCGCAAGTGCTTGATTATTTGTCTATCTCTTCGCACATCAGCTATCAAATCATACCATCGGCCGAAGATGACAGCCGGGGTGTCAAACGGACGAAAGTCGTTTTGAATAAGAGAGTCAGAAACAGCATGTCTAACCCAAAAACAGAATTGCCTATGAAGAAAAACAGGGAATGAAACGTATTTATATTGTATACGGCAGGATTTGTACATGGATATAAAATTCAAAAAAATCAACGATTTGAGGAAAAGACAGTCGTTGTTTTAATGTACATAACCATCCCGCACAATGTATGAAAAAGACTTTATTACAAAAACATACGGAAGACTGTTTGCAGCAGCGCTCCCGTATGAAAAAACATTTTTTTAATCACTAAAAATCGAACAAATGTATGAAAAAAAAATTGGATATCATTATTAGAGTTATGAAACTAACCTGTGTATTTTTATTTGTATCAGTCAGTTTCGCCTTTGCGGCCGACTCTTATGCGCAAAACACATTCATTACCATGAACCTGTCTGACAAGAGCGTCGCCGAAGTGCTTGAAACGATTGAGAACGAAACGGAGTTTAATTTTTATTACAACAGTAAACTGGTTGATACGAACCGGTTAGTATCTGTCCGTGTAAAGAATGAACATGTGTATGCGGTACTGGATCAGCTGTTCAGCGGCCATCATGTATCCTATAAAGTGATGGATAAGGATATCATCCTTACGGCAGCGGTCGGCGTCGGAACAGTGAAAAGGGACGGGATCAGCCAGAACCGGATCGGCATTTCCGGAACGGTAACGGAAGCCCACGGCGAGCCGATTATCGGAGCCAATGTGGTGGAAAAGGGAACGACGAACGGAACCATTACAGACGTAAATGGCGCTTTTACTTTTTCCGTATCTCCCGGTGCCACGCTGGAAATCAGCTATATCGGCTACGTGAAGAAAGAAGTGCTCGTCGGCGGTGAGACCCGATTTTCCATTACGCTGGAAGAAGACCGGAAAATGCTGGAAGAAGTAGTGGTCGTCGGCTACGGTACAATGAAAAAGAAGGATTTGACAGGTGCGATAGCTACGGTACAAGGCGATGAATTGGTTGCCCGTAAGACGATGCAATTATCAAGCGCTTTGCAGGGGACTATGGCCGGCGTAATGGTTACACGCGACAACAACGAACCCGGCGCTACGGCCGGAAGTATTCGGATACGTGGCGTAACGACTATTGGAGACAGTTCCCCGTTGTATATTGTGGATGGAGTACCGGGCGATATCAATCAGGTTAACCCCAATGATGTGGAAAACATATCGGTACTGAAGGATGCGGCATCAGCTTCTATTTACGGATCGCGTGCTGCTGCGGGTGTCATACTGATTACCACAAAACGGGCCAAGGAAAACCAGTTGGCGTTGAACTACTCGTTCGAATATGGCGCTGAATTACCGACTGCGCGTCCCGAATTTGTAGATGTACAGCGATATATGCAAATGGCGAATGAATTGCGTTGGAATGATGCGGGCAATGGGACGAACGAATATCCCCTATATGCAAAAGAGATAATTGACAACTATTACACGTTGAATGCACAGAATCCGGATATGTATCCTATCACCGACTGGACGGATTTGATCTTGAAAAATTCGGCTCCGCGTCAAAGTCATTTACTAAGCATTTCCGGTGGGACAAAAAAAGTTCGTACCAAGGCTTCTCTCAGCTATGACAAAACAATCGGATTATACGCCGACCGTTATTATGACCGATTGATGACACGGATCAACAACGACTTTATTATTAATGATTATCTCGGAGCATCGCTTGATGTCAATTTCAAGCGATCCAATTCCAGTCGTCCGGTATTCGGCAGCGTTTTCGACTGGATGCGGTTTGCTGCGCCGGTATATGCTGCCATATGGCAGGACGGAAGAATCGGTGAAGGCAAGTCCGGCAACAATGTTTACGCCGCTACCATGTTTGGTGGCAACCGGGATGAAATTTACAATCAATTGGGAGGAAAGGCTTCCATTGACTTTATGCCTGTCAACGGATTGAAGATTTCCGCGATCGTTGCCCCCACATACAATTTTAACAAGTCAAAGCAATTCAGGAAAGCAATTCCGTATTATTCGGCTACCGATCCCACCTTACAGATGGGATATATTGAGGGACATGCAACCACCATGTTGACAGAAACGCGAAACGAGTCGCATAATGTGACTACCCAATTTCTTGCCAATTATATCAACTCATTTGGTGAACACGACATCACACTGATGGCCGGGTATGAAAATTATTATTATTTCAATGAATCGCTAAGTGCTTCACGCGACAAATATGAACTGGAAGGGTATCCATATCTGGATATTGGTCCGCTGGAACTTCGGAACAATGGAGGAAGTGCGTATGAAAACGCATACCGATCGTTTTTTGGCCGTGCCGTTTACAGCTACAGGAATAAGTACCTGTTGCAAGGCAACATCCGTTACGATGCGTCTTCCCGTTTCCATGAGGATTATCGTTGGGGAGCATTCCCTTCTTTTTCTGCTGGCTGGGTATTGTCGGAAGAAAGTTTCATGAAAGACGTTTCCTGGCTGTCATTCCTCAAATTAAAAGGCTCGTGGGGAACGTTAGGCAATGAACGTATAGGTAATTATCCCTATCAGTCTACAATAGGCTTTGCCAATGCTTTATTTTACGCAGGCAATACCGCAGTTTCCAAACAAACGGCAGCCCAGGTCAGGTATTCCATCAAAGATATCTCTTGGGAAACAACTGAATCAACCGATATAGGGATAGAAGCGAATTTCCTGAATAATCGTTTGCGCATATCCGCCGATTATTATCATAAAACGACCAGAGACATGCTGCTGGCGCTGGAAATACCAGACTATATGGGGTTCGAAAATCCGGATCAAAACACGGGAAGAATGAATACGAGTGGTTTTGATCTGGAAACAGGCTGGCGGGAGCAGGTTGGAGATTTTTCATATGCTGTAGCTGCAAATCTTTCCGACTTCAAATCGAAAATGGGAGATTTGGGTGGTACCGAGTTTTTAGGCGATCAGGTCAAGAAAAAAGGAAGTGAATTTAATGAATGGTACGGTTATTTGTCTGACGGCATTTATCAGACGCAGGAAGAAGTGGATAATTCTGCCAAACTGAACAGTAACGTAAAGCCGGGAGATATCAAGTACAAGGATGTAAGCGGCCCGGATGGAGAACCGGACGGCAGGATTTCGCCCGAATACGACCGTGTATTGTTGGGTGGTTCTCTTCCTCGTTATATGTTTGGCTTGAACGCCCAGTTGGGATATAAAAGTTTTGATTTCTCCGTGGCATTTCAGGGAGTAGGCAGTCAGAACGTAAGATTGCAGCCTAAAATGATACAGCCATTGCAAGTTAACTGGGGACATATGCCGACCATATTGGATGGAAATTACTGGAGTTTGTACAACACGCCGGAACAGAATCAAGCGGCAAAATACCCTCGCCTGACTTACACAAATGAATCCAATTTTACACAGATGTCGGATTTCTACATGTTCAACGGACGTTATTTGCGCCTGAAGAACATCACGTTAGGCTATTCGATTCCTGAAAATGTGACGAGAGCAGTCGGAATTAAGGGCATCAGGCTCTATGCGAGTGCAAGCGACCTGTTCTGTTTAAACCAGTATCCGAAAGGATGGGATCCGGAGATGGGTGTCAATTCCTATCCTATTACAACCTCTGTTCTTTTCGGACTATCAATTAACTTTTAAAAGAGACGATTATGAAATATAATAAATTATTTGTCTGCTTGGGATTGACGATTGTTATATCATGTACGGATTTGAATATGAATCCTCTTTCCGAAGGATCAAGTGAAAGCTGGTATTCCTCGGCCGCTGAAATAGAAATGTCTGTCATGGAATTATACAGGGATGTTTTTTGGCCCCAGGATAATGACGAATGGACGGATGACTATACAAACAGAGACATATCGACGCCGGTGACGGGAGCAACCATAAACGGTGAATGGAGTACGGTAACGAGCCTGTGGACAAACTCCTACAAGCCGATTGTTCGTGCAAATACGCTTCTGGAAAATATGCAAAAAGCGCTCAGCGTCGGCGTTACACAATCGCTGGTTGAACAGTATTCGGCGGAAGCCTGTTTTATCCGGGCGGTAAAATATGCCGACCTGGTCAGTCATTTCGGCGGGGTTCCCTACGTTTCGGGAACCATTGGTATGGATGAGGCTTTTTCGATGGGACGGATGGAAAAAAACGAACTGATCGGGAAAATCTATCAGGATTTTGACGCTGCCATCGCCAAATTGCCGGAATCGTATGCCTCCAGTGCGCCGAAACGTGCCACAAAAGGCGCCGCAATGGCTTTAAAGGCTCGTTTTGCGTTATACATGGGCGATTGGGAAACAGCCGCTCAGATGGCTAAAAACTGCATAGATTTGGGTATTTACAAACTGTATCCTGATTTTGCGGAATACTTCCTCCCTTCTACCAGGAATGTGGAAGAATCGGTGTTTTTACTCCCCCGTTCCATTTCGCTTGGTGTGCAATGGGGCACCAGAGGTTTTTTGCCCCGCAATGCCGGAGGATGGGCGCAACACGACCCGTCATGGGATTTGTTATGCGCTTTCCTGTGCACGGATGGAAAACCGATCGACGAATCGCCACTGTTCGACCCCAAAGAACCGTTCAAAAACCGGGACCCCAGATGTACGGCCACCATTGCCGCATTCGGAAGCGAACACATGGGATTCATCTATGATCCAAGTCCCTATGCCACGGAAGTATTGAATACGGCAACCGGAAACATGCAGATCAACAATGACAGCAGGGTCAATGCCCAATATGCTTCATTTAACGGTCTGGTCTGGAAAAAGGGCGTAGACGCTTCCTGGATTGAGAATGGATTCAATATTGATCGGGACAAGGTCATCATCCGTTTTGCCGATGTACTCCTGATGTACGCGGAAGCAAAGACCGAATTGAATCAAATTGATCGATCCGTTCTGGATGCTGTCAATCAGGTAAGAGCGCGAGCTTATGGTGTATCCGTGGCGGAGACGGACAAATATCCGGCCGTGACGGAAACCGACCAGAGCAGACTGCGGAAAATGATTCGCATGGAAAGGCGGATGGAATTCGCTTGGGAAGGATTGAGATACATGGACCTGATTCGTTGGAAAATCGCCGAAAAAGCCTTAAACCGCGGTTCTTATGGTATGCTCGATGTGGCTGAATTAAAAACGAATGTGTACGACAAGGGACTATGGTTCTTCGCCAAAACTCCGCAAATAGACGAAGACGGATTGGCCGACTTTGCTCCATTGTATCGGGAGGGATATGCCAAATTATTGACCAATCGCTTATTTGATGCTACACGTCAATATCTTTGGCCGATTCCTTCCAAGGAAATTATTATTAATCCGAACCTCCGGCAGAATCCGGGCTATTGAAGTGATGAATGGGGTTCCCGGCAACGGACGGCTTGTTCCAGGGAACGAGAGGCTTGTTGCCGGCAACGAAAAGAAGTAGTTAAGAATCAGGAATGATACTTTGCACGGCATGATTTTGTGCAAAATACGTATTTCTAAACAGGTATCGCGACAATTTTTTAAGGCACAAAACTATGCCGCGCAAAGTATAAAAACAAATGATAGACGATGAAAAGGTTATTTTTTTTACTGTGGATCGCCGCAGGCCCGGTTTCTTGTACCGAAAAATCGGATTACTATCTTGAAGCCGAAAGTTTTGACGAAAGAGGAGGTTGGGTCGTGGATAATCAGTCCATGATGCAGACCGGTTCGCCTTATCTGATGGCACACGGTCTGGGCACTCCGGTACAGGACGCCTCTCATGTGATCCGGCTTTCCCGAAAGGGCTTGTTCAGAGTATGGGTCAGGACGCGGGACTGGGTCAAACCCTGGGGAAAAGAAGGCGCTCCCGGACGCTTCGAAGTCCAATTCAACGGTATACCCATGGACACGGTTTTCGGAACCAGATCGGCCCACTGGCACTGGCAGAATGGCGGAACGGCGGAACTCAATGCAGGAGACAATCAGGTCACTCTTCACGATCTGACCGGCTTTAACGGTCGTTGCGACGCCATCTACCTGACGACGGACATCAGGCTGGTTCCTCCGGAAGACAAATCCGCATTAAACGCTTTCCGCGAGCAGAAGTCGGGATTGCCGGAGCAGGCGCAAGAGATGGGAACCTATGATCTGGTCGTGGCCGGAGGCGGTATTGCCGGATGTTGCGCGGCAGTCAGCGCCGCACGTCTGGGCTGTAAGGTCGCGCTGATTCAAAATCGCCCTGTACTCGGAGGAAACAACAGTTCCGAAGTGCGTGTCGGACTGTCGGGACTGATTTCGCAACCGCCCTATCCCAACCTGGGTAATCTGCTGGATGAATTTGGAATTGTCGGTCACTGGAATAACCGGGAAGCCCAACAGAACCCGGATACGGAGAGAAGTCGGCAAATAGCGGAAATACTCAAACGACATCCGGAAAAAAGGATTCACAATGCAGGACCGG
Organism: Tannerella sp.; assembly: GCA_031276675.1. Lineage (GTDB taxonomy): Bacteria > Bacteroidota > Bacteroidia > Bacteroidales > Tannerellaceae > Tannerella. The sequence goes on from JAISMO010000122.1 coordinate 31,507, forward strand.
CCGGCAATTACGAAGACGCAAAAAAAGAACTGCTGGTGAGAAGCGAGAAAAACATTCGCCTGTTCCTGAACATGCAGGCCTATGAGGTGGAAAAGGAAGGAAACCGCATCCGTTCCGTCATCGGCAAGGATATTCTGAGCGGGAAAAAATACCGCTTCAGGGCGAATCTGTTTGCCGACTGTACCGGCGACGGCAATCTCGGTTATCTGGCCGGTGCCGATTACCGGATGGGAAGAGAGAGCCGGGCAGAAACCGGCGAACCGCGTGCACCCGAAAAGGCAGACCGTTTGGTGATGGGAACATCCATACAATGGTATGCACTGGAGGCCGGCGGGAATACCGCTTTTCCGGAATGTCCCTGGGCGGTTTCATTCGATGAACACACCTGCCATCCGGGTCTGCGAGGCGACTGGAACTGGGAAACCGGGATGGACAGAGACCAGATCGAAGACATTGAATATATCCGGGATTACGCTTTGCGATCGGTATTCGGAAATTGGGATTTCCTGAAAAACAGAAGCAAACGGAAAGAGCAATACGCAACCAAAAAACTGGAATGGGTTGCCTGTATCGGCGGTAAACGCGAATCCCGCCGTCTGATGGGCGATGTGATTCTGAAAGAACAGGACCTTTTAACTGGAACCCTGTTTGACGATGCCTCTTTCACGACAACCTGGGGTATCGACCTTCATTATCCCAAACCAATGGAAGGAATGAACGAAGAACCGTTTCTTTCTTATGCCGATGTACAGAGCATACAGCCCTGTGCCGTACCGTACAGATGCCTATATTCCGGAAATATAGACAACCTGTTCATGGCGGGACGCAACATCAGCGTAACGCATGTGGCGCTGGGTTCGGTCCGCGTCATGCGGACGGGTGGAATGATGGGAGAAGTGGTGGGTATGGCGGCTTCGCTTTGTCGCAAACACGGCGCAACTCCGCGGCAGATATATCAGTCGCATTTGCCCGAATTGAAAGAGTTAATGAAAAAGGGCGTCGGCATACCGGGATTTGCCACGCTACTCAAACCGGATGAAACGGAAAACTTGAAATGATTCACGAAAAACAGGGAAAACAGACTTCCAACGGATTGGAATTGGCATAAAACATACAGCAACCCCGGTTTTATATTCACATTTTAAACAAAGCATTTGGTGACAGCAAACAGAAAAGTCCTATATTTGCCATCAAATCAAAATTCAATATGAAAATGCATCATTTAAAAATCGGTTTTTTGTGTGTTTGCACGTGTTTACTGCCGGTCGGATGCGGACAAAAAACGCTCCCCGTGCAGGAAATCACAAGCGAAGGCGTCCGGCATCCGGGACGGGCATGGGTGCAAAAGGAATTTTTTCTCTCCACCTTTGTGGCTGTGGGGGATTCGGGCCATTATGCCAAA
>JAISMO010000147.1 GCA_031276675.1 Tannerella sp.
CGCAAAGTTACAGCCTTTGAGTAGATATATAATGCTGAAAAGCAAAAAATCATCCGTATGTAACATTGAAACCTGTTGATGTCCTTACTTTTATCTCTTTTTTAATGCGTTGACCCTGAATCATCGGCCCCTTTTTTTTCCTGACGCAAAGGTACGAGGTTGTTTGGTAGTGGCAATCAGTTGAAAATGAAGTTTTATCGTTGCCTGTCCAACATGAGGGGCTGTTAGATTCTATTCATTTTTCAACCCCTATCTGATTAATGAGGTTGCCGGTTGTGGTGTTTCTGTGCTGCCGAGGCGGTTTTGTTGGGGAAATAAGGTGAAAATGCGGTTTGTTCACCGCCTGTTTGAATGGTCGGAGCACTTATATGTGTTCATTTCTCATCCCTCAGCTCCGCTTTGAAAGCGGTTTGATCTTTTCGGCGGAGTGTCTTCCGTTTTGCGTTTGGTGGGGTGATAAATGTCGTCTTTGTTTTTGGGGCGCAGATAATCGTACCAGTAAAATCCTTTCAGTTTTTTCTGTTCCGGCAGCAGGTCGGGTAGGGGAGTCGCCGTTCCTTCCGCGTGTGGCCAGAGTTTCAGTTTTTTCAGTTGCCGGTTCTGTAGCCACATCCGCAGGTAACTGCTTTTTGTTTCGTTCATTTCCCACAGCGAGCCGTCGTCGTGAACCGGGTAATAGATTGTTTCCACGCTGCCTTCCAAGTCAATCAGGTGCACGGCACGACCGTCCATCCAGGCTTTCAAATCGTTTCCCTTCAACTGGTTATAGGCCGAGGAGTCCAGTTCCTGAATGGCAAAGGCGTACTGGATGACATGCACGTAGTCAACCGTACTGTCTTTCATGAAAACCCGGATGGTATCGCCGGAAAGCTGGTACATTTCGTTCCAGAGCACCGGGTCGGTGTACATGTGCAGGACGGAATCTTTCGTATTGAACAGCATCGAGTCGCAAATGCCCTGTATGTCCGTGCGGTAAAAACGGACTCCGTGCCAGGCCCTGAGTTCGCGAACGGTGGAGTCGGGGGTGATCATCTCGAAGATGTCGGCGTGGATGTAGAGGGTGTCTCCCTGCGAATATTCCATGCAGCGAGCGCTGTCGACCACGTGGGCGTATGCTGTTTTTTCGTTGTACTGTCCGTACTGTCCTTCCAGAATGATGTGGTTGAGGGTGTCCTGCAGGAAGAGGTTGCCGAAAACTTCGCCGAAACCGGTTTCGCGGTTGTAGGCAATGGAATCGCCGGTCAGGAATCGGTTTCCCGACACCACCGTCGAACGGTCCAGCAGCAGGGAGGTGTTTTCTGTAGTATTGTACCAGCCTCTTGAGGTGTGAACGGTTCCGCTGTCCGAAACAATGACGGAAGGTCCCAGTATGATGGCCACCTTCGTGTCGGTTCTGTAGTGCAGCGTATCGGAAAAGAGTGTAAATTCCGGGTTTTCGAGGCGGACACTGTCGTTGAAAACGGCCAGTTCCGCTCCCGGCGAATACTGTCCGTAGATGGAATACAGTTTGTTTTCAGCGTCCACAATCACTCCGCCTTCGAAATAATATCCGATATCCGCTGTCCGGTCGTAGTTCAGGCTGTCGGTAAAAAGCGTGACGACGGCGCTGTCGGAGCGGATGTTTCTCATCACTACGTTTCTCCGTATCCTGGCTGTTTGCGTGGGGCCGTCGTAAAAGAGGTAGTCGCCGTGAATGTCCAGCGTGTCGCCCTGTTCCAGGCAAACCCTGCCGAAGGCTTCGAGCGAGCTGCTTTGCTCATAGTAATAGGCACTGTCGCAATACATGAAGGCGCTGTCGTGCCGGAAACAGACGTTTCCCGTAAGCACCTGCCGGTTCGGATTGAGTGCCTGGTCATAGGTCTGCTCGTCCGCATATTCCAGATAGATTTTGGTGACGGTGCTGTCCTCCTGTTGCGCAGGGGAGGCGTTCAGGCACAGAAGGACGGCGGCAGCAGCAAGGGACGGACGGCGAAAGGCAGATGAGCGTGACATGGAAAGAGGCCGCTAAAGAGAGGGAGTGGTTCCTCCGGCCTTCCCCTGCCGGTTTTGCCCGGAGGCCTTGCGGCGTTCGTTCTTTAACCTTTTCCGTTCTTCCTTTTCCGCCCGTTTTTTTTCTTTCCGGTCTTCCGTGACGGTGGGCGTCCATTCCCTGTTCGGGAGGTTTTCCGGAACGTCTCTGACCCAGCCGGCATACCGGAAATCGCAGTTGCGCCATCCTTCCGCTATGCGGACATAGGTTGTTTTCAGCTTTTTCTCCACCCACTGGTTCAGCAGATCTTCCTTTCTCCGTTCTTCGACCAGGGATTTGAGCGCCTGATAGTCGTCTGCAAGGTTGGCTTTGTGGCTTTGCGTCCGGGCGCGCAGCTTGACGACGGCAATCACCTCTTTCTGCTTGTCGGTTATCATCCGGAAGGGTTTGGATATTTCGCCGATCTGCATCCTGTCGACCACTTTCCCTACTTCCTGCGGCAGTTCTTCCATTTCGAATTTGGGTGTTCCGGCATGAGGGCTTTCATAGTGCTGGTTGACCATCAGGCCCTTGTTGTTGCGCGTGTCCTTGTCGTAGGAAAGGTAGGTGGCGGCTTCTTCAAACGTCAGTTTCTTTTGGGTAATGTCCTGATACAGCGAATCCATCCGGATGGACGCTTCGTTGAGTTCCGAGTCCGACACCCTCGGTCGCAACAGGATATGCCGACAGTTGATGCGGTCGCCGCGTTTCTCGATCAGCTGGATGATATGAAATCCATATTCTGTCTCCACGATATTGGAGACCCGCTTGGGGTCGGTCAGGTTGAAGGCTACATTGGCAAATTCGGGCAGCAGGTTTCCCTTGCTCATGAATCCCATGTCTCCGCCGCGAGGCGCCGATCCAGGGTCTTCGGAATACATAATCGCCAGTGTCGAAAACTCCATTTTGCCGCTGTGTACCTGTTCGGTAAAGTCTCTCAGCCGTGCCTTGATGGCGTCGATTTCTTCGAGCGGAATCTTCGGCTCCAGGGTGATGATCTGTACTTCAACCGTGGCCGGAATCATGGGCAGACTGTCCGGGGAAATGTTCCGGAAATAGCTGCGTACTTCCGAGGGCGTGAGTTTGATGTCGCCGACCAGTTGATGCTGCATTTTCTGCACGATCTGCTGTTCGCGTATCATCGTTTTACGTATTTCCTTGATTTGAGACAGTTTCATGTTGAAGTATTCTTCCAGTTTTTCCCGTGAACCGATACGGTTGATGTCGGCGTTGATATACTGGTCTACCATGCGGATGACCTGTCCTTCTTCCACGTCCAAACTGTCGAGTTTGGCCTGGTTCAGGTAGAGTTTCTGGATAGCAATCTGTTCCGGAATGAAACAGTACGGGTCGCCCTCAAACCGCATCCTCTGGCTTTGCATCAGCAGGCGCTGCGACTCTACGTCCGAACGCAGAATGGCTTCGTCGCCGACGATCCATACAATTTCATCAATCACATTATCCTGTCCCCTGACAAAGCCCAGGCTACAGGCTAACAATAAAATAAATATTCCTGTTCGTTTCATCTTATTCTGCGCTTGTTTTTTGATTTGTGTAGAAAACAACCTGCCCTTTGCGGACAGCATCCCGATATAATTCGTCTTCCGTATTTTTCAGAAATTCAATCTTCTTCCTGTTTATCACCAGTTCCTGAATTTGCGGAATTGCATATTCGTAGGGCGCCACACTTCCAGAAAGTACGTATTCGGAAATATTGAGCAGATAGCAGTACGTGCTGTCCGACATTTCGACGAACTGTTTCGTTTTCAGATACTGCGACGTATTCGGAATATGAATCGGAATCTTACTCAGTATTTCATCAAAATCGACCCATCTGTCGTAAAAATACTCGTAGGTGACGGCATTCCGGATACTGAACTTTTCGATGTTTTCCACTACGTTTAATTCATTCCTGCGATATTTTTTCCGGATGTCTTCCAGGCCGGGCGCATCCACCGGAGCCATTAAAAACAGTCCTCTGATCACATCATTACTCAAAATAAACTTTTTCGGATTCTCCCGATAAAAAGTTTGCATCTCGTCTTCCGGAATTTCGGAGGCCAGTTTGGTGCGGATCAGGTTTTCCTGATAGCGATGCGTGATCAGGGAACGTCGGTATTCTTCCACCAAACGGTTGATGTCCGCGTCCCCACTGCCGATATTCCGTTTGGCTGTTTCATACATCAACAAATCTTTCACCCATTTGGTCACATAATTCTCGGCAATCAACAGACTGTCTGCGTAGGGTGTCCCGTCCGGTATGAGGCGCTCTACTTCATTTCGGGTCAATGCCTGTCCCCCCACTTTGACTGCCACGTCTGAACTGACGGTTTCCGGGGGGCGACAGGCATGTAACAAACATATACTAAGGAAGAAAACGATGATTCGCATCTCCGGGCTGATTATTTTTTGGGAGTTTTCCGGATGAATTTCTTTAGGTTCTTCAGCACTTTCCAATTGATTTCGACCGGAAACTTTTCATTCAGTTCCTTGATCCAGGCCGCTTCCAACTCTGCCTGCTCCTCCAATGGCTTGTCCCACACTCGCTGATTGCTTATCTCAAACAACAGGATACCATCGTGATATTCCTTTACCAGCTGGCTGTATTCAGGATGCCGTTCATTCAGCGTCCTCTTTTCCAACTCAGTGACAATGTCGCGAACAAACAGTCGAAAGACCTCGTTCAGGAAGTCGCCGGAATAGGTTTTGGTCGAAAAGGGATAAAGCCTGAGGTATTCGGCAAATTCATACTGCGGAAAATCCATCGTATCCATGTGCATGAGCGTTTTCGTCATCTTGCGTGCCTCATTGTAAAAATTCGTGTCGGTCGGAAAATATTCATTGCAGAGGCGTTGCAGATCGTCATAAGCCTCCTGATTAAGGACAAAGCCGAATTTGGCTTTCTGGCGTTCCTCAAAACTTTTATACAGGTCGAAATTGCGTTCGCCCTGCTTCATGGTCATATACATTCCGCGTTCCATTTCTTCAAACGGCACGCGCTCTTTCCGGTTCAGGAGCTTGATGACATGATAACCCAGACGGGTACGCACAGGTTTGGATATTTCGCCCGGCGTTTTCAGGGCAAATGCAGCCTGTTCAAAGGGCCTGATCATTTCTCCCAGGCCGAAATAGGGTAAAACGCCCTCCTTCGTATTGGTTTTGTCGTCCGTTGAATAAGTACGCACCAATTCGGCAAAATCTTCTCCGCTCTTTGCCTTTTCATACACTTCGTTCACTTTGTCCAGGAGCCTTTTTTCGATCGCGTCTTTGGATTCGGCGCTTTCCGGCGGTTCTGCAATCAGAATATGGGCGACCTGTATTTTTCCGGGATTCGGAATCCGCTTGTTAACCCGCATCAGATGGAATCCGGAGGCCGTGCGTACCGGTGTGGAAACGACGCCAACGGGTAAGGAATAAGCCGCGTCTTCGAAGGTCTTGTATGCCTTTAACGGATACAGATAGTCGATAGTCTCATAGATTGCAGCCGGTTTTTCTTCTGCCGCCAGCGACTGGCCGACGGCGTCAAAGTCTCCCCCGTTCGTGATTTGCCTGTAAACTTCATAGGCCCTGTTATAGCCGGCCAGCGTATCTTTCGAGAGGCTCTGAGCCGGCAACGGAAACAGGATGTGACTGACGGAGACGATCTCGTTATGTCTCTCATACACTTCGTTGAGCGCCCGGGCTTCCCCTTCCTTGTCGGAAAGATAACTGGCTTTCAATTGTGTCTGATAGTTATTGAGTTCGTCTTCAAACGCATAGGTTTGATCCATCTCTAAAGATTCAGCTTCCGCTACTTTCAGTTTGAAATTTTTAAACAGTGTCACATAGTCCTCCAATGATTTTTTGTCCAGCAGATTTACACTACTGTCCTTTTGGGCCAGAAAAAGAAACTCCGAAAGCGGGATTTCCTTTCCTGCAACCGTCATTACCACAGGATCATTCTCTTTTGAATACGCAAAATAAAAATTCAGTCCTAAAATTAGGAATACAAAAATCTTTTTCATCATCAGTTCTTTAATTATATAATACATGTTTATTCCTTTATCTAAGGTATAACTCGAAAATAAAACTTTTATTATATGCCGGCATCAAAAAAATCAATTGGCCAGTTCGGACAGGAATTTGATACGTATCAAACGGATTTCTTCTTCCGAATAATCACTTCCCAATTCCCTGATGGCTACTTCCAGTTCATCGGTTTCCGACTCTTTGAAATAGGTATAGATGTCCTGAATATGATCTTCATCCATCGCTTCATTAATAAAATAGTCAATATTTATTCGCGTCCCCGAATAGACAATAGCTTCAATTTCATCCAGCAACTCGTCAAACTCCAGCCCGTTGGAACTAGCAATGTCTTCCAGCGAAATCTTGCGATCAATGCGCTGCACAATCCCTACCTTGACTTTGGACTTGTTGGCCACCGTACGGACACGCATGTCTTCCGGCCGTTCGATTTCGTTCTCTTCCACGTATTTTTTGATAATTGCGATGAATTCGGAACCATAGCGTTTGGCTTTGCCGGCGCCGACGCCCGGAATATTCTGCAAATCTTCCAGTGTGACGGGATAGGTCGTAGCCATTGCTTCGAGCGAAGGGTCCTGGAAGATAACGAACGGCGGCACCTCCAATTGTTTGGAGAGTTTCTTGCGCAAATCCTTCATGATGGAATAGAGCGCCGGGTCTACAGCGCACGAACCGCCGCCCCGCAACGGCGTTTCGTTATTTTCGTCTTCGTCAAACTCATTATCTTTGACGATTTTAAAGGAAACAGGTTTTTTCATGAACATTTTCCCGTTGGCGGTAATTTTCAATAAACCGTAATTTTCAATGTCTTTAGCCAGATAACCGGCAATCTGTGCCTGGCGAATCACGGCGTTCCACGTTCGTTCGCCTTCTTCCTGACCCACACCGAAAAACTCCAGTTCGTTGTGTTTGTATGAGATGATTTCAGATGTTTCAATTCCCATCAGCAAATGGACCATGTAATCGGTCTTGTATTTTTCCTTCAGGGCTTCGATGGATTCCAGTACCGTGAGCAGCAAATCTTTTGCTTCAATCAGTATTTTCGGATTCAAACAGTTGTCGCAACATCCGCAGTTGTCTTCCGTATATTCTTCTCCGAAATAGTGGAGCAGCACCTTCCGGCGACAGACGGCCGTTTCGGCATAGGCAGCCGTTTCAAGCAACAGTTGCTTGCCGATTTCCTGTTCGACAACCGGTTTGCCCTGCAGGAATTTCTCCAGTTTTTGCAAGTCTTTGTTGGCGTAAAAGGCGACGCATCTGCCTTCACCTCCGTCGCGTCCGGCGCGTCCGGTTTCCTGATAGTATCCTTCGAGGCTTTTGGGTATATCGTAATGAATGACGTAACGTACATCCGGCTTGTCAATTCCCATGCCGAAGGCAATCGTAGCTACGATCACATCCGTCTCCTCCATCAGAAAAGCATCTTGATTGTTCGAGCGCATTTGCGAATCCATCCCGGCGTGATAGGGTAATGCTTTGATGCCGTTTGCGCACAGGATGTCGCTAAACTCTTCCACTTTTTTGCGGCTCAGACAATAGACAATACCCGATTTGCCTTCATGAGTCTTGATGTACTTGATGATTTCGCGGTCGATGTCGTTTCCCTTCGGACGAACTTCGTAGTAGAGATTTGGACGGTTGAAAGACGATTTAAAAATCGTTGCATCCATCATCCCCAGATTTTTTTGGATATCATGTTGCACCTTGGGAGTGGCTGTTGCTGTCAGCGCTATCACCGGCTGTTTGCCAATTTCGTTGATGAGCGGTCGGATACGGCGGTATTCCGGTCGGAAATCATGCCCCCATTCCGAGATGCAGTGCGCCTCATCGACTGCGTAGAACGAAATCTTCACTTGCCGCAGAAATTCAATGTTTTCTTCTTTCGTTAACGATTCGGGGGCTACGTACAGCAGTTTCGTGCGACAGGAAAGAATATCCTGTTTAACCGAGTCGATAGCCGCCCTGTTGAGCGATGAGTTGATGAAATGAGCTACGCCGTCTTCTTCGCTGAAATTGCGCATGGAGTCAACCTGGTTCTTCATCAGCGCGATCAACGGCGAAATGACCAGCGCCGTACCTTCCATCATCAGCGAAGGCAACTGATAGCAAAGCGATTTCCCCCCTCCGGTCGGCATCAGTACAAGTGTATCCTTTCCGGCAAGTACGTTTTCCACAATGGCCTTCTGATTTCCTTTGAATTTGCCGAATCCAAAATGAAATTTCAGAGCTTCCGTTATATCCTGCTTCATCATTCAACCAGATTTCTTTCTACTGTTATGCGATTTGCAACCGGTTTATGTCGCTTCCTTCCAGTTTTGCTTTGGCATAATCCAATGTAACGGACAGGGTTTTCTCGCTGTCCGACGGCATTTGATACATGGCATCCATCATGACGGTTTCCACAATTGAACGAAGCCCGCGCGCTCCCAGTTTCAGTTCAATAGCTTTGTCCACGATGTATTCATACACCTCTTCTTCGAAAGTCAGTTGGATTTGATCCATCTCGAAGAGTTTGATGTATTGTTTGATAATAGAGTTTTTGGGTTCCGTCAATATTTTACGGAGCGCCGCACGGTCTAACGGTTTCAGGTAGGTCAGAATCGGCAGGCGACCGATGATTTCGGGAATCATGCCAAAGGCTTTCAGATCGGCAGGCGTAATGTACTGCAACAAATTTTCGCGGTCAACAGCGGTGGTTTCCTTGCTGGCAAGGTAGCCGACAACACGGGTATTCAGCCGCCGGGCGATTTTCTTCTCGATCCCGTCAAACGCACCGCCACAGATAAACAGGATGTTGCGCGTATCTACCGGAATCATCCGCTGTTCGGGATGTTTACGTCCGCCCTGCGGCGGCACGTTCACTATCGAGCCTTCCAGCAGCTTCAGCAACCCCTGCTGAACGCCTTCTCCGCTCACGTCGCGCGTGATGGAAGGATTGTCGCTCTTGCGGGCTATCTTGTCGATCTCGTCAATAAAAACGATGCCCCGCTGCGCGGCTTCCACATTGTAGTCGGCCGCCTGCAGAAGGCGGGTCAGAATGCTTTCAATGTCTTCGCCCACATAACCGGCTTCCGTCAATACAGTCGCATCAACGATGCTGAACGGCACGTGCAGTTTTTTGGCGATCGTACGCGCCAGCAGTGTTTTTCCCGTACCGGTAGCGCCGACCATGATGATGTTGGATTTTTCAATTTCCACATCCTCTTTCGTCACCCGCTGCATCAGCCGTTTGTAATGATTGTAAACCGCGACCGCCACATAACGTTTTGCCTCGTCCTGACCAATCACATACTGGTCCATAAAAGCCTTGATATCCCTGGGCTTCGGCAGTTCCTGACCGTTTGGCAGGAAGGTGCGTTCGTTTTTGCTCCGCTTTTCGTTGACGAGGTCATACGCCTGCATGACACAATCGCCGCAGATCGCGCCGAAAATTCCGGTAATCATGATATTGACATTACGCCGGGTTTTTCCGCAAAAAGAACATGTATCTTCTGGTTTTGCCATTATTTTTCTGCTTGTTTCCGTATCATTATTTCGTCGATCATGCCGTACTCCCGGGCCTCCTCCGAATTCATCCAGTAATCGCGGTCACTGTCTTTTTCGATTTGTCCGTATGGTTGTCCGGAGTGCAGGGAGATGATGTTGTACAGTTCTTCCTTTACCTTTACGATCTGTCGCACGGTGATTTCCATATCGGAAGCCTGTCCCTGCATCCCTCCCAGCGGCTGGTGAATCATCACCCGAGCATGTTTCAGGCCGAACCGCTTGCCCTTTTCTCCGGCTACCAGCAGAACGGAAGCCATGGAGGCGGCAATGCCCGTACAGATGGTCGACACCTTGCTGCCGATGAACTGCATCGTGTCGTAGATGCCCAGTCCCGCATATACGGAGCCGCCGGGCGAGTTGATATAGATGGAAATGTCCTTGCCCGGATCGCTTGAATCCAGGTAAAGCAACTGCGCCTGAATCACATTGGCCGTATAATCGTCAATCTGGGTACCCAGAAAAATGATACGGTCCATCATCAGTCGCGAAAACACATCCATCTGCGCCACATTCAACTGACGTTCTTCAATGATGGTCGGCGATATCCAGTTGCTGGTGATATTCATATAGCTTTCCAGTGTCGTAGGATGCATTCCCAGGTGCTTCGTTGCATATTTTTCGAAGTCGCTCATAATTATTAATGTATTAATATCGTTTGATTTTATGTTTTCCCTTGATAAACGGAGAGATGCTCCGTTCATAGGGAAAACAAAGTTATAAATAAATTTCAGAAAGAAACAAATCCGTCAGACGAATAATTTTTCAAACTCATCCAGCGAAACGTCTTTCGTCGTGACATCCGTTTCATCCCTGATCCAGGCTGCCAGTTTCTGTTCCCGCGCGCGTTCCACAAGATTTTCAAGCGTATCCTTCTTTTGCAGGAGTTTTTGGGCATATTGCTCCAGCAAGTCCGCCGGCACGGAAAAGATGCCGTATTGAGCATACTGCGATTTGGCCATCTGCAGGGCACATGCTCTCACGTCGTTCTCTTCAATGTCCAGGTGGTTGTCTTCCAGCAGCTGTTTCTTGATTAACTGAAATTTGATGTTCTCCATCATGGCCGGATATTCGGCCTCCACCTTTTCCGGCGTGTACTTTTCGTCCGTCGAGAGGAGCCAGCGCTTCAGGATGTCGTCGGCAAAGGAGATGTCTCCGGCTTTTTCGAGGAGCAGCGCGCGTATGTCGAGCCAGAATCGATAGTCGCTTTGCGGACGGAGCTGTTCATTCAATATGATTCTTGTTTGTTTCCGGCATTCTTCTTCGCTCTCGACAACGCCTTCGCCAAACAGTTTGTCAAACAGTTCCCGATTCAATTCCGCCGCTTTGAAACGTGTGATTTCCTGTATTTCAAAACAGAAATCTCCGGTGAGGGTTTCGACCGCTTCCCGGTCAATTTGCAGCAGGGATGCAATTTCGGCCGTCGCATCCTGATAGGCGATTTTCGGGTTAAAAATGATCCTCCCGTGCAGTTTGGCGCCAATGAACTTCGCCCGTTCCGTTTCATCCTTCAGGTACTGGGGCGTCAGCACGGCGTTTGCCACCAGGATGCCGTCCTCTTTCGGCCGGCCGTCTTCCAGCTCGGTCAGCGTGCCCTTGACCAGATCATGGGCTTCCACGTCGTCCGCAATGACATACGAACCGAAATTCTGACAGTAGGTACTTATTTGCCTGTCCACCATCGCTTCGTCTATATTTACCTCATAACGGGTCAGTTTATCCTGTTTGGTGGGTTTAACGGAGATGGCCGGTGAAAGGGCGACGTCAAAAGAAAATTCAAAATTTTCCTCCGTATCGAAATCAATCGGAGGCTGATCCGTCCGGCTCGGGACGGGCTGGCCGAGCACTTTCAGCCCGTTGGCGTCAATGTAGTTGACCAGACTCTCCGTAACAAGCTTGTTGATAGCCTCCGTCAATACATATTTACCGTACTTTTTTCTGATTACTCCCAACGGAACCATGCCTCTGCGAAATCCGGGAATATCTGCCTTTTGACGATAGCGACGTAAACTCTTATCCACCTGCGCTTCGTAGTCTTTCTTCTCAATCTCTAATTTAATGATGCCGCTTACCGCATCATTGTTTACATGTGAAATGTTCATTATTAACGGTTTATATTAAATGCCTGTTTTTATTTCCGCAGTTTTTACTTCCGAAACGGAAATTTAACCCGCAAAATTAGAATGATAATTTCAATCTCGCAAATATATGCGGAAAGATTATGCGCGGCCTGTGATAATTTTTTTTCCGAATTTCTTTGGATATTGAAATTTTATTCTTTCCTTTGTGCCCTGAAAGAAGTAATCATACTTCGAATGTGCTTAACAATTGTCTCTTATTTCCGACAGTATCGATTTATTTTACATTGTTACGAACTTCCGGTTTTTTTTCTGCTTTCAAACAGTAACAATATTATTTTTTTAATTTCTTGATTTTATGAACATTTACATTGGTAATCTGAACTATCGGGTTCAGGAAGACAATTTGAGAAGGTCTTTGCAGGAATATGGCGACGTCAGTTCCATAAAGGTAATTAAAGACCATGAAACCGGCCGTTCCAAAGGGTACGCATTTGCAGAAATGCCGGATGAAGGTGAAGCGCGCGAGGCAATTGGCGGATTGCACGAAACGCAGTATGAAGGCCGTCAGCTGGTGATGAAACAGGCGATGCCAAGAAGGTAACGTCTCCTTTCTCTGAAACTTTAATAACTTCTGTCCCTCGCGGGCAGAAGTTATTTTTTTGGTGCGGAAAATGATCCGGCCGGAAGCAAACCGAGCTTCAACGGCCACCGAACCCCTGCAAACACTGGATCTCCGCCTTTCATTTGCTTTTTCAATACGCTGAGACAGAGAACATAAAAAATCCGTCGTCTTTTTGCTCTTTCCGTTCCGTGAAAAAAAAATCGCTCATCAAAAAAAATTTGCACGGCAATCAAAATCTTTTATGTAACTTTGCGTCGTTTTCCAACAGTACGCTGAAAATTTCCGGTAATGAGCCGAAAGTTCCGAGTAATTACCCGAAAACTTCGAGTAATTACCCGAAAACTCGGAGTAACTACCCGGAAACTCGGAGTAACTACCCGAAAACTTCGGGTAACTACCCGAAAACTCGGAGTAATTACCCGGAAACTTCGGGTAATTACCCGAAAACTTCGGGTAATTACTCGGAAACTTCGAGTAATTACTCGGAAAATCGGAGTAACTGTCCGAGAAATATGTAAAACAGTAAATGAAGTTGATTTTTTAATTTTTAAAATGTTGATATTATGCCCGAAAGTCTTTATCCAAGAACCATTACAGGGTTTACGGAATACATTAAAATCGCCTACGCCAAGGCACAGGCCGGTATGCAGGTCTACGGTATCAGTCCCGACAAACTGGCGCCGGTAACACCGCTTTACAATACCTACATACAGGCGGAAGCCGTAGCCGCCAATCCCGACACGGCAACCACCGGTGCGCGTCGCACGCGCGACAACGCCCGTAAAGCGCTTGAACCGGCATGGCGCAAGTTCCTCAACGAGACCATCCGCTACAACTCGGCCGTCCCTACAGCTGACCTTGAAGTGTTCGGCATCAAACAGCGCGACACGACGCGCACCCCCGCCGGCGTTCCCGACATCTTTCCGGTGCTTTCCATCCGGCAGGCAGGCGTCCGCCGCTACGAGGTCGAAGTGCTCAACAGCGAAACCGGCAAAAAGAAAAAGCCGCAGTACGCCACCGGCAGCTACGTCTACCTTGCCGTCACCGAACCGGGTCAGGAGCCGCAGCACGAAAGCGAATACCGCAAGCTGGACTTTTCGTCGAACTGCCATCACGTGATTGAATTTCCGCTTGAACAGCTTGCCCGGAAGGCCCACATCTATGCCCGCTACTCCAACGCCCACGGCAAGGAAGGCCCCGAAGGCATCACCGAAGCGGTGATTATTGCCTGAAGACGGGCGATTCGCGCCGCTGTCCGCCGGTTTCGCCATTTCTGCCGCGCAAAATTTCCACCGTTCGCGCTGGAGGGAAAAAACATTCGGAAACTCCGCCCGGAAATCCCGGCCCGGGATCAAATTCCGCACTTTTTACCTTCTGGAACGGGGCGGTAAAAAGCGCGGAAAAAGGTACCGCCGCAAAGCCTGCGAAAACAGCGGAACGATTGCCGGGGCGATATTTCGGAAAGCCGGTCTCCAAAAAAACGAATGATACGGGACAGCCAAAAGAAAAGGTACAATAAATAATCATATTTCGGACAAATTTTTTTGGATATTGAAATTTTATCTCTTTCTTTGTGCCCTGAAAGGAGTAATCATACTTCGAATGTACTTAACAATTGTCTTTTATTTCCGACGGGATCGATTTATTCTGCATTGTTACGAACTTCCGGTTTTTTTTCTGCTTTCAAACAGTAACCATATTATTTTTTTTAATTTCTTGATTTTATGAATATTTACATTGGTAATCTGAACTATCGGGTTCAGGAAGACAATTTGAGAAGGGCTTTGGAGGAATATGGCGATGTCAGTTCCATTAAGGTGATTAAAGACCGTGACACGGGCCGTTCCAAGGGGTACGCATTTGCAGAAATGCCGAATGACCATGAGGCGCACGAGGCGATTGAAGGATTGAACGAAACGCAATTTGAAGGTCGTCAGCTGGTGATGAAACAGGCACTGCCGAAAAGGTAACGTTTATTCCACTTGAAATTTTAATAACTTCTGCCTGTCTTTGGCGGAAGTTATTTTTTTATGTATGAAATGAATCCGGTTTCGGGCATGAAGCGAAGGGGCGGAATGCCGGTTGGCAGAGTAACAGTTTTAGTATAATATCGTTATGAAAGGTTTTTTTGCAGGTCATTCCCTGATGGTTCAGCTGGGCATTCTTATAGCGTGCCTGTTGACGGGAATGATTTTTTGCGGTTTTGTTCTGCTGTTTTACAGCGGATTTTCCACGTATCCGGACGATGAATCCATCTGGGTACTGCAACTCACGCAGTCGCTCTCTTCGGTGTGCATAATGCTGATACCGTCCCTGTTTACGGCCTGGCTGTGCAGCAAACATCCGGGCGATTTTCTGCATCTGCGCGGTTTGCCGGATGCCCGTCTGCTGGGATGGGTCGCACTTACGGTAGTGCTGATTTCGCCGGCCGTTTCGCTGACGAGTTATCTGAATATGCAGCTTCAGCTTCCGGAGGCTCTGGCGCCGCTGGAAGCCTGGATGAGGGAGACGGAAGACCTTGCGGCCGGCATGATTCATAAAATGACGGCCGAAAAAGGGCTGTTCCCGTTGCTGACGAATCTGACTGTCATTGCGCTGCTTGCCGCGCTGACGGAAGAATGTTTGTTTCGCGGCGTGCTGTTTTCCATTTTCCGGAAAACCGTCCGAAACCCTCATACGGTGATTTGGCTGATTGCCGCTGTCTTCAGCGCCATCCACTGCCAGTTTTACGGATTCCTTCCGCGGATGTTGCTGGGAGCTTACCTGGGCTATTTGCTGTACTGGACAAAGAACCTCTGGGTACCGATTTTTGCTCATTTTCTGAATAATGCAATCATCGTAGTCGCCCTGTCGAACGATTCGCTGCGGGAAAATCCCTTCTTTGCCGAAGAGCTTGCGCCGGACGACCTGGGCTGGTTTTCCACCGTCACCGGATTCACGCTGATCCTCTTTGCCGGGTGCATGTGGCGGATTTATGCGGAGACAAAACATAATTAATGTTGGCACGGGGTCGATTTTTCCGTCGAACACTTCCATGTTAAAAGAAAATGTGCTAAATTTGCAGCCGATTTGAACGACAGGGTTTGCGGATGATACGAATGAAGTCTGTTTTCCCTTGCGCGTTGAGCGTAAGGAAACATGTCGGTAACATGCCTGCGCAGTCCCTTGCAGCGTTTGAGAGAAGTAATATGATAAACGGGATAAATTTTGTTTTAACTAAAGGTAAAAGAAATTACAATGATTAAAGTAGGTATTAACGGCTTTGGCCGTATTGGACGTTTGGTATTCCGTGCCGCTCAGGGCCGGAATGACATTCAGGTAGTAGGTATTAACGACCTGATCAGTGTGGAATACATGGCATACATGTTGAAGTATGACACGATTCACGGTCAGTTTAAAGGCACGATTGACGTCAGGGACGGAAATCTGATAGTAAACGGCAAGTCAATCCGCGTAACCGCGGAAAAAAATCCGGCGGATTTGAAATGGGGCCAGATAGACGCGGAATATGTTGTTGAATCAACCGGCCTGTTCCTGTCCAGGGACAAGGCGCAGGGGCACATTGACGCGGGAGCCAAATATGTAGTGATGTCGGGACCCTCGAAGGACGACACCCCGATGTTCGTATGCGGCGTCAATCTCGACGCTTATGTAAAAGGCGTCCAGTTCGTATCGAACGCTTCCTGTACGACCAACTGTCTGGCGCCGATTGCCAAAGTGTTGAACGACAAGTTCGGCATCGTCGACGGTCTGATGTCGACGATTCACTCCACCACAGCCACGCAGAAAGCGGTCGACGGCCCTTCGGCCAAAGACTGGAGAGGCGGACGCGCTGCTTCGGGCAACATCATTCCCTCGTCTACGGGCGCAGCCAAAGCCGTAGGGAAAGTGATTCCCCAGTTGAACGGCAAACTGACGGGCATGTCATTCCGCGTTCCGACACTGGACGTTTCGGTGGTTGACCTGACCGTCAATCTGGCCAGGCCGGCTACATACGAAGAAATTAAAGCCGCGATGAAAGAGGCATCCGAAGGTGATCTGAAAGGTATCCTGGGATATACGGAAGAGGATGTGGTATCGTCCGATTTCATTGGCGACGCCCGTACGTCCATCTTCGACGCAAAGGCCGGTATCGCTCTGACGGACAAGTTCGTGAAAGTGGTGTCGTGGTACGACAACGAATGGGGATATTCCTGCAAGGTGCTGGACCTCATTGCTTACATGAAAAAAGTAAACGGATAATCCCGTCCCGCATTTTTCGCATCAGAAAAGGCCGTATCCGAAAGGTTACGGCCTTTTTGCTTTACATCATTCCAACAGGGGATTCCACGGTTTCATCGTACAGTCGGCTATGAAAAAAAAATGGGTAAGCTTACTATATCGCGCCGCTACAACCTGCGTACCCTTGCTGCCATCACGCCCTGGGGGATTTCGAGGGAGCTAGCCGTATAGGACTTACCCGGATGCAAAAGTAGTACTTTTTTTTCTATCAGGCTGCACTTTTTTATTTCTATCGGGAAATTATGTACTTTTGTGCCCGATACGGTTTCGTACCAGACAGAGTGTTTATATCAAAAATATCTGCAAATGAGAATAATAGAACGTTTTTTGAAGTATGTCGCAGTGGATACGCAATCTTGCGATCACGTGCAAACCATTCCAAGTACATCCGGTCAGCGGCAGTTAGCTGAAATGCTGGCAGAGGAACTTGTTCAAATCGGGATGCAGGAAGTGGAGATTGATACGAACGGGTATCTGATGGCTACCCTGCCGGCAAATACTTCAGAGAAACACACGCCGGTCATCGGATTTATTGCCCATTTGGACACCAGTCCCGACTTTTCCGCTAAAAACGTTAAACCGCGTATGGTTACTTATACAGGAGAGGACATCGTGTTGAACGATTCGAAACACATGGTACTTTCATCGCAGATTTTCCCCGAATTGAACAGCTATATCGGCCAGGAACTCGTCGTGACGGACAGTACCACCTTGCTTGGCGCGGACGACAAGGCCGGCGTGGCCGCCATTGTTTCAGCCATGGAATATCTGATTAATCGGCCGGATATTTTGCACGGGAAAGTCCGTATCGCCTTTACGCCGGATGAAGAGATCGGTCGGGGTGCGGACTTTTTTGATGTGGAGCGCTTCGGCTGTGAATGGGCCTATACGGTGGATGGCGGAGAGTTGGGAAGAGTGGAATATGAAAATTTCAATGCCGCCAATGCGACGGTTTCCATCCGCGGGCGTAATGTGCATCCCGGCGAAGCCAAGGGAAAAATGATCAATGCGGTTTTGGTGGGGATGGAACTGAATGCCGGTCTGCCGCCCGGGCAACATCCGGAGCTTACCGACGGGTACGAAGGCTTTTATCATCTGACTCATTTTTCAGGTAACGTCGAAAAGGCGACACTCACATACCTCATTCGCGATCATGACCGTGTGTTGTTTGAAGAGAAAAAATGGATCATGCAGTGGGTTGTTCAGCAGTTGAACCGGAAATATTCCGAATGTGTCATGCTGGAAATGAAAGACCTCTATTATAACATGCGTGAAATCATCAAGCCGAGAAAGGAAATTGTCAAACTGGCTGTCGACGCGATGGAGGCGATCGGTATCACGCCTTGTGTGAAACCGATTCGCGGCGGTACGGATGGCGCCCGTCTTTCCTTTGCCGGATTGCCTTGCCCGAACCTGTTTGCCGGGGGAGTAAACGGACACGGTCCGTATGAATTTCTGCCTGTCAAGTCGCTGGAAAAAAGCATGGAAACCATTGTTCAGATTATAAAAACGGTATAAAAAACAGTTTGGCAGATAGCAGCATAGCAGTTAGCAGTATGAAATCAACTCCTTTTACGGTTCTGCATATTTCTTCAGGTGCAAAAATGTATGAGTTCGCCGGGTATCAAATGCCCGTCGAATATACGGGAATTATCAGCGAACACTTGGCTGTGTGCCGGGGAGTGGGCGTTTTTGACGTGTCCCACATGGGCGAATTTTGGGTGAAAGGACCGAATGCATTAGCTTTCCTCCAGCGTGTCACGTCCAACGACGTTTCCCAGATACCCGTCGGCACGGCGCAGTACAGTTGTTTTCCCAACGAGCAGGGAGGGATCGTGGACGACCTCGTCGTCTATCATTACGAAGAAGATAAATATCTCCTGGTCGTGAATGCCTCGAATATTGAAAAGGACTGGGAATGGTGCATCGCGCATAACGAGGCCGGCGCCGAACTCGAAAATGCTTCGGATCGAATGGCGCAGTTAGCCGTTCAAGGCCCTGAAGCCGTTCGGGTTCTGCAACGCCTTACGCCGGTCGACCTGTCGGCCATTCCGTACTATTCCTTTGTGACGGGCAAATTGGCCGGCTGTCCCCGTGTGATGCTTTCCAATACGGGCTATACGGGCGCCGGAGGCTTCGAGTTGTATTTCGATCCCGAGCACGCACTTTCCATCTGGAATGCCGTTATGGAAGCGGGTCAGCCGGAAGGTATCGTACCTGTCGGACTTGGCGCCCGCGATACGTTGCGGCTGGAAATGGGGTATTGTCTCTACGGAAACGAACTGGACGATACGACGTCGCCGATTGAAGCCGGATTAAGCCGGATTACCAAGTTCGTTGAAGGAAAGGACTTCATCGGTCGCGCTGTACTGGAACGCCAGAAAAGGGAAGGGATCGCCCGCAGATTATGCGCATTTGAACTGACCGAGAAAGGAGTTCCGCGACAGGGATATGAGATTGTGGACCTGGAAGGACGGCCGGTTGGTCGGGTGACTTCGGGGACGATGTCGCCTCTGACACGTACCGGTATCGGTCTGGGTTATGTCCGGACTGCGCAGGCTGCCGTCGGGACGGAACTTCGTATGGCCGTGCGAAACAGGCATCTGGCGGCAAAAGTGGTCAAATTGCCATTCCGCAGGCCGCATGGACGTTGACGTTTGTTTTTCGCCGGCATTGTATCCGTATTATCACCGGGCGGAAGCGGCAGCGGTGATCGTGGACATCTTCCGTGCGACGACGACGCTTGTAGCCGCGTTCGAAAGCGGCGCCCGCAGCATCCTTCCGGTTGCCTCCACGGAAGAGGCGGAAGCCTGGAAAATCCGGGGATGGCCGGTCGGAGCTGAGCGCAACGTATGCCGCTGTCCCTTTGCCGATTTCGGAAATTCACCCTTCGATTATACCCCGGAAAAAGTGGCGGGAAAAGAGATTGTTTTTACTACCACTAACGGAACGAAAGCCATCCGCTGTGCCGGGGAGGCTTACCGCATTGTGACCGGCGCCTTTATCAATCTGCAGGCTGTGGCGGACGACTGTCTGCGGGAGCGGCGGCCGGTGGTGGTGGTATGCTCCGGATGGGAAAACAAAATCAATATCGAAGACACGCTGTTCGGCGGGGCTTTGGTCGAGAACCTGCTGCCATACGGATACCGGCCGGCCGGTGACGCGGCTCGAATCGCACTTTCGCTCTGGAAGGAAGCCAAAAAGGATTTGAGGGGATACCTCGAACAGACAGAACACATCGGTCGGCTGCGATCTGCCGGACTGGAAGACAATATACCCTTTTGCCTGACATTGAACCGGTCGTCGTTGCTGCCCGTGTTTTCAAAAAAGGAAGGCAGACTCATCATCGAAAGGAATCCATAATACAAACAGGTAATGAAAAAAGTTCGTTTTGGAGTAGTCGGTACCAATTTCATCACCGACCGGGTCATCGCCGGCGGACGGGAAGACAGGCGTTTCGAAGTGGTCGCCGTCTGTTCGCGTTCCGGGGAGCGGGGACAGGCCTTTGCCGCAAAGTACGGAATTTCCCGCGTCTTTACTTCGCTCGAAGCCATGGTATCCGATCCTTCGGTTGATGCCGTATACATTGCTTCGCCGAACGCATGTCATGCCGACCAGAGCATCCTCTGCATGCAGCACGGTAAACATGTGCTGTGCGAGAAACCGCTGGCTTCCAATGTAGCCGAAGTACGCCGGATGATGAAAACGGCGGCTGACCGTCATGTGGTACTGATGGAAGCCATGAAACCGACCCTGACGCCGGGTTTTCGGGCGTTGCAGGCTGCGCTGCCCGAAATCGGGACAATCCGGCAGTATTTTTCCTGTTTCTGCCAGTATTCCTCGCGCTATGACAAACTGAAGGAAGGCATTGTGCTGAACGCCTTTCTGCCCGAACTAAGCAACGGCGCGGTGATGGACATCGGCGTATACACGCTCTATCCGATGGTCGTGCTCTTTGGTCGCCCGCGCACGATCCGGGCATCTGTCATCAAACTGTACACGGGCGTAGACGGACACGGATGCGTCAACTTCACCTACGATAACGGATTCAATGCTACCGTACTCTACAGCAAGATTGTCGATTCCCGGCTTCCGACGGAGATTCAGGGCGAAAACGGACGGATCACGCTGGACCGTATCCACCTCATCGGTCAGGTGACGCTTGCGTACCGTGACGGGAGGGTAGAAGACCTGCATACCCGCACCGAAAAGGATGAATATTACTACGAAGTGGCGGAATTTATCAACCTGATCCAAAGCGGACGCAATGAATCGACGGTTAATTCGCTTGAAAACTCACTGATTACCGTCGAAATCACGGAAGAGATTCGCCGCCAGGCGGGTGTGGTTTTCCCCGCAGATTCTCATTGACCGCCGATAAGTCCCGCAGCTGACGGCCGGGCGGATTTGCGGAAAAGCCATAATATGCATATCTTTGCCGCCGGTTTGCAGGCTGTACCGGGCAGCCGGAATGCAGCATGAACAAAAGACATTTCAAATTCAACCGATTCAACTGATAAAATAATGAAGACAAAAGCAGTGAGACTGCACGGCAGGAACGACCTCCGACTGGAAACGTTTGATCTGCCGGCCGTCGGAGACGACGAAATACTGGCCAAGGTGGTGTGCGACAGTATCTGCATGTCGTCGTACAAGGCGACGCACGAGGCGGATGTTCACAAGCGCGTGCCGCGTGACGTGCCGCGGAATCCCGTCATCATCGGCCACGAGTTTGCGGGTGAAATCCTCGAAGTGGGACGTCAGTGGCAACATGCGTTCAGGGCCGGAGACAAATTTTCCATTCAGCCGGCGCTGAACGATCCGGAAGGCCCCGCCGGCCTGTGGAGCGCACCGGGCTATTCGTACCGGTACATCGGCGGCGACGCAACGCATGTCCTGATCCCGAACGAAGTGATGAGCAACGGGTGCCTGCTGCATTACACGGGTGCAGGCTTCTATCCGGCTTCCCTGGCCGAACCCCTCTCGTGCGTCATCGGCGCCATGCACGCCAACTATCACACCACGCCGGGATCGTATCACCACCGGATGGGCATCCGGGACGGCGGCAACATGGCGCTGCTGGCCGGCGTCGGCCCGATGGGACTGGCTGCCGTCAACTGCGCCATTCACCGTACCGACGTCAAGCCCCGGCTGATGGTTGTGACCGACATTGACCGGGCGCGCCTCGACCGCGCGGCGCTGCTCTACAGCCCCGCCGAGGCAGCCCGCAATGGCATTGAACTGCGCTATGTCCATACCGCGGGAATGGCCGACCCTGTCGACGAACTGAAAGCGCTCGCCGGCGGAAAGGGCTATGACGACGTCTTCGTCTTTGCTCCCGTGGCGGCCGTGGTCGAACAGGCCGATGCGCTGCTGGCCTTCGACGGCTGTCTCAATTTCTTTGCCGGGCCTTCCCAAACCGGATTCAGGGCGCCGTTTAATTTCTACAACGTGCATTATGCCTCTACGCACGTGGTGGGTACCAGCGGCGGCAACACCGACGATATGAAGGAAGCGCTGGCCATGATGGAACGGGGACTGGACCCGGCTGGCCTGGTGACGCACATCGGCGGCCTGGACGCCGTCATTGACACGACCCTGAACCTGCCTTCCATCCCCGGAGGGAAAAAACTGATATATACGCATATCCATCTCCCGCTGACCTCCATTGACGAGTTTGAAGCACGCGGCAAAACCAGTCCCGTGTTTGCGGAGCTGCACCGGTTGTGCCAGCGCTATCGCGGCCTCTGGAATGTGGAAGCGGAAGCGTATCTGCTGGCGCACGCGGATGCCCTCTGAAAAAAAAAACGGCGAAGGGAAGGCGGCCAAACGGCTTTCCTTCCCCGTGAACCCGATTGAGTCAAACATCATACTAAAAAAATCAAATATGAAACAGTTAGATACCAAATTAATGCATCCGGCCGACCAGATCAGCGTGGTGATCAGCCGGATTTACCGAAGCGGCATGACTACCACTTCGGGCGGCAACATTTCCATCATGGACGAAAACGGCGACATCTGGATCACGCCGGCAGCCGTTGACAAGGGATCGCTGACGGCGAAAGACATCGTCTGCGTCAAGGCCGACGGCTCCGTGGTCGGGTCTCACCGTCCCTCGTCGGAATTTCCTTTCCACCGGGCCATTTATGAAACACGTCCGCAGATGAAGGCCGTCATTCATGCCCATCCGCCGGCCCTGGTCTCGTTCAGCATCACCGGACAGATTCCGGACACGAACATCATCCCGCAGGCAAGAAGCATCTGCGGAAAGATCGGATTTGCGCCCTATGACGTACCCGGCAGTCAAAATCTGGGCGACAAGATCGCCGGCGAGTTTGCACGGCATCAGGACTACAGGGCGGTCATCATGGAGAATCACGGCGTGGTGCTCTGCGGCGAAGACATGATGGATGCCTATCAGCGCTTCGAGACGCTGGAGTTCTGCGCCCGCACGCTGATCAACGCCAAGATTCTGGGTGAACCCACCTGCCTGACCGACCGGCAAATCGAACAGCACGAACAGGCCATCCCGATGGACTTTCCCTGCTTCATGGGCGTCACCTATCCCTCGGACGAGCGTGCCATCCGCAGCGAGATCGTGACCATCGTCCGTCGCGCCTGCGACCAGGGTCTGATGATCAGTTCCTACGGAACGGTTTCGGTGCGCTGGCGGGGCAATGACTTCCTGATCACGCCTCCGGGCATCCCCCGCTGGGACATTGAGCCGTACAATATTGTGCAGATCAAGAACGGAATGGTGGAAGCCGGTAAAATACCCAGCCGTTCGGTCGCCCTGCACCAGGCCATCTATCAGGCCAACCCGAAAATCAATTCCATCATCCTGACCCAGCCGCCGCATCTGATGGGTTTCTGCACCTCCGGCGTGAAAATCAACGTGCGCACCATTCCGGAAAGCTGGATTTTCCTGAAAGACATCCCGACGGTTCAGTTTGCCATGCAATACGAGCGCAACACGGAAATTGCCGAAATGCTGAAAAACATTCCCGCCATCCTGCTGGCCAACGATTCGTTTATTGTGACGGGCGACGGCCTGTTGCAGACCTTCGACCGGCTGGAGGTGGCCGAGTTCAGCGCCAAATCGCTGATTATGGCCAAAGCCATCGGCGAGTTAAGTCCGATATCGGACGAGGAAGTGGAAGATTTGCGCGTCGCGTTTCATGTAGAATAGGGCCGGATGCTGCTGCTGCGAAGTATGTCCGGCGCGCCGTCGCAAAACGGTGCGCTGGAGCGTCGCCTCCTCTCGGAACAGCCTGGCGCGCCGGATCGCCTGCTGTTTTACATCAACCGTCCGTCCGTCATTGTGGGACGCAACCAGCGGATTGAAGCGGAAGTGGATACCGCCTACTGTCGGAGACAGGGCATTGAGGTCTTCCGTCGGATTTCGGGCGGCGGCGCCGTTTATCAGGATTACGGAAACATCAATTATGCGTTCGTCTGCGGCAAAACGGACGCTGCTTTCATGGACATGGATTTTGCGACGCCGATCAGGGATGCGCTGCGCGCGTTCGGGATCACGGCTACCGTCGGCACACGCGGGGAACTGCTGGCCGGCGGGCGAAAAATCTCCGGCACCGCCGCCCATGTCATGCGCAGCCGGATACTCTTTCACGGCACGCTGCTCTACCGCACCGACCTCCGCCGGATGTCCCGCGCCCTGCAGGGCGATTCAACCCTGCGGGGCCGGTGCATCGCCTCCGTTCCGGCCCCGGTGGTCAATCTCTCCGATCTGACCGGCAGCTCCGAATCAACCACTTCTTTTCTGGAAAAACTACTCCTGTTCTTTGAAGACCGTTACGGTGTGGAAACGGCCCTTGCGCTGTGCGAAACATCGGTTGTGGCCGCGACTCAGTTGTAAACGGCCTTATACCATTCCAGTTGCCCGTACCATGCATTCAGCCGGTTCAAAGGCGCCTGAAGCGGATAGATCGACAGACCGGAGAAATGCGTCACGGGAATAACGCCTGTATAGGAAGAATAGGTCTCGGCGGTCGTATATTTGCCGGTAACCGCCTTCTCCAGGCAGGCCGCAAAACGGGCATACCGTTCCTCCGTCGCGATCCGGCCGATCACGTCGTCAAAATCATACAGCTTCGTAGCCGCAGGCCTTAGACTGGTCAATACCTGCCAGTCCGGGTAGGGTGGCGAAAAAACAGCCCCGTCGCCCGCTTCCGCCATGATTTCCTTCGTAATGGCCGCCAGGGCTTCCAGTTCGCCTGTTTTGGTGATGGAGATATTGCCGTAGGGATACTTCTGATAACCGTCGCCAAACTCATCCCGATAGAAGTTATAGAAGTTTTTAATCACATTTTCGAGATCGGCTTCTTCCGTGAACAGATACGGAATCGTCAGGTGATGAGGAAATCCGTAGCGCATGGTTTCGGAGGGTGAAGCTACGAGGTAATCGGTCTTGTTGCGCAGTTCGTAGGCACACTCGACGGACGCCATGCTGCATGCGTCGAAAATGATAAAATCAAACAGATGATCCGGCAATGCGGCCGCCAGATCGTATATCTCCATGTTTTTCCCGTTTTCCTCGCCGAAGGAACGTTGCCCCATACCGATCTCGGAGGGCAGCCACGAGGTACCGTGACTGGAAAAAATCAGTCCGTAGCTTTTATTCGGATACATCCCGATCACTTCGTTGACCACCTCGCGCAGCGTGGCGGACGAAACGCCGCTCCTGTTTTCGTAATCCCTGATGTGAAACCGGGTCACCACGCCTCCGGAGCCTTCCCGTATTTCAAACAGTTCGGCCGAAGACGCATTTCCGGAGTAAAAGACGATCAGTTTCCCGCCGTTCAGGTTTTTGGCGGTTGCGGCACGGATCATGTCCTCAATGTTCGTTTCCAGATAGTCTCCCAAATTGCTGGCTACCATGTATACCAGCACCGTACGCCCTTCAACGGGCTTTTCTTCTTCATCCCTGCAACAGCTCGTCGCACCCAGCAGGAGAAAAAGGAAATAAACAATCGTTCTTTTCATCAACCTATTCATTTTAAACATACATATTGAAAAATCAGCGCAAAGGTAAAATAATAAAATGGTAACTATTCAGGTATAAAACGAGGAATCGCAGCGTTGCGAAAACGTCCTGACCGCTCCGGGGAGGAATCGCAGCGTTGCGCAAACGTCCCGACGGTTCCGGGAAGGAATCGCAGCGTTGCGCAAACGTCCCGACGGTTCCGGGAAGGAATCGCAGCGTTGCGCAAACGTCCCGACGGTTCCGGGAAGGAATCGCAGCGTTGCGAAAACGTCCTGACAGCTCCGGGA
>JAISMO010000162.1 GCA_031276675.1 Tannerella sp.
CGGTAAGGCCCGGTCGAACGTATCCACGCATCAAAAAACGAAAGCCCTGCGGTAAATATCATACGCTAATCAATTATAAACGTGCTATGTAATCCTTAACTTGATGACATTGAGCTGAAGCAGACGGCAATGAAAGAGAATTGGGCTAAAGCCCGTGCGGAAGGGTGTGCATCGGCGGCCTGCACGGGCTTTAGCCCAATTCCTCTTCATTGCCGTTGGTTTTAACCAACGGAGAAAGGCAACAACGTTCTGCACGGGCTTTAGCCCAATTCTGCTTTATTGCCGTTGGTTTTAACCAACGGAGAAAGGCAACAACGTTCTGCACGGGCTTTAGCCCAATTCTGCTTCATTGCCGTTGGTTTTAACCAACGGAGAAAGGCAACACAACAGAGAGCGGGCTGAAGCCTGTGCGGAGTAGTGTCTTTTCGGCGGCCCGCACGGGCTTTAGCTCCATTTCCGTTGCATGGCCGCTGGTTTTGAGTGGCGGCAGATGCGTGATTTTTTTTACCGGTCACCGGTTTTTTCCGGCGTCTTTTGTCTACCTTTGGCGTGAATTGAAAATTACATAAATCAAATTTGGAATTGTATGGAAAGTAAAAAATCAAATCTGTTGAACCGGCGTCGGTTTCTGAGCTATTCGGCGCTCGGACTGGCGGGGTTGACTGTCCTGCCGGGCCGGACGGTGAGCCATGGCGTGCGCATGGCTCCCAGCGACCGGATTGTACTGGGATTTATCGGACTGGGACGGCAGGGATGTTCCGATTTCGACAGTTTCTCGTCCTGCCCCGGCGTACAGGTCGTGGCCGGGTGTGACGTGGAGTCTGTCAAGCGCGAACGTTTCAAAAGGCGTGTGGAGGCCTGGCAGAAAAAGCAGCACATGGTGCAGCGCTGCGACATGTACGAGTTTTATGAAGACCTGCTTGACCGCAAGGATATTGACGTGGTGTCCATCGCCACGCCGGACCACTGGCACGCCCTGACGGTGATCCATGCCTGCCGGGCCAAAAAGGATGTCTATGTGCAAAAGCCGCTGGCCTATACGATCACCGAAGGTCTGGCGATGGTGAAGGCCGTGCGTGACAACCGCTGTGTGCTGCAGGTCGGCAGCCAGCAACGCTCCGGCAGGGAGTTTCAGCAGGCCATTGACCTGGTTCGCGGTGGCGGCATCGGGCATGTCGAAACCATTTATGCCAAGGTGGGCGACCCGCCGAAACCGCTCGACCTGCCTGAAATGCCGGTTCCCGAAACCCTGAACTGGAATCAGTGGTTAGGCCCGTTGAGCGATCCGAAGATTCATTATCATCCGGATCTCTGTCCGCCGATTACGCTGAATCCCGAACAGAATGAAAAACTGTGGGGTGCATGGCGCTGGTACTGCGAGACTGGCAACGGGTATACGGCTGACTGGGGGGCGCACATGTTTGACATCGCTCAGGCGGCCATCGGCATGGACGGTTCCGGCCCGTGCGAATACATTCCCCGCGGATACAACGGCGCCGAATACCTCACCATGAAGTATCGGAACGGCATTGTCATGACCGAACAGCCTTTCAGCGAGAAAGGCGGCAACGGCATCCGGTTCAACGGCACCAAAGGCTGGCTGAAGGTGGCCCGGGGATACATTGAATGTTCCGATCCTTCGCTGCTGACAAAGGCGGAAGAGAAGGTTGCCGCCGGACAGTACGAAGTCAGTTCGCCGCACATGCAGAACTTTCTGGATGCGGTGCGTTCGCGCAGGCATCCCGTCGCGCCGGTGGAAGTGGGATGCAGCACCAATACGCTCTGTTGCATTGCCAACATTGCTACCGAGCTGCGCCGTCCCGTCAAATGGGATCCGGCGACGCTGAGCTTCGGCGACGACCGGGAAGCCGCCGCTCACAGGCTTTATGGCTATGAGTACAGGAAAGCCTTTTCGCTGTAAACAGTTCATTCGCAGAGCAGGGCAGGGGATGCACGGCCGTGCGCCCTCTGCCGCTCCCGGCCCTGCACGCCGGTTCTTCCTCCTTTTTTTTATGACTCGCCTGTAAAACGGAATGTTTGCCCGGAAACGGGAATCGGTCAGTCTTCTTTTTCCTCAAAAAACAGTTGATTGTTTTCCATGTGAAAACGTCTGTCATGGTCAAGCAGAAACCGGATGACGCGGATGTTGCCGTCTCTGTCCAGCGGCAATGTTTCAGCCAGACTGGGAATGTCCTTTGCGCCTTTGGTCAATTCGCCGACCAGTTTTTCGCGCACCGCATTAAATTCCCACTGTTTCAGTCCGGACTGTGTTTTCCGCAGACAGATGTCGCACGTCCGGCAATCCTCCGTGTGCTTCTCGCCGAAGTAACGAAGCAGTATGCGCGTCCGGCAGTGATGTTCTTCATGGATGTATTCCAGCATCCGTTCCATCCGTTTCCGGTAGCGTTCCATGCGGTCTTCGCGGGCGTAGCGCGGTATCACGACGTGTCTGGGTTCTTCGCGTGTGCGGATAAAGGTGATTTGCGGCACGTTTTTGCGGGGAATGTAGCTGATCACCCGGAATTTGGAAAGTTTGACCAGCCGCTCGTAGACCTCCTGCGGCGTGGTACCGGCGCGGCGCGCGATCTGTGACTCGTCGATAAAGACGTATTCGGCAAAAACGCCCGTGTAGGAGCGCAGAATCACCCGGATGATTTCATCCGTGAGCGAGTCTGTGTCGTGGTAAAGCTCTTCGCGGCTGACTGGAAAGTAGATGCGGGAAGCGTTGTCGGGGTCTTCCACATATTCGATATAACCGGCCAGTTCCATGATCCGGAGCGCATGATGGGCCTGAATGAAGGAGAACTTGTATGCCGTGCAGAAGTCGGTCAGGGAAAAATCGTGCGTGGTGAAGAGGCCGAATCCTGACGCAATCCGGAAATAATTTCCCAGTGCGTCGTACACGCGCAGGATGAACTTCCGGTCGGGGTATTCGTCGGCAATCCGTTTTTTCTGTTTGGCCGTTTCCGAGGAGGAACAGAGCAGGACGGCATATGCCCGCTGTTCGTCGCGTCCGGCGCGTCCGGCTTCCTGGAAATATTCCTCGATCGAAGGCGGCAAATCCAGATGTACCACCAGTCGCACATCCGGCTTGTCGACGCCCATGCCGAAGGAGTTGGTAGCTACCATGACGCGGCAGGCGCCGTTTTTCCATTCGTCCTGGCGCGCCGTTTTCACCTCGCGTTTCAGGTTGGCATGAAAGAAATGGGCGGAAATGCCGGCCTGCTGCAGGAAGGCTGCCGTTTCCTGCGTCTTCCGGCGGTTGCGGACATAGACGATGGCCGTTCCGGGCACTCTGTTCAGCAGGTACACAAGCGTTTGCAGCTTGTCTTCGGTGTGCCGGACGATATAGGAGAGGTTTTTGCGGACAAAACTTTTCCGAAAGACATTCTTTTCGCTGAAACGCAGCTTTTCCTGAATATCGTCAACAACCTCCGGCGTGGCCGTGGCCGTGAGCGCCAGAACCGTCACGCCGGGCAGCAGCTCGCGAAGGGCGGCGATTTGCAGGTATGCCGGGCGGAAATCATATCCCCACTGCGAGATGCAGTGGCTTTCGTCCACCACGAGCAGGCAGACGTTCATGGCCTGCAGTTTGGAGCGGAACAGTTCGGAGCCTGTACGTTCCGGAGAGATGTAGAGGAATTTGTAGTCGCCGAAGATGCAGTTGTCCAGCTGCATGCTGATTTCGTCGCGTGTCATGCCGGAGTAGATGGTGGTGGCTTTGATGCCCCGCGCCCTGAGATTGTCTACCTGGTCTTTCATCAGCGAAATCAGCGGCGTGATCACCACGCAGATACCGGGCATCCTCATGACAGGCACCTGAAATGTAATGGATTTTCCGCCTCCGGTGGGCATCAGGCCCAGGGTGTCTCTGCCGGCGCAAACGGAATGAATGATGTCTTCCTGCAGGGAACGGAAAGACGTGTAACCCCAGTATTTCTTCAGTGTTTCAAGAAGTTCCATGCCTTGTGGATTCACGTTGTCATGCCGGCCGGATGTCCTTCACCATCATTTGAATCGTCGTGTTGCCGTTATAGGTGTTTTCCTCAATCGTGTAGCAGATGTCGAAGGGCTGCATGTTCTTGATGTAATCGCTGTGTCTGGACATGCCGAATGCAATGCCGTGTACCGGCCCGCCGCTCTTGCTGTCAATGATTTCCAGTTTCAGGTGTTCCAGTTCCTTTCCGACCCGTTTACTCGTCCCGTAATCCTGCACGTTCAGCGAACAGAAGACCGGCTTTTCATTATCAGGACCCAGCGGGTCCAGCATCTTGAGTTCATGCATGAAATGGGCATTGATGTCTTTCAGGTTAATAACCGCATCGATATCAATCTGCGGCGTCATCTGTTCGGGTTTGATTTCCTCGTCGGCCAGCTGGATAAACCGCCGGATGAACGGCTCCAGATTTTCTTCGGGCAAAGACAGTCCGGCCGCATACGTATGCCCGCCGAAATTCTCCAGCAGGTCGCGGCAGGCCTCGATGGCCTTGTAGATGTCGAAGCCGGCTATCGAACGGGCGGAACCGGTAATCAGTTCGGAAGACGATGACTTGGTAAGCACAATCGACGGACGGTAGTACTTCTCCGTCAGCCGCGAAGCCACAATCCCGATTACGCCTTTGTGCCAGTGCGGATCGTAGACGACGATGCCTTTCTGGTTTTCAATGTTTTTTATTTCGTTGATAATGGCGTTGGCCTCGTCGGTGATACGTTTGTCCAGTTCGCGCCGGTCTTCGTTGTACTGATTGATGGTTTCGCTTTTTTCCCGCGCAACCTCCATGTTTTTCGCCAGCAGCAGTTCGACGGCTTCCTTGCCGTTTTCCATCCGCCCCGACGCATTGATACGCGGGCCGATCTTGAAGACAATGTCGCTGATCGTGATTTCCTTGCCGGCCAGTCCGCAGATATTGATAATGCCTTTCAAACCCAGACTGGGATTGCTGTTGAGCTGCTTCAGGCCATGATAGGCAAAGATGCGGTTTTCGCCGGTGATGGGCACAATGTCGGAGGCTATGCTGACGGCCGTCAGTTCCAGCAGGCATTCCAGTTCGGCAAAAGAGATGTTGTTGCTTTTGGCAAAAGCCTGCATGAATTTGAAGCCCACGCCGCATCCGGAAAGATGTTCGTAGGGATATTCCGAATCGGCTCGCTTGGCGTCCAGCACGGCAACGGCTTTTGGCAGTTCGCTGTCCGGCATGTGATGGTCGCAGATGATGAAATCAATGCCTTTGTCGTTGGCATAGTTGATCTTGTCAATCGCCTTGATGCCGCAATCCAGGGCAATCACCAGCGAAGCGCCGTGTTCCGCTGCATAATTTATGCCTTTGTATGAAACGCCGTATCCCTCGTCGTAGCGATCCGGAATGTAGTAGTCCAGCGCCGATGCATAGGGGCGCAGAAATTTATATACCAGCGACACGGCTGTCGTACCGTCCACATCATAATCCCCATAAACCAGAATTTTTTCCTTGTTGCCCAGCGCTTTGTTCAGTCGCTTGACGGCCTTGTGCATATCCGGCATCAGGAAAGGGTCGTGCAAATCATCCAGACTGGGATGGAAGAATTTTTCCGTATCGGCAACCGAGACAATGCCCCGCTGCACAAGCAGGAGGCAAACTACGGGATTAAGTCCCAGTTCCGCAGCCAGGTGGCTGGCCCGGCGCATCTCTTCTTCCGTATGAGGTCGAATATTCCATTTGTTTGTCATTATATGTTGTTTTTATTATTTTCTCCGGAAAACAGGTTCTTTGCGCGTCTCATGCCTTCGGCGTGAAGCACGATTTGAGTTCGTAAAGATACACACAATAAATGAAATAACCTTGCACCCGTTGCAACTTTGTGGGTTATCAGGTTCAACATCCCTTTTTAACTGTCTGCATATAATCAACTTGTTTCTGCCGATGGCGCCGGCTGTCGTTTTTCGGCTGCAATCCCGTTGTGCATCGCTGAAATTGCCGTATCTTTGTTCGCGGACTCAATAATACGTTACATGTGCAGGGTCACAAAAACAGTCTGGAGTTCAAAACAAATCAAGAAATCGGGAGTATGTATAAAATAAGCAAACAGTTTTCCTTTTCGGCTTCCCATGTGCTGAACCTGTTGGAAGAAGATCATCCCTGCGCACGGATGCACGGGCATAATTACCTGATTACCGTATATCTGAAATCGGAGACGCTGGACCCGTACGGCTTTGTGAAGGATTACAGGGCATTGAAAACGGTGAAGCGATTCATTGACGAGACCCTGGATCACCGACACCTGAACGACGTCATTCCGTCACACCCCACGTCCGAAAACATTGCCCGTTTCCTGTATGAACACTTCAAACCGGAAATGCCCGAACTGTATGCGGTGGAAGTGAGTGAAACGCCTCAAACATCCTGCTTTTATGAACCTTAATGTCAAGGAGATATTTTATTCCCTGCAGGGAGAAGGGGGACGCCAGGGAGCGGCCTCGATTTTTATCCGCCTGAGCGGATGTAACTTGCAGTGCGATTTTTGCGATACGGATTTTAGCGGCGGAACGGTCATGGAAACCGGCGAAGTGCTTGCGCGCATCCGGGCGTTTCCGTGTCAATGGATTGTATGGACGGGCGGAGAGCCTGCCCTTCAGTTGACAGACGGCATCCTTGCTTTTTTCAAACGGGCAGGCTATCGGCAGGCCATTGAAAGCAACGGACTCCGGCCGCTTTCTCCCGAACTGGACTACACGGTCGTCAGTCCCAAAGGTAAGACCGGCTATGCAAAAAAGGTGAATCCGCGCGTCAGTGAAATTCGTTTGCCGGTCAGAAAGGGGGACCTCCTTCCGGCGTTTGCTTCTCTGCCGGATGCCGGGCATTATTTCCTGAGTCCCGTGTTTGCGGCAGAGACGGCTGTCACCCGGGCCAATATCGACTATTGCGTGGAGCAAGTCAAACGGCATCCGGAATGGCGTTTAAGCCTGCAAATCCACAGACTCATCGGGATCGAATGATTCGCAACGCTCCCGGTGCCGACAAATAGGGATTGAGTTGCCTGAAAAATCATCATTTATGGGTATTTCACGTCTTTCGAACAGGGCCTATCTTTGCATCCGAATTGCAATACATACCTTTTTTCTAAAAAAGCGAAGATCGTTTTACGTGACCATAATGCAAATAAATTTCAGCTTAGTCGATGCTTTCAAGGCCGGATTCGCTTCCGGCCTTGTTTTTTTTGTGTGCTGTGCGTGATAACGGATCACGGGGCGGCCCGACGGTTTTCAATCGGTGAGTCTCTCTGTTTGCAATTGATACGGCGTAAAGCCACATCCGCCTGGAATCAGATTTCGCGCCCCTTTGAACCGTATTTCTCTTATGCAGGTTTAAGAACTTCTCTTATGCATGCTTAAGAATGGTTCTTATGCCTGCTTAAGAACGGTTCTTATGCATGCTTAAGAACCGTTCTTAAGCGGGCCTCAGAGAAGTTCCGAGACTCGCGCAAGAAAGAATTGTATCTACAGGGTGTATCTGTAACGTTTTTCCGCCATCTGCGTATTTTTACCGTCCGCGACGAACGCTGCGGGTAGGGGCGGATTTCTCGGCCCTGGCCTTGGGTGCAGCGGCATTGCTTTTCTTTTCCTTATCCTTTTCCTTCTTTTTTTCCGGCTTGCTGCCCGGCTTGCGAACCGACCGTTTGGAGGTCTTTTTGTCGGTTGATGCCACCTGTGTGGTGTCCGGCTGATACCAGAGCGCTTTTTCAAACGCGAGCAGTTCGTTTTCGATTTTCTCCTGTTCCAGTTTCAGCGAGTCCGGTGTAGGACAGTAAGCCTGCAACGGGAGGTTGAGCAGGTTTTCCGTCTTGATGATTTCACCCTCGAACATCCGGCGCCGGAAATAGTCGTCTACCGTAAAGGTTTTGGCGTTGTTCACGTTTGAGGTCATGATGTAGTTGCCGGCCACGTAGGGACGTATCTCTTCGTAGGGCACCCAGAACATGGGCGTCGTCTGGTCGCCGATATCCATCATGCGGGTAATGATGGGACAGATGGCGAGGATTTTGACATCGTATACCGAGTTGTTCTGGTCGAAATACCAGGCTTCCTTTACGTAGAAGGATTTTACTTCTTCCGACGGCACGTCGCTTTCGTTGATGACAAAGCGTTCCTGCGCCTTGCCGGGCACTGTCTCGTAGAGGATTTCAAAGCGGTCGAGCACGTCCTTGAAGCTGGCCTTGTGCGCATCGTCGAAAATCTCATAGCCGTCGAGGTACTGGTAGATGGGTAATTTGCCCTCGCTGGCCAACTGGAAAATCGTTGTGAAAAGGTTCCTCATGCCGCTTGTCGGCGTGACGGGATAGTACAGGGGTGCGTTTTTCTCGTTCAGCATGTTCAGCTGACGGTATATTACGCGCATCCACCGGGCGTTGCCGATATCCCGGCTGAGCAGTCGATTCATGTTCTGTGCCCGCACGGTCAGTTCCGGCAGGCCACTGTTGTCTTCCTTCGTCTGCCGGCTGCGTTCGGTTCCGCGGCTGACACGCGGCACACGACGTTCTTCCTGTGCCTGCATGGCGGGCGTGGCAAGCATTGTGCCGACCCATATCAGTAAAAAACAGCAACGTTTCATCTTCTTAATTTGTTACAAGTTATCTTTTCCGTCAATTTACAATCACTTCAATCGTTGTGGTCAGGTTCTGCGCCCGTCCGCCTGGGTCGGTTGCCTTGACTCGCGTAATGTAGAACCGTTTGCCGCGTGCCAGGTTGCGTATCATCTCTTTCTGGCGCTGGGTGAAGGAGCCGTTTTGCGAGATTTCCGGCAGGGCGTTGCCCATCGAGTCCATAAAGGTCACTTCAAATCCCGTCACCGCGAAGGGGACGTCCAGGATGCCGTCGTCGATGGCGGCCTTCACGCCGTCGGCTTCGATCAGGCTCTTCTTGGAAATGGTACCGCCTTTGAACTTGCGTGTATTGCCCGAGGCGTCTTTGTATACGAGAAAGGGCGTGGCCGGCGGCAACTGGCGCACTTTGAACTCTCTCGACATCGAAACCGGGTTGCCGCCGGTCATGCTCGCGGTCAGCGTGATGGTGGCCGTTTCGGCATTGACCGGCGGGCGGGCCGTCCATACGTTGGCGCTTTTCTGCGTGATGGTTCCCGCGGAGATGCTTGCGCGCACGTTGTTGCTCGGTACGCCGGGAATGGCGACTTCGATGTCGTTCTCAATGCTTTCGTAGAGAACGTTCATCAGCGTGGGCGCGATGGTTGCAGTCGGCTCGGTCACGGAATACGTTTCCGAAAAAGGATAGATGCCGGTGCTGCCGTCGGCGCGTGGCAGTTCGATGCGGCCGGAAAAGGTTTGCAGTCCCAGTCCGCCGGAGCCGCCCGTGTACCAGCCGTTGTCGGAGGCGGGCAATTCCCTTTGTCCGACGAAGATTCGCGGCTGCTGGGTCGAATCGAGGGCGGCCAGTACGATTTGCGCCCGGTAAGGCGTGCCGCGCATGACAATCTGGCTTTGCGGAATGACCATTGCCTGAATCCTGTTCACGCGATAGGCGCCAACGTCAATGCTGTTCAGCAGCGAGGCCAGCACTTCGCCCTCGACATAGCGGACGTCGCTCTGGAGTTTGGTCAGGAGCGTGATCGCCGCCGCTACCGGCATGTGTTCAAACAGTGTTACTTCCCAGCTGCGCGCGATGCCTCCCCTGGTCGGGAGTTCCAGGTCCAGCACGGAGGCGATGACGTTCATCCTGGCCGTGTCGTCAACCAGCGCCGCCATGTTTTCGCGATAGGTCATTAAGCGTTCATACAGTTTTTTGCCTTCACCGATGACCGGCGCCAGCATCACTTCCGATGCGGCTTCGAGGTCGTCCTTGTGCCGGATGCCGTCGAGGTCGCCCTTCATGCCGTCGGCCTCCTGTACAATGCGGAGCTTGAGTTCCTGCATGTAGTCATACAGGCCGTCCGACTGCGATTTTACGTCTTCGCCCTTGCGGTACCAGTCGGCCACTTTTGCTTCGTTCATTTGATAATAGTCATACAGCTCCTGCATGAGCAGTTCGTTGCGATGAGCCGTATCGGAGGTTGTTTTTTTCAGACTTCGTTCCACCAATTCAAAACCATCCAACACTTCCACGGAGACGTTCAGCGCCATCATTGCGATAAATACCAGATACATGAGGTTAATCATCTTTTGACGGGGAGAGTTGGGATTGTTTGATATTGCCATAGTTGTTCAGTTCAATGATTTGGAAATTCAAACGGCTTAGCGTCCGGCATAGGGTGGCTGTTGCGGGTATGCGCCCTGGAAAGGTGGCTGCTGGGGGGGATAGCCGCCGCCGTAGGGCATATTAACGGTCATGGCCTGTAACATGCGGCTGTATACCTGATTCAATTGTGTGAGTAGCTGCGCCATGCGCTCGTTTTCGTTTCGGAAGGCAGCGCTGTCTATCATCGAACTGTCGTACATGTCGCGGATACGGTTCAGGCCGGCATTAATGTGATGGATGGTATCCATCTGTGTGCGAAGCCCGTTCAGTTGCGCTTCATAGAACTGATTCAGTCCGGAAAGATGCCGGTTCAGCTGCTCCATTTGCCGGACATAGCCGAGACTGTGCTGTTCGGCACCTTCTTCCGCGTCCGTACCCGAAAGGGCCTTGCAGGAATTGACCAGTGTGTCGGAAACGTCGCTCAGCGAACGGGTTACTTCATTGAAGCGTTCGAGGTTTTGCGATACGCCGGATATTTGTTCGATATACGACTTCGTCGCGTCGGACAGGTCGGCCATACCGGCGATTTGCTCTGCTGCCTCGCTAAGCTTCCGGATACTGTCTGCAAGGTTTTTGCGATCATCCTCAGTGACCTTCAGGCCCATTGCCGCCAGTCCGAGGTCGGCGCTTTCCTGCGGCGTGGGCGCCGATGGTGACGGTGCGCCGCCGCCCGGGTGAACAGGCCCTCCAACAGCGCCGCCAGTTGCGTAAACGCCACCGGTGTAAACGCCTCTGACGCCTGCAACGGCGCCGCCTGCTATCGGGCTGCCACCGAAGTTTCCGACCACCTGCGTACCGCCACCCTCAGCGCCACCGCCGATAATCACGGCGCCGGCGCCTTCCTGATGCTCAAAACTCGGTCTGTCTAACGGATTTTTCGATTTCAGTACCGGAAAGACTTCTTCCCAGTTATAATCGTTGCCCGGCCGCTCGAAAGCAGAGATATAAAATACCACGGCTTCGGTAATCAGCGCAATACACAATATTTCATTTGCATAGGGCAAATGCACAATCTTGAACATTGCACCAATCACTACAATCGAGGCGCCCCAACTGTAGCAGAAATTCAATACGCGCTTGCCCCGCTCGCTGGAGAGGAACATCTCTATCCTGTTTTTGTATCTGCTATATTTTCCCATGTCTGTATCGTTTTGAATCAATATCCTTATTTCTTTTTATTTTTTCCCTTGGCGTTTGAAAAGCCGATTTGCGTGCGTACACACCGGAATCCGATGTAGGAACGGGTTTCGTTCTGGTATTCAAACGTGCGCATATCCGAGCGGATGAATTGTGCCACATCTTTCCAGGAACCGCCGCGCACGACTTTCTTCTTCATCACGTAAGGATCTTCCCGGGCGGCGTTGTAATGCAGGTCGGGATTCATGTCGTTAACCTGACTTTGTCCCGACTCGGAATAAACGGATGAAGTCCATTCCGATACGTTTCCGGCCATGTCATACAGTCCAAATTCATTCGGCGGAAACGAAGCCACGCGTGCGGTAATCAGGTGTCCGTCTTCGGTATAGTTGCCGTCGCCGGGCTTGAAGTTGGCCATGAAACAATCCTTGTCATCCATCAGTGAATTGTCCGACCAGGGATATCTGTTTTCACTTTTTCCGGCGCGGGCGGCATATTCCCATTCGCCTTCGGTAGGCAGACGGAACGGTTCCACGATTTGTCCGGCCGGCAGCGTTTTCCTGTAATACTCCGTTCGCCAGACGCAAAACGCCGTGGCCTGTTCAAACGAAACGCCTATGACCGGATAGTCATTGTATCCGGGATGAGTGAAATACATTCTCAGATAAGGTTCGTTGTATGCGTTTTGGAAGTCATTTATCCAGCTGGTTTCATCGGGATAGACATTCACAATGCGTGTATGGAGAAAGTCGAACGGCGAACTCAGCGGACGAGTGATGGTCTGGTTGACTATCCGTCCTTCGCTGTCGATAAAGGCTGTGTCTTTTGAAATCATCACCACCTCGGACGGGTCCTGCTGTATATCCGTATTCCGTATCCGGTCGTTCGGGTCGAGATTGTTGCGGCGCAGGGCGGCCGACGTATGGTCATACCATTCGTATTTGTAATTCATCTGTTTCCTGTCCAGGCTTTTCTCGCCTGTGACCGGATGTGTATAATACACACTTTCGATGGCGCGCTGTTCGTCTTCATTGGCCCGTTTCCAGGGGATGGGACGGTTCCAGTCAAGATGCGGAGTTACCGGATCGCCATACCGGTCTTCGGTAATCATAAACAGGTCGTTTCCTCCGTAGGCCGGATCTGCCAGGCGCGTGCGGATGATGGAATCGCGTACCCAATAAATAAATTGGCGGTATTTGGCATTCGTAATTTCCGTCTCGTCCATCCAGAACGATTCAAAGGAAACGCCTTTTGTTTCGGGATGAAAGTCCCACAGGCTGTCTTTATCCGATGGCCCCATCTCGAAGGCTCCCCGTTTAATCAGCACCATTCCGTATGGAGCCGGCTCGTTGTAGGAAGCCATTTTCACACCTACCAGTTCGCCTCCGTCGCCTGAGAACATCCTGCCGCAGGAAGCCAGTAGAGAGACGACTGCAAGGATTAAAGCTATTTTTTTCATGATTAGCACATTCAATTTATTTCCTCTTTATTTATAAGATTCGTACACTTTTATGTTTATTTCTGTTTCCTTTCGGCTTTTCGATATTCAACCGGTAGGTAGCCATCAACTCGTGACTGCCGGCGCTTGTTCTGATCAGCGCCGAAAGAGGGAACTCATAAGCGTATCCGACCCGGAAACCTTTGATTGTCATTCCAAAATAAAGAATGGCTGCGCTCATTTTCCCATTGTCGCTCACGCGACCGCCAATACCTCCGTTATACATTTTATTATATACGGCCCGAAGCGTCACGTCCGTTGAAAGCATCTGCAGGTTTGACTGTACAAACACCGAAGGTTGTAATTCTAACAACGGGTTCTTCATCTGAATATTGTATCCGGTCATCAAATTGTAT
Organism: Tannerella sp.; assembly: GCA_031276675.1. GTDB lineage: Bacteria > Bacteroidota > Bacteroidia > Bacteroidales > Tannerellaceae > Tannerella. Next base: position 13,214 of record JAISMO010000162.1, read on the forward strand.
CCGCGACTGATTTTCCGCTCCATGTTTTCGTTCAGTTCCAGTTTTGGTTCCAGCAAATGCGTCGAAGCCAGTCCGATATGAAATTTCCCCGCAGAAAAAAACAGTCCGGCCGACACGTCCAGACTCATGGCATCGGCCTGGGCCGTACTCATTGCTTCGTCCGATTCCGGAGGCTGATGCGTTTCATCCTCGTCATCGGGAATATAAATCCCGGCGCCGTCAAAGGCCATATTAACCAGTCCGGCCTGCAACCCGATACTTAACATGCCTTTACCGATTTTTTTTTTGAAAGCGTATTGAGCGGAAGTGTACAGATTTTTGTCCAGTCCCAGCGATTCATTATAGACAACTGCACCGAGACCGTGTTCCGATTTGCCGTATTTCCAGGGCATGTCGGCCGTTAGGAGCATGGTTTTCGGCGCATTTTTCATACCGAGCCACTGCAGGTTATACATGCCCGACACGTTCAATCCACCCGCCGTTCCCGCATGGGCAGGATTGTAATACCCCGCTACCGAGAAATACTGGTTGAACTGTGCGTCCGACTGCGACCAGGCATGGGTTACACAAAAACTGCTTATTGCGATGACTAACCAAAAACGTTTTTTATCCATCTCGGAATCTGTTCACGGATATGTAACTGCAAAATCCGGGATAAATTGTGTATGGATATGAAATTATTGAATCACACCGGTTAATTTGAACACCCACGCATATTCGCCGTCAGAGGGAGAGAACGGGGGCGGCACAATCGTTACGCTTTTCCCGTTGTGCGAATATCGCACGCGGGCGCTGCTGCCGAGCAGCGTTACGGACGACGGCTTTTTCAGAATGCCCCTGACGCTGATCGCTTTCGACGGATATTGGGTACAAATGACGTACAGGTCTTTGCCCTTGCAGGTGAAATAAGCGTGTATATCCGGTTGTCTGGCGGCAACGTGCCATGCATGGGTTTCGTAGATGGCTTCGCCGTTACGCCGGAGCCATCTACCCATGTCGGCGAGCCGCTGCTGCATGATGACGGGGATGCGTCCGTCGGCCGTCGGGCCGATGTTGAGCAGGAGGTTGCCGCCGGCGGAGACTTTGTCCGTCAGCAGGTGTACCAGTTGTTCCGATGTGCTGTAATCCTCCAGCTGTTCGTTCCGGTTGTAGCCGAAGGAATGTCCGATGCCGCGACATTCCTCCCAGGGATGCGTGACGGCATCGGACATTTCGCCGTCATGAACCAGGCCGTACTCGGTTGTGTAGATACCGCCGTGCAAGCTGCGTGTTTCCTTGCCCCAGCGGTCGTTCACGACTACGGTTTCCCCAACCGGCGATTCGTTGTACAGCCATGCCAGAAATTCCGTACTTCTCCACCTGTCCGAAGGATGTTCCCATTCACCATCCGTCCAGAGCACTTCGGGGTGATAGCGGTTGACAAGGTCCTTCATCTGGGGGATCATGTGTTCCGAAACATAGCGGTCGAGGTCGGCGCGGTAGAGCGGATTAAACCATTCGTAGAGGGAATAGTAGAAGCCCATGCGGAGTCCTTCCCGTTTAACGGCTTCGGTCAGCTCGCCGGCCAGGTCGCGATGTGGCCCGACATCGACGGCGTTCCAGTTCCACGCATGTTCGCTGGGCCACAGGGCAAATCCCTCATGATGTTTGGAGGTGAGTACGATGTATTTTGCTCCGGCTTCGCGGAAGAGTTTCGCCCAGTCGGCAGGTTTGAACAGTTCGCACGTAAATTGGCCGGCGAAGTCCTGATAAGCAAACTGATCGCCGTAATGGCGGCGGTGGAAATCGGCAAACAGGTGATTGACGCGGTTTTCCTTATCTGCCAGACGCATCCAGTACCATTCGGCATAGCAGTCGTAGATGGAGGCGCCGTCGGAGGGCAGAGGCCCCCAGGCCGGTACGCTGTACAGTCCCCAGTGGATAAAGATGCCGAACTTGGCGTCCATGAACCATCCCGGAACCGGACGGCTGTCGATCGATTCCCACGCGGCTTCATATTTCTTTTGCGCCGGAAGCACCGTCGGCAGCAATAAACTCAGGCAAAGTGTTATGATTCTTTTTTTCATGAAGCAATAAAATTATATTTTTGGCAAAGGTAAAAATAAATACGGATCCTTTCTCACATGCCGGTAAACGGATGTGCTTGCCGAGACAGGTTTTCATAACCGGGTCAGCGACCTGCGGGGAGAGCGACACAACCCGCTCCTCCCGACTGAAAGGCAGCATTGACCGATCATTCGCACATTCGTAAAAGGCTATCAAAGTGCTGTCTTTCGGGCAGCGGTTGCAGGCGTATGGTTTTCTGCCGCAGGTCGCTGAATTAAAGTCATGAAAATTACCTCCTTTCAGGACTTGACCGTGCAAAATCACACCGTGTATAGCAGCATCCGGCAGGAATCGGGATTCGCGACCCTTTGCCGGCGCCCTTCCGCGTCAAATATTTGCATATTTCAAATATTCCCTCTAATTTTGGCCGTCTTTTCCGACAAGTAAATACAACAGATATGAGGGTACCGGAGGATTATTACGACGAAATTTTTGAGTTTAACGGACAGTGGGGTGTCGCATCCAAATGCGGCTTGAAACTGCTGGATAGGGACGGACAGGTAACAGTCATCGTCACTGAACTGTATCAGGACAATCCCGGCACGTCCATTACCAGCGCAGGCTATTCGCTGGCCTGCCAGATATGCGAATCCAAGGGACTGGATCTAAACCGGATACGGTATGTCGAATGTAATCCGGATACACACTCCAAACTCTCCTTTTACGATGAGGCATATTTTGAAGTGACCTTTCCCGAAACGGAAGGCGCTTCCGGGCGGCCGCAATACCGCCGGTTTTCCGACGAAGAGGTGAAAGCGCTGTTCAAGTAACCGGATACAGATGAAACAAACAGCATCGACCGCTCCGGCAACCTTTCCGGACAAACAACGTCTGTATGGAAACGTGTTTTGACGATTTACGCCCTTATTATCAGTCGGAAATCCCTCCCGCCATGCGACGGATTGCCGACAGTGAATACCTGCCGATCATGGCTGCATTTGTTTTTCCGGAGAAAACGGCCGGCGAAGTACGGGACATCCTCCTGAACATCCGGACAACAGACGAATTTCAGTCCCAAATCATGTACCGCTTCAACCGGGAGGTCATCCGCAAATCCGCAAATGCCTTCACCTGGAGCGGTCTGGAACACCTGGAGCCGGAAAAAAGATACCTTTTCATCTCCAACCACCGCGACATCATGCTGGATTCTTCCCTGCTGCAAACGGTTTTCTACACGCACGGATTCCGAACGACGGAAATCACTTTCGGCAGTAACCTGATGTGTTCGCAACTGGTGGTCGACATCGGGAAGTCCAACAAAATGTTTACCGTCTTTCGCGGAGGCAGTCCGCGTGACTTCTACCGCAATTCCATGCACCTTTCCGAATACATCCGCCATACCGTCGCCCAAAAAAAGGAATCGGTCTGGATTGCGCAGCGAAACGGACGGACCAAAGACGGCAACGACATTACCGACCAGGGAATTATCAAAATGTTCTGCATGAGCGACAGCAGCGACCCGCCCCGTTCCATCTGCGACCTGCATCCCGTGCCGGTAGCCGTTTCCTACCAGATCGAATCCTGCGACATCCTGAAAACAAGGGAACTCTACCTCTCGCGCGACGGACGGAAATACATCAAACGGCCGGACGAAGACCTGGCGAGTATCCTGACCGGCATCACGCAACCCAAGGGAAACATTCATATCCATATCTGCGATCCCCTCTGCGAGGAAGAAGTGAGGGCGATCGGGTATCAGCATCCCAATGAATTTTATAAATCGGCGGCATCCCTGATCGACCGGCGCATCCGTCATGGATACAGACTGCACGACAACAATTACATCGCACATGACATCCGTTCGGGACGCGACACGTATGCCGCACACTACACACCGGAAAAAAAAGCGGGGTTTCTGGCGCGATACGAACAAATGCTGCAACAAATTAAGGGCGACGAACCGGCATTAAGAGCTATCTTTTTGGGTATTTACGCCAATCCGGTAGACAACAGCGAAAAGGTCTGAACAAAGGGCCGCTTGACGCTTGCGGCCGTTTTGCCCCCACAGCCGTTTTTGAACCTGTCTCCAACCGTCAGGCTGTTTTATTCAGTCCGGAAATCATCTCCGCGAATGGCTTCCCGGATACGTACCAGTTTCCGCAGCAGGTTTTCCAGCAGAGACAGGGGCAACATGCTGGCGCTGTCGGAAAGCGCCTGCGACGGGTCGGGATGCGTTTCGAGAAACAGTCCGTCCGTTCCGGCGGCAACGGCTGCTCTGGCGATGGTCTCGATCAGTGAGGGCAGCCCGCCGCTGACGCCGGATGTACGGTTGGGCTGCTGGAGCGAGTGGGTGACGTCCGTGACAACTGGATAACCGGTCTGCTGCATCAGCGGAATGCCGCGGAAATCTACGACCAGGTCCGCATAGCCGAACGTTGTACCCCGTTCGGTCAGCAGGATGGCGGTATTGCCGGCGTCCGCCACCTTCTGTGCGGCAAAGCGCATCGCTTCGGGCGCCAGAAACTGCCCCTTCTTGATGTTGACGATCCGGCCCGTCCGGGCAGCCGCAACCAGCAGGTCCGTTTGACGGCACAGGAAGGCGGGTATCTGTAGCATGTCCACATAAGGCGCGACCCGTTCCGCTTCCTGCGTTTCATGGATGTCCGTGACAACCGGTATGCCGAAGGTCCGGCGCACCTTCCGGAGGATGCGCAGGGCCTTTTCGTCGCCGATGCCCGTAAAGGAATCCATCCGTGAACGGTTTGCCTTGCGGTACGATCCTTTGAAAACATACGGAATCTGCAATTTGTCCGTGATTTCCACAATCTTTTCGGCTATGCGAAGCGCCATCTCTTCGCCTTCAATCACGCATGGCCCGGCCAGCAGGAAAAAATGGGCCTGCTCTGTCAATGTCTGTAATGTAACTGTATTCATATAAAGTAAGTATGCGGGTAAAATCCTTCAACTATTCAGCAGCGAGAGGGTGCGTTCGATTTTTTCCTCCACCGGCATGGCGGCGTTTATCCAGTGAATGGAAATATCCCGCCGTGCCATCCCTCGAAACCAGGTCATCTGCCGTTTGGCAAACTGGTGGATAGCGGTTTCAAGCTGTGAAACCATCTCCTCAAACCCCAGCCTCCCGATCACGTAGAGGGTGAGGTATTTGTATTCCAGTCCATAATAGATAATGTCTTCGGGCTTAATGCCGGAAGCGAGCAGCCTGCGCACCTCCTCCACCATCCCCTGCGCCAGACGGCTGTGCAGGCGCTGCGAGATTCTTTCCCGCCGCTGTTCCCGTTTGATGTCCAGCCCGATCACCAGGCTGCGGAGCGGTCCATATTCGTTCTGTTCCGTCGCATGTCGTGCGCGATATTCTTCGATTTCAATGGCGCGGATGGCACGCCGGGGCGTATCAATGTCGCTTCGGTTGTGCAGCGTCTTGTAGGAGGCAAGAATCTCTTTCAGTTCTTCCAGCGACTTGTTTTCCAGCGATTCCCGGAGTATGAGGTTCAGGGGGACGTCCGGCAGGTGATAGCCTCTCAGCACCGCTTCCACATACAGTCCCGTTCCGCCACACAGGACAGGAAGTTTGCCCCTTTCCCGGAGTTGACGGTAGACGCGAAAAAAATCATGCTGGTATTCAAACACATTGTATTTCGTGCCGGGATCGCAGATATCAATCAGGTGACAGGGAATCTGCCTGCCGTTGACCGTATAATCCGCCCTGTCCTTACCGGTGCCGATGTCCATGCCTCGATACACCTGGCGGGAATCGGCGCTGATGATTTCCGTGTCCAGCCGGTCGGCGAGGGCAGCCGCAAAAGCCGTTTTGCCCGAAGCGGTCGGGCCAAGTATGGTGACAATCTCACAGTTTTTCATATTTCTTTCAGTGTTCCGTATATAAATAATTTACCTCTCGTCAAGGAGTTTCTTCCTCTCTTCAAGAAGTTTCTTCCTTTCTTCAAGGAGTTTCTTTTTTTCTTCAAGTTCCTTAAGTTCCCTTTTGAGTTTCTCCCGCTCTTCCATCCCCATTTTCAGTCCCAGGTCAAACCCCTCGTCCCATGCAGTGGCCATGACGCTTTTGTCGTGGCTGACATTCATGCGGAAACGTTCATACTCCCGCTTTTCCCCGTCGCTGAGCCGGTCATAGAGCAGCTTTTCACGCGCCATGGTCAGGCCCGGAGCGGTAAACTCGTCGGGAATACGGTCGTTCCTGAGGTAGTACATCCATTCGTCGAGGCCGTCCCGGGCCACGTCGTTGAAGTCGTTCACCCGCAGGATGTAATATTCCGGTAACAGGTCGCCCGCCACAGTCTTTTGGTAGAGTTTCCGCTGCCTTTCGTTCAGCTGGAGCCGGTCATGGTGATGGATGCCGTAGAAATCGTTCTGTCCGTGATAGACGTAGTCCTTCCCCTCTCCCAGATCGAAATAAACAATGTGGATGTGATATACCTTTCCGATCCGGATATGCTCGTCGCCTTGCTGCAGGCTCTCCGTCGCGGCTTTGGAAATGCCGTAGAGCATCCGGTGGTAGTAATCTGCCCTGTAGTCGATTTGCAGTTCGATGAGGAAGAGTTCGTTTCGGTCGTTTTCGGTCAGGATGTCCGCCCGATTGAACTTGTCGTCGGGAAAGACCTTGTTGCGGATGGTGAGGCGCTCTCCCAGCAGGACGGTCAGAAAACCTTCCAGTACGTCGAAATTGGCTTTGTTGCGCAACAGCCACTTCATCGCCCAGTCGAACTGTATCAGCTTCCGGCAATCCGCGCGGTTAACGAATTTCCATAAGTTTCCCATTGATGCAAACATATATAAAGTTTAGCGACCGTCTAAAAGGCGCCTCAATTCGGCAATTTCACGGTCTCTTTCCTCAAGTTTTTTCTCATTTTCTTCAAGTTCCCTTTTGAGTTTCTCCCGCTCTTCCTCTCCCTCTTTTCGTCCCAGGTCGATTCCCTCTTTTCGTCCCAAGTCGATTCCTTCCTTTCGTCCCAGGTCGATTCCCTCGTCCCGCGAAGTGGCGAAGGCGCTTTTTTCGTAGCTGATATTCATGCGGTGGCGATCATACTCCCGCTTTTCCCTGTCGCTGAGCCGGTCATAGAGCAGCTTTTCACGCGCCATGGCCAGGCCCGGAGCGGTAAATTCGTCGGGAATGCGGTCGTTCTTGAGATAGTACATCCACTCGTCGAGGCCGTCCCGGGCCACATCGTTGAAGTCGTTCACCCGCAGGATGTAATATTCCGGGAACAGGTCGCCTGCCACGGTCTTCTGGTAGAGATTCCGCTGCCTTTCGTTCAGCTGGAGCAGGTCGTGGTGATGGATGCCGTAGAAATCGTTCCGTCCGTGATAGACGTAGTCCTTCCCCTGTCCCAGTCCGAAATAGACGATGTTGATGTGGTACACCTTTCCGATCCGGATATACCCTTCGCCTTGCTTCAGGCTCTCCGTCACGGCTTTGGAAACGCCGTAGAGCATCCGGTGGAAGTAATCCGCCTGGGAGTCGATTTGCAGTTCGATGAGGAAGAGTTCATTCCGGTCGTTTTCGGTCAGGATGTCCACCCGGTTGTACTTGTCGTCCGGGCCGGTTTTGTTGCCGTCGCTTTCGCCGATGTTGCGGATGGTGACACGCTCTCCCAGCAGAACGGTCAGAAAACCCTCCAGTACTTCAAAATTGGCCCTGTTGCGCAGCAGGCGCTTCAGCGCCCAGTCGAACCGTATCAGATTCCGGTGGCTCGCGCTGTTACCGTTGTCAATTTCCATAACTTTTCCATTTATGCACTCGTTTGTGCAAAAATAATACTTTTTTCCTTTCCGCTACCCCCGACTGCATGTAAATGCATACGGACGGCGAAACAGGATTTGAGGAAAGGCTCATGCGTCCGTATGGTTCCGGCATGAAAACTTTTTCCTTTGGTTTTAATTGAAAATATTTTGTCGTTCTTTCAATTATTGTTTTCTTTGCACCTGTAATACGGAAGATATCAAATCCATAATGAAAATAGCAATTTTCCCATACGCTGTACGAACCGACATGCCGGACGGTCGAATTGTTAAAAAAATTCCGAACTGCCGGGAGCCGGACGGACGGGTTGTTAAAAAAAATCTGTGCTGCCGGGAGCCGGACGGACAGGTTGTTAAAATAATTCCGTGCTGCCGGAAGCCGGACAGTCGGGTTGTTAAAAAAATTCCGTGCTGCCGGGAACCGGACGGACGGAGCCAACAACTGATTCCGAACATCCGGAAGCCGGATATCCGGAAAGAACGGGAAACAGTCTGGAATCACAATACATGACAGGGAGATGAAAATCCCGAATAACAGAAACCGGCGTCATCCGAACCGGAAACCGGAAGCCGAAAGACTTGATAAAAAACAATACTTATAAATTTAAACGGAAAAGAAAATGGAAACTGTATTAAGAAAACCGGAGGTATACAACTACACGAATGCCGACCACATTGAATTTCACAAGCTGTCGTATGCGATTTGCGGAAAGTATGCCGCGGTGATTGCCGACCAGGGTATGCTTGGTACCTACAACAGCAAAGTGCTGCAGGAAGAATCCCTCTTCAAGTGGATTCGCAAGAGCGACTATACGGAAAAAAAGGCCGTGACCGATCATGCCCGTGATGAAACCTATAACGAAATCATACGCATGGTGCGCCTCTTCCTTAAAAACCCGACGAGACACGAAAATGCGCTCCACGTCTACAATCTGCTCGAGAACTACGGCAACCTGACACATACCGGCTACGATGCCGAAACGGCCGCCATCGACAGCATCATCGCCCGTCTGCGAAGCGACGACTATCTGTCCGCCGTCACGATGCTCGGACTGCTGCCCTGGATCGACGAACTCGAAACGCACAACAACCTCTTCAAGGGCTATGTCAACGACGCGGCACAGGAACAGGTCGACAAACCCGGCATCGCGCCCAGGCAGGCCCGCCGCGAAACCGACGAAGCCCTGCGCCGGATCACCTCCCGCGTCACGTCGCTCATCAACCTCAACGGGCCGACGGCCTATGCCGACTTTGCCGGAGAATTTAATGTCCTCGTGAATCATTACAATACACTGATACACGAACACTACGGACGCCTGCACGCACGTATCGACATCACCTCCGCCAATATTGCCTCCATCCCCGTGCAGCCCTATACCGGCAAGCCTGTCTACTTTGTTCCGATCCTCACCCTGAGCAAGACGGCTCCCGACGGCACGACAACCACGACAGAGCTTGTCTTCAGCCAGGACTACACCGTGTCCTATCGCAACAACACCGGTCCGGGTACCGCTACCGTCATCATGAAAGGGATCGGACACTATGTCGGCGAACTGGTCACCACCTTTAATATAGAAAACGTAAAATGAAATTCTTAAAACAGTAAACAATGAAGAAAGTTATTTTTTTGATTGCGGTTGTAGCCGCAGCCGCATCCTGCCGGCCAAAGCAGGAAAGTATGGAAGACCTGATCAGCGACCGGCTGCAAAGGGCGATAGAACAGTATGAACAGCTGGCGGCGGCGCTGGCGGACCAGCCTGACAAAATTCCCCAGTCGGCCGACCCCGAAGGGAATCTGAAGACGACCTCCTCCGACGGATGGATCAGCGGATTTGTGCCCGGAACACTCTGGTATCTTTATGAGTACAGCGCCAAACCCATACTGAAGGAATATGCCGTAAACTATACGAAACGGGTGGAAAAGGAAAAGTACAACCGCGACACCCACGATCTGGGATTCATACTTTATTGCAGTTACGGCAACGGCTATCGCCTGACGGGCGACACGGCCTGGCGCAATGTCCTGCTCACGGGCGCCGAATCGCTGTCGAGCCGCTTCAGTCCCGTCACCGGATGCACCCAGTCATGGGATGCCAACGAGAAATGGCAGTTCCCGGTGATTATCGACAACATGATGAATCTGGAGTTCCTCTTCTGGGCCTCCCGCGAATCGGGCGATCCGTCGTACCGGAACATCTGCCTCTCTCATGCCGACGTCACCCTCCGCAACCATTTCCGTCCCGACGGCAGTTCCTACCATGTGGTTTCCTATGACACCATTACCGGACAGGTGGAAAAGAAGAAGACCAGCCAGGGTTTCAGCGACGATTCGGCCTGGGGACGCGGACAGGGCTGGGGACTGTACGGCTTTACGATGATGTATCGCGAAACGGGGGAATCGAAATACCTGGAGCAGGCCAAACGCATTGCCGGCTTCATCCTGAACCATCCGAAACTGCCGGCCGACGGGATTCCCTGCTGGGATTTCGAAGCGCCCGGCGCTCCCGATGCCCAGCGCGACGCCTCGGCGGGAGCAATCATTGCCTCGGCGCTCATCGAACTGAGCGGCTACGTGGATGAAACGCTTGCCAAAACTTATCTGGAAATGGCTGAGAAGCAAATCCGCACGCTCTCTTCGCCCGAATACTTTGCGGAAAAGGGAACCAACGGGCATTTTCTGCTGAAACATTCCGTCGGCAGCATACCTCATCAGATGGATGTGGACGTGCCGCTGACCTATGCCGATTATTATTACGTCGAGGCGCTGATGCGCTACCGGGCGCTTAAAGATAAAAAATGAGGATGGATGCCGGACACGGCGCCGTCCGGTGCGCGGAACGGCCTGTTGATCTTACGGCGTCAGCGCATATACGTTGCCGGGCAGCGCTTTCACGTGTCCGGCCAGTTCCAGTTCAAACAGCATGGAAGAAAGTTGATGAACGGGCTTGCCGCTTAATACCGCCAGTTCGTTGATCTGTACCTCTCCCTTTTCGGCCAGGAGCTTCAGGATCGGATGATCCGGCGCTTCATGCCGGAAAGGGAGTTGGGCTTCCTTTGGGGCGGCCGCCTTGCCCGTATGCCAGCCGAGCGCCTCCGCCAAGTCTTTTGCAGAAGTAATCAGTCCGGCTTTGTTTATCCGTATCAGCCGGTTGCATCCGCCGGAATATTTGTCCGCAACACGTCCCGGGAAGGTATAAATCTCTCTGCCGTACGAAAAAGCAATATTGGCCGTGAAAAGGGCGCCGCCCTTTTCGGCCGATTCCACTACGACCGTAGCATCGGCCAGTCCGGCAATCAGCCGGTTGCGTTGCAGGAAATTTTCCCGCGCCATGACGGTGCTGCTGGCAAAATCACTCAACAGACCTCCTTTATTCAGCATTTCGACGGCCACATTGCGGTGAAGGTCCGGATAGATTCGATCCAGACCGTGCGCCAGTACGCCAACGGTGGGCAATCCGTTTTTTAAGGCATTCCGGTGAGCACAGATATCTATTCCGTATGCCAGCCCGCTGACAATCAGTAAGCCGGGAAACATCTCGGCCAGGTTTTTCAGAAGTCCGGCCGTCAGTCCGCGGCCATATTCCGTTGCATTGCGGGTACCGACGACGCTGAGAATGCGTTGCGCGTTCAGGTCCGCATTTCCCTTGAAATAGAAAACAACAGGCGCATCCTGACAGTCGCGCAAGCGCACGGGATAATCGTTTTCCATGATGGAAAAAAGACGGATGCCGTTTTTTTCGATGAAAGTCAGTTCCTGTTCGGCGCGGCGCAGGGCTTCCGCACGGGTTTCCAGCATTCCGGCAACGGTTTGTTTGCCGATGCCGGGGACTTTTTCCAGCAAATGCTTCTTTTCCGAAAAAACGGCCTCGGCCTCTCCGAAATACTGCAACAGATGCCGGGAGAGGATACTGCCGATGCCTTTGAGCAGGCTGAGCGCGATCAGGTAGAGGCGTTTGTCTTCGGCCATGTGGTTGCCTGTTTTTCGATCAGACGGTCGAAATATTCACCGCGCGTCAGTTTGCCGTTTTCGACGATAACCGATTCCACCCGCCCGGAAGCAGCCAGCTGCCCGTCGGGGAGGCGGTAAATATCCTGATTGAAGATCAGCTTCGGCCCCTCTTTCCAGAGGTTGAGACACGAGCGGAAACGGTCTCCGCTCCGCAGCGAATGTTTGAAGCGGATGTCCACGCGCGAAATAAACGCATCAATCCCTCTGTCATGCATGGATCCGAAATTCTCGCCCAGCGTTTCCAGATATTCGTGACGTGTATGCTCCATGTAACGCTGGTAGTTGGAATTGTTTACCACGCCCTGCAAATCACATTCGTAGTCGCGAACCTTCATTTCGATTTGAAAACAGTATTCTTTCATATCAATCCTTTCTGTCTGTAAGTTATTTTGAGACGCGAAGATAGACGATTTTTTCCACATGAAGGGGATTTACGGATTCGCAGCGGGAGATAAAAAATTTTCGTACCTTGCGTTCCGATTTTTTAAATGATAAAGAAAGAATATATGAAAACAGACATTGAGATAGCCCGTTCCGTACGGATGCAACCGGTAGCGGCCATCGCCGAACGGCTGGGTATCGACACGGAAGACCTGGAACTTTACGGAAAATACAAGGCCAAGGTGCCGCTGTCGTACCAGTCGGCGCCCCCGCGTTTCAGCGATCCGAAACTGATTCTCGTTTCCGCCATCTCGCCCACCCCGGCGGGCGAAGGCAAAACGACCGTTTCCATCGGCCTGTCGCAGGCCCTGAACCGCCTCGGCCGGCCAACCAGCGTCGTCCTGCGCGAACCGTCGTTAGGTCCCGTCTTCGGCATCAAGGGCGGCGCCACGGGCGGAGGCTATTCGCAGGTGCTTCCCATGGAAGACATCAATCTCCATTTCACGGGCGACTTTGCCGCCATCGAAAAGGCGCACAATCTTCTGGCGGCGCTGATCGACAACAATATTCAAAGTAAAAACCATTCCCTTAACCTGGACCCGCGCACCATTTCGTGGAAACGGGTGATGGACATGAACGACCGTTCGCTGCGGAAACTCGTTGCCGGACTGGGCGGAACAACATCCGGCGTTCCGCGCGAAACGGGCTTTGACATCACGGCCGCTTCCGAGGTGATGGCGATCCTCTGTCTGGCCAGCGATATCCGGGACTTGAAGGAACGGCTGGGAAATATCTTTATCGGATATACCCATGACAGGAAACCGGTCCATGCACGCGACCTGAAGGCGCACGGCGCCATGGCCGTCCTGCTCAGGGACGCCATCAAACCCAATCTGGTGCAGACGATGGAGGGAACGCCCGCCTTTATTCACGGAGGGCCGTTTGCCAACATCGCTCAGGGTACCAACTCGGTGATCGCAACCCGAACGGCGCTGGCGCTGAGCGAATATACGGTGACCGAAGCCGGTTTCGGGTTTGACCTCGGAGCGGAAAAGTTTCTGGACATCAAATGCCGGGTGGCCGGACTGACTCCCAATGCGGTGGTGCTTGTGGCTACGGTTCGCGCCCTGAAATATCACGGGGGGAAACCGCTGAAAACGCTCGCCGAGCCTGATTTGGAGATGCTCCGGAACGGTATCGGGAATCTCCAGAAGCATATCGAGAACATCAAGATTTTCAATCTGGCGCCGGTGGTAGCCATCAACCGTTTCGCAACCGACACGCCGGAAGAGCTTGATTTCATCCGGCGTTTCTGTGAAGAAACCGGCGTACCCGTATCCGTTACCGACGTATGGGGGAAAGGCGGCGAAGGGGCGCTCGAACTGGCCGAGACGGTGATCCACCATTCGGCAACCTGCTGCACGCAATTCCGGCCTCTCTACGAACTGGGGGAAAGTATTGAACGAAAAATCGAAACGATTGCGCGAACGATCTACGGCGCGGAAGCCGTGGACTATACCGCGAAGGCGCGCGGGCATCTGCAGAAGATTAAGGACCTGGGCCTGGAAGGGCTGGCCGTCTGCATGGCGAAAACGCAAAAGTCCCTGTCCGACAATCCGGAATTGCTGGGACGTCCGAAAGACTTTATCATCACCGTGCGGGAAATTGAGATAGCCGCCGGCGCCGGCTTTTTAATCCCCATTACCGGCGAGATCATGCGAATGCCCGGCCTGCCCGAATGTCCGGCTTCCGAACGCATCGACATCGACGGCGAGGGAAATATCACAGGACTGTTTTGAAGATGAACGGATCGGAAAAGTTATATCAGCTGCTGGCGGAGTTGCAGATTGCGTTTGAGTATGTGGAGCATCCGCCCGCACCGACCATCGAAATCGCCAAACAATACTGGGCAGGACACGATGCGCGGCACTGCAAGAATCTGTTTTTCCGCAATCACAAGGGAAACCGGCATTATCTGGTCATTCTGGACTGCGACTGTGAAATGGATATTCACGGCATCGAAAAGCAGTTGCACCAGGGAAAGTTAAGTTTTGCTTCCGAACAGCGCCTGATGAAATACCTGGGCGTTACGCCCGGTTCGGTCACGCCCTTCGGTCTGATTCATGATCGGGAACATCAGGTGCAAGTGTTTCTGGACAGACATCTCCGGGATGCTGAACGGCTGAGTTTCCATCCGTGTATCAATACGGCATCGCTGATCATTTCAAATGCCGGTTTCATCCGGTTCATGCTCCATACGCAAAACCGGTTTGAATGGATGGAAGTGTATTGACGCTTTGGAACTGCATCACAGCAGGCCCTCCGCTGTTTTCGGAGCGTTCATACATTTTATACGCCATCCCCCGGTGAAATCACGCGCGGTTTGCAGCTTTCCGGGTATTTACAGAAAACGACTTTAGCCGGACGCAATCAATTAGGAAGTTCTCTCAAGGCGCAGGCCTGTTTCTGTATCAGGATTGCCCATTCGCGGTGGGTTTTGGTTTTGTCGAATGTTTGCCAGGGGACGGGAACGCCGATGTGGAGGGTGAACGTGTTGCCGCGCTGTCTGAAAAATTCCCGGGCAAAGAGTAGCGTTTCGAATCTGTATTTTGAATGAATAAGTTTGCG
>JAISMO010000171.1 GCA_031276675.1 Tannerella sp.
ATAGCCTCAAAAGTGAACAGCCCGAAGGCTTCGCGCGCCGTCGGAACGGCTGTCGGCGACAATCCCGTTTCATTCCTGATACCCTGCCACCGCGTCATCCGTGCGTCGGGCGAACTGGGCGGTTATCATTGGGGGCTTGCCCGCAAAGCCGCCATGATCGGCTGGGAAGCGGTGCGGAAAAATTTTTCCTGAAGAAAATCTCCCCTGCACGTGCTTCGGACAGGCAGAAATGCGTGAATACTCGGTTTTAGGTCTCTGCCGATCGGCAGAACCGTGAATCCGACTTTTTTTATGGTTCTGTCCATGGATCGCTCCGTTTTTCCGATTTTTTTCATGGTTTAGCCGACAGGCGACGTATGCCTGAGTCGAACTCAGGTTCAAGAATAAAAATACGGTCTTTCCGACTAAAACCGCAGTCTGTTTAGGGGATACGAAATAAATCGGGAAATAAAGATAACCTTTTCTCCGGACTGCGCAGTGTCACAAAAAAAACACCTATATTTGCAACATTTTTAAGATGTATGTAAAAAATAGAAAGAGAAACAATGAATGTAATTAACAAAACGATTGATTTGGGTGATGGGAGAAGCATCACCCTGGAAACCGGGAAACTGGCCAAACAGGCTGACGGCTCGGTCACCGTCCGGATGGATAACACCGTATTGCTGGCCACCGTATGCGGCGCCAAAGAAGCCACACCCGGTACGGACTACATGCCTTTACAGGTAGATTACAAGGAGAAATTTTCGGCCTTTGGCCGTTTTCCGGGAGGTTTTACGCGCAGGGAAGGCAAACCCTCCGACTATGAAATCCTCACCTCCCGTCTGGTTGACCGCGTGTTGCGCCCGCTGTTCCCGGACAATTACCATGCCGAAGTGTTTGTAAACATCATACTGTTTTCCGCCGATGGCGAAGACATTCCCGACGCGCTGGCCGGACTGGCGGCCTCGGCGGCCCTGGCCGTATCGGACATCCCCTTCAACGGCCCGATTTCGGAAGTGCGTGTCGGACGGGTAAACGGGAAATACATTGTCAATCCCACATACGGCCAGCTGGAAAAGGCCGACATCGACATCATGGTGGGCGCCACCATGGACAACATCATGATGGTGGAAGGCGAAATGGACGAAGTACAGGAAGCGGACATGCTGGAAGCCATCAAGGTGGCGCATGAAGCCATTAAGGAACACTGCCGCGTGCAGCTGGAACTGATGGAAGCGTGCGGCAAAACGGTGAAACGCGAATACTGTCACGAAGAAAACGACGAAGACCTGCGTAAGGCCGTGCACGACGCCTGCTATGCAAAAGCCTATGCCGTCGCCGTATCGGGAACCGACAAGCAGACGCGCGCCGATGCCTTTGAAGCCATCGTGACGGACTTCAAGACGGCCTATACCGAGGAAGAACTCGAAACCAAAGGCCCCATGATTGACCGCTACTATCACGACGTGGAAAAGGAAGCCATGCGCCGCGCCATCCTGGACGAAGGCAAACGGCTCGACGGACGCAGGACAACGGACATCCGCCCGATATGGATTGAAACCGACTGCTTGCCCGGCCCGCACGGCTCCGCCGTATTTACGCGCGGCGAAACGCAGTCGCTGACAACCGTCACGCTGGGAACGAAAACGGACGAGAAAATCGTTGACGACGTACTGGTTCACGGCAAGGAACGCTTCCTGCTGCACTACAATTTCCCCCCCTTCTCCACAGGCGAGGCCAAATCGCAACGCGGCGTCGGCCGTCGCGAAATAGGACACGGCAACCTTGCACACCGCGCCCTCAAACGGATGCTTCCGGAAAACTATCCCTACGTGATCCGCGTGATTTCCGACATTCTGGAATCCAACGGATCGTCGTCCATGGCCACCGTCTGCGCCGGAACGCTGGCGCTCAGAGATGCCGGCGTGCAGATCCGCAAACCCGTTTCGGGCATTGCCATGGGACTGATTTCCGAAAACAGGGGAACCAATTACGCTATCCTGTCGGACATCCTGGGCGACGAAGACCATCTGGGCGACATGGACTTCAAGGTGACCGGCACCGCGAACGGCATTACCGCCACGCAAATGGACATCAAAGTCGACGGACTTTCATATGAAATTCTGGAGAAAGCGCTGGCGCAGGCCAGAGAAGGTCGCCTGCACATTCTGGAGAAAATCATGGAAGCGCAGCCCGAAACGCGTTCCGACCTGAAACCTCATGCTCCGCGCATCGAAGTGCTCACAATCGCTAAGGAATTTATCGGCGCCATCATCGGCCCGGGCGGAAAAATCGTCCAGGGCATTCAGGAAAAAACCGGTGCAACCATTTCCATCGACGAAATCGACGGAGTGGGCATTGTCGAAGTGTCGGGCGTGAACAAGGAATCGATCAGCGCCGCCCTGAGAGCCATCCGCCTGATTGTGGCCGTACCCGAAGTCGGTGAAACCTACGAGGGTAAAATCTCGTCCATCATGCCCTACGGCGCGTTTGTGGAGTTCATGCCCGGCAAGGACGGACTGCTGCACATCTCGGAGATGGACTGGAAACGGCTGGAAACGGTCGAAGAAACCGGTCTGAGGGAAGGCGATCCGGTGATGGTCAAACTGGTAGACGTCGACCCGAAAACCGGCAAGTTCAAACTCTCCCGCAAAGCGCTTCTTCCCAAACCGGAAGGGATGCATACCGACCGTCCGCAGCGTTCCGACCGTCCTGACGGGAACAGGTTCGGCGGCGGCGGAAACCGTAACCGGAGATAACCGCCGTTGAAGTTTGAAACGGCGGATTCTTTTGCAGACATAAACAGGACAGGGGCGAACCGGTGTGGTTCGCCCCTGTTTTTTTTCCGGCACTGCGTCCCCGGACGCGGAGCCGGTTTACCTGACGGCATTTCCGCGTTCCCGTTTCGTTTGCAGACTAACCAGGACTATGGCCAGCGCGGACAGAGGCAAGGCAAACAGAATGGGATCGACGGCATACCAGGGATAGACGTCGACCAGTATATCCCTGCCCGTGAGCAGACGGCAAAGCCCGGCGGATTTGGCTTCGGCCCGGTGGATGAACAGCATGACGAACAGACTGACGCCCAGTCCGACCCAGAGGCTTGCCAGCGCGCCCTGCCGGGTGGCCCGTTTCCAGTACAGCGAACAGAAATAGGCCGGCAGAAACGTTGCGGCACAGACGCCCATGAACAGCGCCGTTCCGCGGGCAATGATGCCGTCGCTCAGCGTATAGCAGATGATGTAGCTCAGCAGGATGGAAATCAGTACGCCCACGCGGACGCTGAACGTGGAATGGGCGCTCCGGGAGGGTCGCAGTTTCGGAAACACGTCCGACCCGAAGGCTGCCCCCATCGTATGGAACTGGGCGCTGAGCGTCGACATGCTGGCCGAAAGGATACACAGCATGAAAAATGCACTGAACCATTGCGGCATGGACCGATCGATAAGCAGCGGAATGATTTTGTCCATGTCCTTGACCGCTTCGGAAGCGACTACGCCCTGCGTCCTGAAGAAAAAGAGATTTGACAGGGCGCCGATGTGGTAGATGGCGCCGACGGTGATGATCAGAAATACACAGCCTATCAGCACGCCGCGGTTCAGCTGTTTTGCGCTGTCGACCATCATGAAGCGAACCACCAGTTGCGGCTGCGCCAGGCAGCCGATGCCGACGCCCAGAATCAGCGACGTGACCAGCGTGTACCACTGTGGCGAACCGGCCACCGGCATCCGCGTCCATCCCTGATGCCCCAGCGCCTGGAACCGTTCGGGCACTAAGGGCGCCAGATCCGTCAGGGCGCGGTTGGCTTCCGTGAAACCCATGCCGAGCACCCGGTAGAATCCGAACAGCAGAAACAACATGCAGGCAAACATGATGACGGCCTGCAGCGCGTCGGTGTACAGCACGCCCTTGATGCCGCCGGTAATGACGTAAGCCGCGACAATCAGCGTGAAAATCAGCAGCGCCAGGTGAAGGTCGATATGAAACATCTGTTCGATAAACACGGCGCCGCCCTTCATCACCACCGCCGCATACAGGGGCATGCCCGTGAAAACCACCGCTGCCACCAGCACCTGAACGGTGCGCGAGCGGTAGTGCAGTCCGAGGAACTGCGGAAACGTATGGGCATTGTAGCCGGAGCCGAGTTTGCGGGTACGCTTGCCAAACAGGAGAAAGGCGACGATCACGCCCGTGAACATGTTCAGCAGGCAAAGCCACTGAATCCCCATGCCGAAGGTGGCCGCCACGCCGCCGAAGCCGACAATGGCCGAAGCCGATATGAACGTGGCGCCGTAGGAGAGCGCCATGATGATCGGGTTGACCTTGCG
This sequence comes from Tannerella sp., assembly GCA_031276675.1. Classification (GTDB taxonomy): domain Bacteria; phylum Bacteroidota; class Bacteroidia; order Bacteroidales; family Tannerellaceae; genus Tannerella. Next base: position 4,311 of record JAISMO010000171.1, read on the forward strand.
GCCGGCCAGCAGATAGTCGTTCGCATTTTTGGTCCGCCGGTAGCCCAGATACCCCAGCCATGCGACGATAAACATGTAGACAATAACAATAATTCCGAGTTGTAATGTATTCATTAGTTAGTAATAAATTGGACGTATAATTTACAGTTAGTATTTCATTCTTCGTTTCTATTTTTTCAAAAAACCGCAGGCATACACTTCCGGCTCGATTTTCCGGGCGAGCGTCCTGAGGCATTCGCGCAGGCGGCCGATTAATTCATTATATGGCCCGTCTTCGCTTTTGGCGTTCATTTTACCTTTCGGATTCCTTCCCTGAAAATGTGCGCGGATGTCGTATAAGGCTGCATTTACGTGGATGTGCTTCTGCGCATGATAGTATTTCCAGAGCGCCCGCCCGGCCGAGAATACGGCCTGCGCTTCCGGCGAAAATGCCAGCCTGCGGCTTTCCTTCGCTCCGGAAAACAAGTCGCCGGCGGAGGATGATTTCCATTTTCCGGCAATGAAATCGGTCATGAAACAGCTGGTGAAATGGTCCTGTGCACCGACCTCGTCTTCGGTGAACGGTATCCAGTGATTGACGCCGTATCCGGATTGAATGTTATTGCTGAACAGCGTATAGGCAAGACAGTCGCTTTGAAATTCGAGGTTTTCTTTCCATCTGTCGTTCGGATAGAGAAACTGATCACGGTCGTTCAGCCAATCGGCGGGAATAACTTTGCGGACGGCGAAATATATGCAGGACATCATGAGATTGTTCTGTGTTATCGGTTTGTAAAAAGTAGAAGTTGCATTGTTTTTGTGCGACTGTACGACAATTTCATTCTGGTGCTGGAAATCATTGCTGTTACATGCAAGATAGCCAAGCAGGTCTCCGGTTTCGGTCCATGTTGGACGCAGCCAGTCATTCAGATATTTCGAATGGCTGTAACTGATAATGGTTTTGTTGCCAATGAAACATTGCTCTTTATCGTATGCATCAGATATGCCGGATTCAAAAATTTCCTTTATTGCCGTATTCCAGATAAAAAAACCAATCGGAAATTGCCCTTTCACATTATCGAACGTATCGGCAGGAACCAGAAAAAATTTTTCGAGCTTCGCTCGAAAG
>JAISMO010000177.1 GCA_031276675.1 Tannerella sp.
AGCACACATAAATGGATTTTCGATTTATACATATGGAGTATAAAACGCCTTCACAGGTTCCCGAGGTGTTTGAGTTTGTGTCCGTAAGAGATACGGTTTTCAGTTCGTACTTATTTGACTTTTAGGATATAAAGATACGAATCTCTTATCTCTTTTCCTGTTCTTTTTTGCCTTTTTCTTACGTCGAACTCACGTTAAATAAGCATACCCCCCTGTCGGGCGCCGGGCGAGCATTTCGCCCGGCCAAACGCCTTTTTTTGCGGAAAATACACATGTTTTCTGGCGATAAACATGTGTTGTGGAGGAAAAATCATCTCTTGACAGTGATTAGTGGTTAGTGGAGCGAAGCGCGACAGACAGCCTTCGACACTAACCACGGATCACTAACCGCTAATCACTAATCACTGCATTTCGGCAGTGTTTTTCTGTCGACAATGGCGGCTACGGTGACGTCGCCGGTGACGTTGACCGAGGTGCGCAGCATGTCCAGCGGACGATCGACGCCCAGTATCAGGGCCATGCCTTCGGCGGGGATGCCGACGGCGGTGAGTACCATCGTCATTACGACGTAACCGCCGCTCGGAATGCTGGGCGTGCCGATGGAGGAGAGGATCGTCATCAGCACAATGATTAACAGATGTTCCACACCCAGGTTCAGTCCCAGCACCTGTGCGATGAAGACCACCGAGATGGCCTGAAAACAGCTCGTTCCGTCCATGTTGACGGTTGCCCCGATGGGCATGACGAACGAGGTTACTTCTTCCGACACGCCCAGTCTGTTCCGGGCCGTGTTCATGGTAACGGGCAGGGTGGCGGCGCTGGAACTGGTTGTAAAGGCGACCAGCTGTACCGGATACATTTCTTTCAGGAACTTCTTCAGCGGAAGCCGCGTGAACAGACGGACCAGGAGCGGATAGAATCCGAACAAAAGCAGCAGTAGGCCCGCGACTACCGTTGCCGCATAGGTGGCCAGCGCGCTGAAGATACCGATGTCGCCGGAGCAGTCGACGGCCAGTCCCGCCATCAGCGCCGCCACGCCGCCGGGCGCCAGGCGGATGATGAAGGCGATCATTTTCAGCACGATTTCATCCAGGGAATGGAGCAGTTTCATGACCGGTTCCGCCTTTTCCCGACCGACGCTCAGCGCGGCCACGCCCAGCAGCAGGGCAAAGAAGATGATTTGCAGCATCCGGCGGTTGTCGGTCAGGGCGCTGAAGATATTGTCGGGGACGATGGCGTCGAGGAACCGGAGCGGCCCTTCATTTTCCTGCTCCAACGCAGCCATTTCGTCTGCCTGTCGGCGGTAGCTTTCTTCGAAGGCCGCCGTTTTCGCGGCATCGACGAAGCGGCCGGGCTTTATCGTCAGCACCAGCGTCAGCCCAAGCAAAACGGCAAACGTGGTCGTCGAAAGATACAGAACGACGGTTTTCAGTCCGATACGCGAAAAGCGGCTCATGTCCGACAGTCCGGCCACGCCCCTGACCAGCGAGATGAATACCAGCGGAACTGCCACCAGCTGGAGCAGCCGTATAAAAATCCGGCCCCAGGGCTTAATCCAGAGGCTGACCAGCGATTCGCCTCCCGTATGCAGGGCGACGATTCCCGCGAGCAGACCCAGGAACATGCCCGCGAAAATCTGCAAATAGACCGGAATACGTAATTTCTTCATATACTTTTTTCTTATTCTTTATAATAGATTCGTTTGACGCGCGGGGAGATGGACGTAAGTATTTCGTAGGGAATGGTGTTCAGCTTGCGGGCGATTTCGCTGACGGAAAGCGTTTTTCCGAAGACGGTCACTTCATCCCGTTCCTGTGCTTCCACATCCGTGACGTCAATCATGCTGATGTCCATGCAGAGGTTTCCGATGAAGGGACAGCGCCGACCGCGGATGACGACCTCGCCGGCGCCGTTGCCCAGCCGCCGGTCCAGGCCGTCGGCATAGCCTATCGGTATCACGGCGATCCGCGAATCGCGCTCCGTACGGCTCTTCCGTCCGTAACCGACCGAACGGCCTGCCGGCACGTCCTGTATCTGCAAGATCGTCGTTTTCAGCGCGCAGACAGGCTGCAAAGCCTCCGAACCGGCCAGCGCGCTGATGCCGTATAACCCGATTCCCAGCCGTACCATGTTGAACTGACAGGCGGTGAACCGCTCGATGCCGGCCGAATTAAGAACATGCCGGGCCACCGGATAGCCCAGTTCCTTTTCCAGCGTGTCCGCCGCCCGGGTATAGGCCTGTATCTGCCGCAGCGTAAAGGCGTCGTGTTCGGCCGAATCGCTCCCGGCCAGATGCGAAAATACCGACCGGGCATACAATCCGTTTTGCTGTTTTAACTGCCGGCATACCTCCGGCATGTCTTCCGGCCGGAAGCCCAGACGGTACATGCCGGTATCGATCTTCACATGGACGGGCCAGGACACGATGCCGCGCCGTTCGGCTTCCCGTATCAGCGCGTTCAGCAGTCTGAAACTGTATACCTCCGGCTCCAGCCGGTATTCGAACAGCGTGTTGAAACTGCCGAACTCGGGATTCATCACGATGATGGGGATGGAAATCCCTTCCTTGCGGAGTTCCGCTCCCTCGTCGGCCACCGCCACTGCCAGGTAGTCGCAGCGATGTTCCTGCAGGGTCTTCGCCAGTTCATACGACCCCACGCCGTAGCCGAAGGCTTTCACCATGCAGACGATCTGCGTCTGCGGACGGAGCATCGAACGGAAATGGTTGTAATTGTGCACCACGGCGTCCAGATTGACTTCCAGGATCGTCTCGTGCACTTTCTTTTCCAGCAGTTCCGTGATTTGTTCGAAATGAAACATCTGCGAACCTTTCAGCAAGATCAGCTCGTTCCCGAACTGCCTGAATGAGGACGAACGGATAAATTCCTGCGTGGATTCGTAAAATTCGCTTTCCATATGGAAGGCTGCCGGGCCGTGCGTTTTCAGGTCGCGCCCGATGCCGATGACGCGCTCCACCTTTTTTTGCCGGAACAGTTCCGCTACCTTTTTATACAGTACTTTCGGCATCAGGCCGGATTGCAGAATGTCGGAAAGGATCACTGTTGTTTTCATATTCCGGTCACCTTTCCGGCTGAACTGGAAATCCAGCGCGATGGCGAGCGAATGGATGTCCGAATTGCAGGTATCGCTGATCAGGCAGCAGTGATTGATTCCGTCCTTGACTTCCAGGCGCATGGCCACCGGCTCCAGTTCCCGGAAGGCCTGCAGGTTGCCCAGCGCGGTCGGCTTGAGATAGATCATCAGGGCTATGCAGTGAATCACATTTTCGATGGATGCGGCGTCGGTAAAGGGTATCACATAGGTGCGGGTAATCCCTCCGAACATCGTACAGCTGATTTCGGTTACGGTATCTCTTTGCCGGATGGATTCGATAAAAATCTGCGCCTCCGAATCGGTACGGCTCCAGCCCAGGCCCCTGTGCGACAGGCAGGCCTTCTCCAGTCCGTGGACAATCTGTCTGTCGTCGGCATTGTAGATAATCACTTCGCAGTTGTTGAACAGGGATAGTTTTTCCAGGCATTTCTGCATCGGGGAGGCGAAATTTTCCTGGTGAGCTTCCCCGATATTGGTCAGAATCCCGATGGTGGGTGCGATGATGCGCCGCAGGTTCGTCATCTCGTTCGGCTGTGAAATGCCGGCCTCGAAGATGCCCAGCGTATGGTTCCCGTTCATCTGCCAGACGGACAGCGGCACACCCAGCTGGGAATTGTAGCTGCGCGGCGAACGGACAATGTTGAACTCCCTGTGCAGTAACTGGTAGAGCAACTCCTTCACGACGGTCTTTCCGTTGCTTCCGGTGATGCCGATGACCGGAATGCCGAACTGCTTCCGGTGATGTATCGCCAGTTGCTGCAACGCGGCGAGTACGTTTTCGACAATCAAAAAGTTGGCATCCTTCATCTCCGCGAACTCCGGCCGGTAACGGTTTACCACAAAATGACGCACCCGCAACCGGTACAACTCGGCAATATACCTGCTCCCGTCGCCGGTTTGCGTCCGGATAGCAAAAAAAAGCGTCGTTTCGGGAAAAGACAGTGTCCGGCTGTCCGTCAGCAGATGGTCAATAGAACCTTCTTCCAAAATATCATATTTCGCCCCGATGATCGAAGCTATTTCCCTGATATTGTATTTCATGCAATTGTTTTACCTCATTTTCCAAACAAAGGTAGGGATTCTTTGCGCACAGTCGCTCAATGTTTAACAAAGTTTGCGACAAAAACTGTTTATACAGTTTGCTATGTGGATTCAACGGTTTGTGATTCAATGCCCGCTGTATCTCGACCACTTTTTCCAGCGTTTCCCGTGCCGCGGCCTCCAGCCATGTTTCCGCAAAACGCTCCCAGATGTACCGAACGGCCGTTTCGGAAGGATGAAACATGTCTTCCGCATAAAGCGGACGAGGATGAGTCCGAAGACTTTGAACCGCAGGCAAGGACAGCCAGGCTCATTTCAAAATCTGACATTTTGAAACCGCCTCAGACAGTATGAACAAGTCCTGTCAGGGACTTACCGAAAACACGTACAAGTACGAATCGTCATCGTCGGGAATGAAATACGCGGTAATGGTTCCGTCCGGATTCGCGTCAAGCCAGAAGGGATTCTGGCATATAGCGTTACCCGTTTCGTCAGAAAACAGTTTGACCGGAACCTGGTGCAGGATCAGGCTGGTTTTAAGGTCAAGAATCTCGATGCCGCTAAGCCCGAAGAGCTGCCCGGTCGGCGTGGTATAGGTTTGCAGGCCCGAACAGAGGGCTTTGCCGTTGCCTATGTAGTGGCAGTCCTGATAATCAATATAGTACTGGGGATTCAAGGTCCAAAGTTCTTCCCGGGGCACATCCGTTTTGTCAACCTGTCCTGAAGCACTGATTGGCCAGGTGTAAAAACGCCTTGACCCCCAGCTTACGCCGTTGATGGTTTTATTCTTGAGGTCATGGACAACGCCGCCTATATGGTCCTTGTACCTGAAGACCTCCACCGCGTTCATGGTTCCGGCGTTTACCTTGTAAACGATGGCCTGACTGTTGGGCCGGTACTCAGCGACGGGAACCCAGATGTCCTGGCCGTCAAAATCAATGCCGCCCGGATGGTACATCGTGCCTTCGCCAAGCTCAACTTCTGCCGTTTTATTGCCTTTTCGATCAAATTTTACCAGATAGCCAATGCCCGCGCCGGTACTGCGGTCATAGCCTGCGGCGTCAGGATAGCCGTCCCGTGAGATCGGGGTCGTAACATGCACCGTTGAAACAAAGAAATCGTCGCCTGTTTTAATCAGGCCCTGGGGGTGGCAGGTCGGGAAATTTAAATGAATTTTGTCTACCAGTTTCCATGAACTGTTGGCAGTGAGCCGCATCACTGCGTCAAAGAGCGGCGAATCAGGCTCCTCTTTGCCCGAGCCGGGCACCGTGGAGCAGGCGCTGAACGCCATCCATACAAAAAGCAGGAACATAACAGGCAACACAAGCTTTTTCATCTTTCCTCCTTAAGCTAATTCGTTCGCACCGTATGCCCGCAAAGAAGTCAATCCTCCTTTTCGAAAGCTCGCCGGAATTATTTCCTTTACGTACGTCATTTGGAGAAACGCGATCATGCCGCCGGTTTTTTTACGGTGTCTGTTCCCGGGTTTGGGACAGAATCCACTGCACGGCTTCTTCAATCAGGGTGTCTTTACCACGGGCCATATCCTGGGGATTCATGTTGACTTTGATGTCCGGGTCAATGCCGTTTTCCGTATGTTGCCTGTTTACGTCGAGGATGGGAGAAGCCGAAAACCGGACAATCCATCCGTTGGGGAGTTCCGAATTGAAGGGCAGGCCACTGCCGCCACCCGTCCGGTCGCCCAGGATCGCGACGTGAGGCAGGATTCGCATCTTGTTTACAAAATCATTCGTCGCGCTGTAACTGTGCCGGTTGGTCAGCACAACTACCGGACGCAGCCACCGCGAACGGTCGGAAGGTTTCAATTCAATCGGATACAGTTCGGAAAAGTCATTATGTCCCGGACCGGTCTTGTGGATGATATATCCGGCGATGATTTTTTCTTCCAGAAAACGCGAGGCTATGCGGTCGGAATAACTCAGAGAGCCGCCGCCGTTGTCGCGCACGTCGACAATCAGCCCTTTGCAGTTCGAAAAGTATTTGAATACCTCGTCAAGCCCCCGCTCGGTGATCAGTGCCGAAAAACTGGCGTAATACATGTAGCCGACATCGGTATTGGGCAGGCGGAGATATTTCAGTCCGCCGGTAATGTTGTAATTGGTTCCCAGATATTTCTTCTGTATGTCGTGGTTGAAATTCGCGGGATAGTTTTCGTACCATGCCCAGTAGCGTGCCATGTTGAAGGAGGATACGAGATTCGTATGACCGTCTTTCAGTTCGGCCAGCATTTGCCCGAGAAAGTCAAACAGTTCATACTGGTTCATCGTGTCCGACACCTGACGGCTGTAGGTCCGGTAGATTTCGTCCCAGTCAACTCCCTTGTATTCAAAAAAGCAATAATGCTCATCCATGATTTTCCACAGCGCTTCAAAATTCGTATGTGCGTCTGTTGTGTAAAGACTTTCCTCCCGGCAACCGGCAAAGGATACACCTGCGGCAAGCAGGAGGCAGGCTGCTTGCCCCCTCCATGCTTTCATCTTCCGTAAAAAAACGTTCAATCTGTTTCTGTTCGCTTTCATGCTTTCAATAATATGCACTTTTATACATGTGCCTTTTTTTCAATTCTTTTCCCTTGAATGAAACAAATTCCTTTACCAGACCTATCATGAAACTGTGTGAGAAATGGTGTGTCCTGACTTTATTTATATCCGTGCTGTAGAGGTTGTTCATATAACCTGTACGGATGGTAAATTTCCACACTGGAATATCCAGTGTCAGGTAATTCCGTATTGCCAGTTTGTTGTGAAATGAACTGAAGCGCACCACGTCTCCCATATTCCCCAAACCGAATATTTCATAATACGACTGTCCGTAATCGGGTGCAAAAAGGATACCGGCGGAAGACAGGTCTGCCTGATAGCGCAGGGTGAGCGGATAATCGCGCAGGTAAAGGGTATAAAGCGCCGCGGCCGACAGGTTCAGGTCCATATCCATATTAATTGCGGTGGAATTGTTGGCCGACTGAGTGTTGTATATGAATCCGCACATGCCGCGCAGAGACGGCCCGACGAGCAGTTTCAGATGCTCTGCCGGACAGAAACGGTAATGATAACCGTAAGAATAGTCAATGATGCCCGACAGGGCGCTGATCGTAGCGCCCGAGTTTTTCGTCATGGACAGGTCAATGTGGAGAATCTGTTGCAGCGAGAAATGCGGGCTTACCAGTTTCATCCGCTCATTGAGGGTGCGCAGGCCGATCCCCGTGTAACTGACATTTTCTTCACCGGGGGGCGAAACATAGGAACTGGCCAGATTGTATTGGCCGATGCCTATCATCGTTCCTTCATTTACGGAATACGGCGCGTCGCCTTCGCCGGTCTGAGCCGCCAGCGAGCCTGACAGCCACCATCCCAGTCCCGCAAGAAGTATGGTTGTTTTTTTCATATTTCATTATTGAACAGATCCATTTGTCCGGAATCTTCGCGTCCGCCTTCTTCGTCCGGGGTTTTTTCCGCATCGGCCGAGGCATTTTCCGAAAGAAAACGTAGCGGCTCCAGCTCGTTGACGGTTGCGACCTCAAAGGCTGTCATCCGTTTTCCTTTCGCCTTGAAACTCTTGACACCGATAAATGCTTCGGCGTCGATCACCAGCGGTGTGCGAAAACGGTCATTTCCGCCGAATACTATTTCGATGCGCGGATACGCTTCATCCGTCAGCAAATATAGTACATTGTGCGGATATTCACCCAGGAAATTCTGCTTTTTATGGGTCGCTTCCAGCGGAAAACGCTTTAGATAGGAATACTTTTGTTCGGCGTCGTAAAGCGCGGCCGTCCAGATTTTTCGGCTGTCGAACCGTTCGATGAGCAATATCGTATCTTCATAATGGTTGCTCAGGTCGAATCCGGTCGTATAGAAATCGCCGTTTTTGAGGATGACCAGAATCAGGTCGTCGCTCTGGAACTCGCCGAGTTCCTCGCCCCGCCCGTCGTAGTTGAGCCGCAGCACATCGCGGTCGAACCAGACCATGCGTCCGCCCAGCGTGGAAGTGCCTTTCTGTTTCAGCATCACCTTGTGTATTTCGGATTTGGTCAGGATATTCCCCATCGACGCACGCCCCTTGATCAGTACTTCGCTGAAATCCTTTTCAAAAGCCAGCGTCTTCTGGCGCAGTTTGGGTTTGAGGATGACCTTCACGGTTTCGGCCTCGCCGTTGGGATTGGCGCTGAAATAGAGGACTCGCGATCCGTCCGTGCCTCTGGTGAGGGTGTATTCCTTGTCGCGCGTAACGCCCGTGACGGCAAAACGCTTGATGTAATTGCAACCGCTCCTGCCGTCGCGGTAGATTACATTGTATATCGTACGGCTGTCGTTGCGCTTGAAGACACTGACGTAAATCACATTTTTCCCGACAAAGACCTTTTCGCTTACGCGGATGATTTTGTATGTGCCGTCGCGATAGAACAGGATCAGGTCGTCGATGTCGGAACAGTTGCAGATCAGTTCGTCTTTCCTGAGCGCGGTGCCGATGAAGCCCTCTTCGCGGTTGATGTACAGCTTTTCATTGGCCTCGACGACGGTGGTTGCCTCAATCGTATCGAAGTTGCGAATTTCCGTGTGACGCGGATAAGCGGCGCCGTATTTTTCTTTCAGCATGGCAAACCAGGCTATGGTGTAGTTGATGATGTCGGCCAGCTGGCTTTTGGTCAGGGCGATGTCCGTTTTAAGCCGGGCGATGGCTTCATCACTTTTGTCGGCATTGAATTTCAGGATGCGTCCCATCCTGATTTCCATCAGGCGGAGGATGTCGTCGTGTGTAACCTCGCGGATAAGCTGCGGTGCGAAAGGCTGTAGGCGAAGTTCGATATGGGCGGCTGCTTCGTCCATGTTGCGGGCGTTTTCAAATTCCCGGTCCTTGTAGATGCGTTCTTCGATGAAGATGCGCTCGAGCGAGGCGTAAAAGAGCGCTTCTTCCAGTTCGGACTGCTTGATTTCGAGTTCGGTGCGCAGCAGGCCGAGCGTCCGGTCGGTGGAATGGCGAAGGACGGTGCTTATGTTCAGGAAATAAGGTTTATTGTTTTCAATGACGCAGCAATTCGGGGAGATACTGATTTCGCAGTCGGAAAAGGCGTAGAGCGCGTCGATGGTTTTGTCGGACGAGACGCCCGGCGCCAGGTGGATCAGTATCTCCGCATCTTTTGCGGTGTTGTCGTCGATTTTCCGGATTTTGATTTTCCCCTTGTCGTTCGCTTTGAGGATGGAATCAATCAGCGTCGAAGTCGTCCGTCCGTAGGGGATTTCGTTGATGACAAGCGTCCTGTTGTCCAGTTTGCTGATTTTGGCGCGAACCTTTACCGCTCCGCCGCGTTCGCCGTCGTTATAGCGCGAGACGTCGACATAGCCGCCCGTCTGGAAGTCGGGATAGAGCGTGAAAGGTTCGCCTTTCAAACAGGCGATGGAGGCGTCAAGCAGTTCGTTGAAGTTGTGCGGCAGGATTTTGGACGAAAGTCCCACCGCAATGCCTTCCACACCCTGCGTCAGCAGGAGCGGAAATTTGACGGGCAGGCTGATCGGCTCCTGGTTGCGGCCGTCGTAGGAAAGCTTCCACTGCGTTGTTTTGGGATTGAAGAGCGTTTCGAGGGCGAATTGCGACAGCCGCGCCTCAATATACCGGGGCGCCGCCGCCACGTCGCCCGTCAGGATATTGCCCCAGTTGCCCTGGCAGTCAATCAGCAGGTCTTTCTGTCCCAGCTGCACCAGTGCGTCGCCGATGGAGGTGTCGCCATGCGGATGAAACTGCATGGTATGTCCGATGATATTGGCCACCTTGTTGTAGCGTCCGTCGTCGAGCCGTTTCATGGAATGGAGGATGCGGCGCTGCACCGGCTTCAGTCCGTCATGGATGTGGGGTACGGCCCGTTCAAGGATGACGTAGGAAGCGTAGTCCAGAAACCAGTTTTGGTACATCCCGGGCAGGTGGTGAATCGCGTCGGCGCCGCCCGCCGGCATTTTGTAACCCGAATGAGGCAGTGATTTTTCATCACGTGCTTCCGTTTGTATTTCTTCCTGATTTTCAGGCAAAATAGCTTCGCCTTCTTCCTGTTCTTTTCTATTTTCCGGTGTCATATCTACTGTTTGTACTTTCGCCTCGCGCCGCAAAAGTACAAAAAAAATCAGTTCGCTTTTGTCCGTTCATCTCCGGAGGGGGCATTTCAGAGGGGCGTACCGTTCCGTCGAGTTTGCCGCTCAAATGGCCCTCGCTGTGGCAGACACGCCCCTGTGCACCGGAGAGGGCGGCCGATGTGCATTATTAAACGGAATGGCCTGACAGCCTGCATCAAGACTGTCCGACGGATGATGCGTAACATGAGTTGACCGTATGCCTGTAAACAGTGTTTTAACTGCTCAGGTAGCCTCCAATCGCGAATACCTTTCATTCGCGATGACACTATAATGTCAATTCATTGCCGGGGCAACCGCTCCAAAATCAGGCTCAAGGGAAAAACAGTCTCCTGACGGCCATTTGGTCGCATGAAGTGAGGACGCAGTCACTAAAAGCGCGGATAGAGGGTCCGGGGGGATGCGAAATAAACAGGACGGAACGAACGGCCAGGCGGAAAAACAGACGGTTTCCCGGTTGGGGCGGAGATGGGAGAAAACTGTATTTTTGTTTTTTTTGTTGAGTATTTGTTCTCCAAAGACGGTCGTCTTTTCCCAATAAACGGTCGTCTTTTCCCAAAAGACGGTCGTCTTTCCGGTAAAAACGGTCGTCTTTTCCCAAAAGACGGTCGTCTTTCCGATAAAAACGGTCGTCTTTTCCCAAAAGACGGTCGTCTTTTCAGCAAAGACGTTCGTCTTTCCGCTGAAAACGGTCGTCTTTTCAGCAAAGACGGTGACTTTTCCGCCGAAAACGGTAAAAAGAGACGGTTGAAGGGAAAAAGAAAGGCACCGGCCACCAGCCGGAGCGTCGGCAGGTTCACCGGAAACCCCCTCCGTTTAATTCATTTTATATAAAAAACCGTACGGGCAGCGAT
>JAISMO010000063.1 GCA_031276675.1 Tannerella sp.
GTCAGGGCGTTTTTATGCCTTGCCTCTGCACTGTGCTTCAGCTGACGGAAGGAAAAGAGGCTTGAACGCCCCTTTCCTCCGGCACAAAATTCCCGGATACCTTTCAAAGGGGCGCACCCGGTACGCCGGAGGCGTTTACCTTTCGATAACCCCGTACAAGCGCAGCGCAGTGCGGGGGACAGACATCATACAACCCGCCCTGACGTCGGCAGGCGTTGCCCTGCCGAGACACGGCGGGCAAGGGAAACCCCTTCCGGGGTTACGTGTCCGGGCGCTGCCGGGCTACCCCGCACTGCGCTGCGCTTGTACGGGGTTATCGAAAGGTAAACGCCTCCGGCGTACCGGATTTTGAAATGCAGCCGCTTCTTGGCTATCAACAGGAGAACCCGAAGGGTGCTTTTAACTCCATCCATATCACTTCAGCTGTCGGACAGCGTGCAGTGTCATCAATCGAAAATTACAATACTCAAGAAGAAAAATGGAATGAAGACAAAATAATTACCGACTGGGAATTTGTTAAAGAGGATCAATTTATTTGGGGTAAAGAGGATAACGTGATTGGAGTATGGAAGCAGGACACAGGTACAACTATTTCATATCACCTTATGGGCGATGAATGGGGGCTTGCAGTCGGTTATACTTTTGAGAAAAAAGATCATAACTGGAAATTGATAAAATACGAAAATCTTTCAAATTAACTTTGCCGTTGAAAAAGACGGAACAACATCAAATAACAGAACAACGTTACCGTAATTCAAAAACAGGGTGTTGTTCATATCAGATAGCTTTTGAAACAACGGTAAAACAAAGCAGACAAAAGCAATTCGCCCGTTTCTATATCGTTAGCCGTTAGATTTTTCAATAAAAACCTATATTTCAGAGGGGTTATTCGGGAAAATTTATTATCTTTGCCATCACTGGATTAAAAGTACAGTTTATGGAAAATTTCATTTCATTGATTACCAATCGGCGCAGTACACGCAAATTCACCGGCCAGACACTATCTCCGGAACAGACGGAAAGTATTTTGAAAGCCGCGCTGATGGCGCCTTCTTCCAAAGGCGCCCGTTCATGGCAGTTTGTGGCGGTAGAAGATAAAAACAAGCTGCAGCAACTGGCCGGATGCAAAAAAGCCGGCGCTGCATTCATAGAACACTGCGCCATAGCCATCGTAGTTACGGGTGATACCGAGACCGACGTATGGATTGAAGATGCTACCGTAGCCTCCATCTACATGCAGTTGCAGGCCGAAGACCTCGGCCTGGGAAGTTGCTGGTGTCAAGTCCGGAACCGTTTAACCGAAGACCGTGCGGATGCCGAACAGTACGTCCGCGACTTACTGGGAATCCCCTCCCGTTTCGGAGTTTTGTCCATCATCGGAATCGGATACAAAGACCGGGTACGCAAGCCTGTTGACGAGGCTCAACTGCCTTGGGAAAAAGTACATACGGACGGCTGGTAACCTGAAACGGCGCATGAATCGCGATATGAAAGTCGTTTTTATCGGTTCGGGAAATGTCGCTACGCACCTGTCTGTTGCGATGCAAAAGGCCGGATACACTATCGGACAGATATACAGCCGGCATGAAACAAATGCGCGGACATTGGCCGGACGGCTGCATTGCGACTGGACGGCGAAAACAAGCGAGATTACCTCCACCGCAGATCTTTACGTATTTGCCGCAAAGGACGACGCTTTGCCGGAACTCCTTGCGCAAATGCCTGTCAACAACGCTCTTTGGATTCATACGGCAGGCAGCATACCGATGCATGTTTTCAAGGGATACACCACGCATTACGGTGTGCTCTATCCCCTGCAGACCTTTTCCAAAAACCGCAATACGGACTTCCGGCGCGTTCCCTGCCTGATTGAAGCGCTTTTACCGGAAGACGAAACACGACTGCATGAAATCGCCGTCCGACTGTCGGATAACGTGCGAACACTTTCATCCGAAAAACGGAAATTCGTACACCTGGCCGCCGTATTTGCCTGCAATTTCAGCAATCACATGTATGTACTGGCCGGTAAACTTGTTGAGGAGCAAGGTCTTTCGAGCAACATCCTGCTGCCGTTGATTGACGAAACAGCCGCAAAGATTCACGCCCTGTCACCCTCCGACGCACAAACCGGCCCGGCCCTCCGCGGCGACCGGAAAATTCTCGAACATCACCTTGCCCTGCTGTCCGATCCGGCCATGCGGGAAATGTATCAACTAATCAGCAATCACATTTATAACGAAACGAAGTATGAGCAGCATTCTATATGATTTGCGTAAAATTCGCGCTTTCCTGTTTGACGTAGACGGTGTTTTGTCGTCTGACTGCACCCCGCTGGCGGAAAACGGAGACCCGTTACGAACGGCCAATATCAAAGACGGGTACGCCATGCAACTGGCCGTCAAATGCGGTTATCAGGTAGGGATCATCACCGGCGCATACACGGAAAACATCCGCACGCGCTATACCCGTCTGGGCGTTCGGCACATCTACCTGCACAGCACGGTAAAATTGTCGGACTACGAAGATTTCATCCGTAAAACAGGACTGAAGGACGAAGAGATTGCCTACGCAGGTGATGATATCCCCGACTACGACGTGATGCAACGGGCAGGTCTGGCTGTAGCGCCGGCTTCGGCCGCGCCCGAAATCAAAGCCATTGCCAATTATGTTTCCTCCAAAAACGGAGGCGAAGGTATTGCCCGCGAAATCATTGAACAAACCCTGAAAGCACAGGGCTGCTGGATGAAGGACGAAGCATTCGGATGGTAAGATGACTCAATGATTTATGGCACTCGAGGATTTAACCCGCCACATCATACTGGCCTCCCATTCGCCGCGACGCAGGGAACTGCTGAGCGGACTGGGCATTGATTTTGAAGTGCGTGTGATTCCCGGCATTGACGAATCATATCCCAGCGGACTGCCGCCGGCAGAAATCCCATGCTACCTCGCCCGGAAAAAAGCCGAGGCCTACAGATCGGATATAAAAGAAGACGAACTGATTATCACAGCCGACACGGTCGTCATCCTGGATAACGAAATTCTTGAAAAACCCCGTGACCGCAACGACGCCATCCGCATGTTACACCGGCTGGCCGGCCGGACACACGAAGTGGTCACGGGCGTTGTCATCACCGCCGCTAACCGGCAATCTGCTTTTTCCGTCATTTCGGCGGTAGACTTTGCGGCATTGACGGATAAAGAAATCCGTTACTACGTCGATACTTTTCAACCCTACGACAAAGCCGGCGCATACGGCATTCAGGAATGGATCGGTTTCATCGGGGTGCAAGGCATTCGCGGTTCGTTTTACAACGTGATGGGATTGCCCGTACAACGACTGTATCAGGAACTGAAAAAGTTTTCCGGAAACAGCAAACCGGGTCCGTCCGAAAACGATGCTTTTTGAGCGGTCTCTGCAATTAAGTAACTTCCATAAAAACAACGGAGGATCAATATGAAAAAGAATTTATTTTTAATGTTTGCCCTTACCCTTGTGCTGGGAGGGAGCCTGACAGGTTGCAGTCCATCTGCCGATCCCGAACCGGAACCGGAACCGGAGGTCGTCATACC
>JAISMO010000073.1 GCA_031276675.1 Tannerella sp.
ACACCTCGGGAACCTGTGAAGGCGTTTTATACTCCATATGTATAAATCGAAAATCCATTTATGTGTGCTTTACAGTTCCACATATCGGAGCTTACCAGTTCCGCATACCGGAGCTTACCGGTTCCGCATGCCGGAACTTACCGATTCCATGTGCCGGAACTTACCGGTTCCACTTTGCAGCAGATCGCTTAGGTCGAACTCACATTATTTACTGCTGTTCAGGTTTGTGCCGGTTCGAATTTCTGCCAATGAGCCGGGCGGCTCAGTTTTTGAATACCAGCCCGTCTCCATCCGCGTCAACGACCACCGGACGGCTGCGGTCGACGGCCGCAGCGAGGATTTGTTTCGAAAGTTCATTCAGCACCAGGTTCCGGATGATACGCTTCACCGGTCGCGCGCCGAACTGCGGATCATATCCTTTTCCGGCTATCAGCGCGGCGGCTGCGTCGGTGAATGTCAGCGCTATCCCGTTCTTTTCCAGCATCCGGCAGATGTGGTCCAGTTGCAGGCCGACGATGCGGCGGATTTCATGTTCATCCAGCGGCTTGAAGATGATGATTTCATCAATGCGGTTCAGAAATTCCGGCCGGATCGTCTTTTTGAGCAGGTCAAGCACCTGGGTGCGCGTGGTTTCAATGACCTGCTCGCGATTGGCGGCGGTGATTTGCTCGAAGTTTTCCCGGATCAGCCCCGAACCCATGTTGCTGGTCATGATGATGATCGTGTTTTTGAAATTCACCGTGCGCCCCTTGTTGTCCGTCAGGCGTCCGTCGTCGAGCACCTGCAGCAGGATGTTGAAGACGTCGGGGTGTGCCTTTTCGATTTCGTCGAAGAGGACGACGGAATAGGGTTTGCGGCGAATGGCTTCGGTTAGCTGTCCGCCCTCGTCGTATCCGACGTAGCCGGGAGGCGCTCCCACCAGTCGGCTGGCGCTGAATTTTTCCTGATATTCGCTCATGTCGATGCGGGTCATCATGTTTTCGTCGTCGAAGAGGTATTCGGCCAGGGCTTTGGCCAGTTCCGTCTTGCCGACGCCCGTGGTGCCGAGGAAAATAAAGGAACCGACGGGCCGTTTCGGGTCCTGCAGTCCGGCACGGCTGCGGCGCACGGCGTCGGCAATGGCGCGGATGGCTTCCTCCTGCCCGACGACCCGCCTGTGCAGTTCGTCTTCGAGGTAGAGCAGCTTTTCGCGTTCGCTCTGCATCATCCTGCTGACCGGAATGCCCGTCCAGCGCGAGACGACGTCGGCGATGTCTTCGCTGTCGACCTCCTCCCTGATCATGGCGGCTCCTCCCTCCTGCATGGCGCACAGTTTCTCCTGCGTGGCGGCAATCCGGCCTTCCGTTTCCCTGATTTTTCCGTAGCGTATCTCGGCCACTTTTCCGTAGTCGCCTTCGCGTTCGGCCCTGTCGGCCTCAAATTTCAGCTGCTCGATGCGGATTCTGCACTGCTGGATTTCATTGATCAGTTCCTTTTCGTTCTGCCATCTGGCTCTCTGTTTCTGTTCCTCTTCCTTCAGGTCGGCAATTTCTCTGCTCAACTGTTGCAGTTTCGGTTCGTCGTTTTCACGCCGGATGGCCTCGCGTTCAATCTCCAGCTGTTTGATGCGCCGCGAGACTTCGTCCAGCGTTTCCGGTACGGAATCGACCTGAATCCGCAGCCGGGCGGCCGCTTCATCCATCAGGTCGATGGCCTTGTCGGGCAGGAAGCGGTCGGTGATGTAACGTGTCGACAGCTGTACGGCGGCAATGATGGCGTCGTCCTTGATGCGTACCTTGTGATGGTTTTCATACTTTTCCTTCAGTCCGCGCAGGATGGAGATCGTGTCTCCCTCGTCAGGCTCGTCCACGATCACGGTCTGAAAACGGCGTTCCAGCGCCTTGTCCTTTTCGAAATATTTCTGATATTCATCCAGCGTCGTGGCTCCGACAGCGCGCAGTTCGCCCCGCGCCAGCGCCGGCTTGAGGATGTTGGCCGCGTCCATTGCGCCGTCGCTTTTGCCCGCTCCCACCAGCGTATGGATTTCGTCGATGAAAAGTATAATCTCTCCGTTGGATCGGATCACTTCATTGACAACCGCCTTCAGGCGTTCCTCAAATTCTCCCTTGTATTTGGCCCCGGCAATCAGGGCGCCCATGTCCAGCGAAAACAGTTGCCTGCTTTTCAGATTTTCAGGGACATCGCCCCGTACAATCCGGTGCGCCAGTCCTTCGGCAATCGCCGTCTTGCCCACGCCCGGATCGCCGATCAGGATGGGGTTATTCTTGGTCCGGCGGCTCAGAATCTGGAGTACGCGCCGGATTTCCTCGTCGCGTCCGATCACCGGGTCGAGTTTGCCCGAACGGGCGCGTTCGTTCAGATCAACGGCATATTTGCCGAGCGCATCATAGGTTTCTTCTGCTGACGGACTGGTGACTTTACCACCTTTCCGCAGTTCTTCGATGGCCTGTCGCAATTCCTTTTCCGTCAGGCCGGCATCGCGCAGCAGTTGAGCGGCTTCGCTCGGTTCCGTCAGCAGGGCCAGCAGCAAGTGTTCGATGGACACATACTGATCGCCCGCCTTTTCGCAGAGGTCGATTGCCTTTTGCAGCACCGCGTTCGTTTCGCGGCTCAGGTAAGGTTCTCCGCCCGATACCTTCGGATAACGCGCGATCCGGGCATTTAACGTTTTCTCCAGCGTCCGGAGGTCTGCCTCCAGTTTCCGGAAAAGGAAACGCACCACGCTATCACCTGTCATAATAACCGCTTTCAGCAAATGGGCCGTTTCAATACTCTGCCCGTTATTGTCTGCCGTCAGCCGGACGGCCTGTCGGACGGCCTCCTGTGCTTTGATTGTAAAATTATTCAGGTTCATATATTTAACTCCTTCTTTTTTTGCTAACAGTTTATTTTTCCCGAAAACGGTCTGCAAAAACAAAACCAAAATCAAACACTGACATTTTGGCGGTTTCCGCAAAAACAGAAGCATCCGACGCTTCAGCGTTGAAAGTGACTTGTGGGAGTTTGTAACACCTGTTTTCCATATTTGCAACTCCGCCGTTCATTCTCAATTCTCCTGCGGCTGCGAAAGCGTTCCGGCCGGTCTGAATGTACTTTTTCCTTCACACTGTACCAGAACCTGCGGTCACAATAATATGAAATCAAATGCGTTGTATACTCACGGGTTTTTAGTACCTTTGCGGCCAAAATAATATAAAAATATAACAATAACATAGACTATGAAGCAATATAAATTGGTTAACAACCTGTTGGGATGGATCGTTTTCCTGATCGCGTCCTGCACCTACCTGGCGACGATGGAATCGACCGTCAGTTTCTGGGATTGTGGAGAGTTCATTATTTCGGCATACAAGCTGGAAGTCGGACATCCTCCCGGAGCGCCGTTCTTTATGCTGACCGCCAATCTGTTTACGCAACTGGCATCCGATCCGTCGATGGTAGCCGTGATGGTGAACAGCATGTCGGCGCTGTTCAGTGCACTGACGATTCTGTTTCTGTTCTGGAGCATCACCCACCTGGCGCGGCGGATTGTGCTGAAAAAGGATGCGGACGAATACACGCCGGGACATACGCTGCTGGTAATGGGTTGTGGACTGGTCGGGGCGCTGGCCTACACGTTCAGCGATACCTTCTGGTTCAGTGCGGTGGAGGGCGAGGTCTATGCCTATTCGTCGCTGTTTACGGCGGTAGTCTTCTGGCTGATTCTGAAGTGGGAAGAAGTGGCCGACCGTCCTCATGCCGACCGGTGGATTGTGCTGATCGCCTATTTCATGGGGCTGAGCATCGGCGTTCACCTGCTGAACCTGCTTTGTATTCCTGCCATTGTACTGGTGTATTACTACCGGAAATTCCCGGAACCCACCCTGAAAGGGACGCTGCTTGCGCTGGCCGTTTCGTTTGCCATTGTGGGCCTGATGATGTACGGCGTCGTACAGGGGCTGGTCGAGGTCTGCGGCTGGTTTGAACTGCTCTTTGTAAACGTCTTCGGGATGCCGTATAATTCCGGCGTCTTTGCCTACATTATTATTATTGCCGGCGTACTGTCCTGGGCAATTTGGGAAACCATGCGTGCGGAAGTGCACACGATACGGATGAAAATCGCATTTATCCTTGTAATTACCCTTTTGGGTATCCCGTTCATCGGCAGCGGCTACGGACTGGGTATCCTGCTGACTGTTGCCCTGAGCGCAGGCATGTTCTACTTCAAAAAGGTAAATATCAAGACGCTGAATACGATTCTTGTTTCGCTGATGGTCATTGTGATCGGATATTCGTCCTATGCGCTGATTCTGATTCGTTCATCGGCCGAGACACCTATGAACCAGAACGCGCCGAGCGATATTTTTACGCTCCGCACCTACCTGGCGCGTGAGCAGTACGGCGATACGCCGCTCCTGTTCGGACAGACGTTTGTTTCGGACGTGAAACGCGAAAGCAGTGGCGCAAACTGCGTGCCCGTCATGAAAAACTCCATTCCTGTCCGGAGCCGTGTCATCAAGAAAAACCCGGACGAAAAGGACCATTATTATATTTCCACCTATCTGCCGAAATACGAGTATGTGGAAAATACGAAAATGCTGTTTCCGCGCATGTACAGCGACAATTCCTCGCATATCAACGGCTACCGGTTCTGGGCGAACGTGAAGGGTACGCCGGTCAAATACACCCAGTGTGGGGAAACCAAAACGGTGATGAAGCCGACATTTGTCGAAAACCTCCGTTTCTTTTTCAATTACCAGTTAAGCTACATGTACTGGCGTTATTTCATGTGGAATTTTGCCGGGCGCCAGAACGATATTCAGGGGCACGACAGAAGCATCCTGAACGGCAACTATCTTACCGGCATCAAACCGATTGACACCTTCCGGTTAGGCCCGCAGGAAGGTATGCCTTCCGACGTTGAAGGCAACAAGGCGCATAACAACTATTACATGCTGCCTCTGTTGCTGGGGATGCTGGGCATCGGCTTCCAGGTGTTCAGCGGCAGGAAGGGGATTCAGGGTTTCTGGATCACGTTTTTCCTGTTCTTCATGACCGGCATTGCCGTTGTCATGTATTTGAATCAGCCGCCCTACCAACCGCGCGAACGGGATTACGCATACGCCGCTTCGTTCTACGCGTTTTGCATCTGGCTCGGATTCGGCGTGGCGACGGTTGCCGCCGCCGTGGAAAAATACCTGAAAGCGCCGGCCGCTGTAGCCGGAGGAGTCGCTTCCCTGATCTGTCTGCTGGTTCCGGTCCAGATGCTTTCCCAGACATGGGACGACCACGACCGTTCGGGACGTTCCGTGGCGCGTGACTTCGGCGCGAATTACCTGGAATCGTGCGAACCGAATGCCGTCATTTTCACTAACGGCGATAACGACACCTTCCCCCTGTGGTACGCCCAGGAGGTGGAAGGTATCCGCACCGACGTGCGCGTATGCAACACCAGTTACCTGCAAACGGACTGGTATATCGATCAGATGAAACGCCAGGCATACGGCTCGGAGGCGCTCCCAATCTCGTGGACGCGGGACAAATACATTCAGGGTACACGGGACCGGGCGTGGATTTTCAACCGGATCAGGCAGATTGATTTGAGTACGGCGCTGGAATTTGTTCAAAGTGATGACCCGAAATACAAAAAATTACCCGGAATCAATCAGAATATTGATTTCATTCCGTCGGAAACGCTTGTCTACAAAGTGGACTCGGCTGCCGTCATGCAGCATCATGCCATCTGCCCGGAAGACAGGGAACACTTGCTGAAGGAAATGGTCATTGACCTTTCCGGAAGGAATGGATTGGGCAAGGAAGCCCTGACGATTCTCGACATGCTTCATACCAATAACTGGAAGCGGCCGATCTATTTTGCCGTTACAGTGGATTCCGGACAGTTTGTCAGACTAAACCCCTATTTCCAGAAAACAGGTCTCGCATACCGAATCACGCCCGTCAATACGCAGGCCGAAGGCGTCCGTTCGATTGATACGGAGAAGATGTATGACAATGTGATGAACAAATTCAGGTGGGGAGGCGTGGACCAGCCGGGCGGCGTCTATCTGGACGAAACGGCCATGCGCATGTGCAAAAGTTACCGGATGGTACTGTTCGGAGACCTGGCTTCCGCACTGATTCAGGAGGGAAAGACCGAGAAAGCGCGGGCGGTGCTGGACAGGGCCATGCAGGTGTTGCCGCCGGAAAACGTACCCTACGACTATACGCTGCTGGGAATCGCCGAGATGTATATGACACTGGGTGAAAAGAACAAAAGCGAACAAATCCTGAACGGCATTGCAAACAATTCCATGCGCAGCCTCCGGTGGTTCTTCAAACTGCGACCGGATCAGCTGAATAGCGTACAGAGAGATTTCAAGTTACAGATGGATGTGATGCAGAACGTGATGATGATCGGGATGCATGGCAATCCGCAATTCGGCTCTGATTTCAAGGAAGAATACAACAGTTTCCGGATGGCCTATTCTCAATCGTTTTCGCCGACAGGACGCGGAGGAAGCAACAGGTAATGTTTGCCGGATAATACATGTTTGTTGAGCAACCGCCCTGGATCTACAGGGTTCTTTTTCAAGGAGCGCTCTGGCGCCTTCCTGAGACGGAAAAGTGTGTCTATCTGACATTCGATGACGGTCCGGTGCCCGATGTGACGCAGTGGGTACTGGACATACTGGACAGCTACCATGTGAAGGCTACATTTTTTTGCGTGGGCGACAACGTGCGTAAATATCCGGAGATATACCGGAGGGTCGTGGAACGCGGACACAGGGTCGGAAACCATACCTGCAATCATCTTCAGGGTATCCGTTGCCGGTCGAAGAAATATATAGCCAATGTGAAAAAGGCGGCGGAGTGGATCGACAGCGACCTGTTTCGTCCGCCGCACGGACACATGCGTTTTCCGCAACTGTGGCGACTGAAGAAACATTACCGGATTGTCATGTGGGACGTGGTGACACGCGACTACAGTCCGCACATGACGCCGCAGGGTGTGTTTAATGTGGTAAGGAAATATACCCGCAACGGTTCCATTCTTGTTTTCCATGATTCCCTGAAAGCCGTCGACCGGCTGAAAGAAGCCTTGCCGCGCGCCATCGAATGGTTGCTGGCAGAAGGCTACCGCTTCAAGCTGCTTTAATCCAATGGCTTTTTACAGGAATGTCTTCACTTGATGACAGACAGGGGGCTTTCAGCCGATGGCGGTATCCTGTCCAATATACATATGTTAATACGGAAACACTTGAAAAGACGGGGGAAACATGCCCGAAAAAGCGCAAAAGCAGGCGCCATTTTCCGGGAAATATCCGCCGTTTCCCGGGAAACATTTTTCATTTCCCGGGTGATGCTTCCCGTTTCCCGGGATATGCCCCCGGTTTTCATGTGAAATTTTTCCGTATCCCGGGAGGTGATTTTCATTTCCCGGGAAATGGTTTCCGTATCCCGGATGACATTTTTCATTTCCCGGGATACGGTTTTTATTTCCCGGAAAATGGCTTTTGTTTTCCGGGAAACGGTCTCTGTTTCCCGGAAAATGGTCTCTGTTTTCCAAAGGCTTTTTTCACCGACGAGCCTTACTTTGCCAGACCCGGTACGCCGTTCGATAACCCCGCACTGCGCCTGTACGGGGTCGAGAGGGTTACGCCTCCGGCGTACAGCGTGCGACCTTTTCTTTGAGCTCCATCATATCATCCGTTTTTCCTTCACTTGACGACATGGGGCTTTAGCTGACGGAGGAAAAGCGGAATGACAGTGTCTGACGGTGTTCCGCAAGCATGTGGAAAGGCACACCTTCTTTTTACCTCATCCGAATCACAAACCAATCCCTGGTAGCAGTGATGCACAACCCTTTGAAATGCACCCTTACATTTCCGCCTTTTCCAGGGTGAGGGCCAGTTGAATGACTTCCGCAATGTTTTCCACGTAATGAAACGTCAGTCCTTCCAGATAGACCAGCCTGATTTCGCTGACGTCTTTCCGGTTAGCCTGTGAAAGGATGATTTCCCTGATGCCGGCGCGTTTGGCGGCAAGGATTTTTTCCTTGATACCGCCCACGGGCAGTACTTTGCCGCGCAGTGTAATCTCGCCGGTCATTGCGATGTGGGGCTTGACTTTTCGCTGCGTGTAGATCGAAACCAGCGAGGTGACCATCGTAATCCCCGCGCTGGGGCCGTCTTTGGGAATCGCTCCCTCCGGTACGTGAATGTGTACGTTCCGGCTTTCAAACAGGTCCTCGTCTATCCGGAACTGCTCGGCGTGGGCATGGACGTATTCCAGCGCCAGCACGGCCGATTCCTTCATTACGTCACCCAGGTTGCCGGTGATGGTCAGTTTGGCGCCCTTTCCCTTGCTCAGGCTGGATTCCACGAAAAGAATCTCGCCGCCCACCGCCGTCCATGCCAGGCCGGTGACGACGCCGGCATAGCGGTTTCCCTGGTATTTGTCGCGCGTATATTCTTCCATGCCGAGGTATTCCTGCAGGTCTTCCGGCCGGAGGGTGCCGGCAAGCGGTTCGTCCGAAGCCAGCCGGCGGGCGAGGCGGCGCATTACCTTGGCGATCTTCTTTTCCAGTTCGCGTACGCCGCTTTCGCGCGTATACGATTCGACAATCCGTTGCACCGTTGCCTGCTGAAACTTCACCCTGTTTTTCGGAATGCCGTGCAACTCCATCTGTTTCGGGATCAAATGTTTCATGGCGATCGCCGTTTTTTCTTCCATGATATATCCGTTCACTTCAATCAGTTCCATCCGATCCAGCAGGGGCTGTGAAATCGTTGTCAGGCTGTTGGCGGTGGCGATGAACATAACCTTGCTCAGGTCGAAATCCATGTCCAGGTAGTTGTCATGAAACGCGCTGTTCTGTTCGGGGTCCAGCACCTCCAGCAAGGCCGAGGCCGGGTCGCCCCGGAAGTCGTTTCCCACCTTGTCGATTTCGTCCAGAATAAATACCGGATTGGAGGTGCCCGCCTTTTGCAGGTTCTGAATGATCCTTCCGGCCATGGCGCCGATGTAGGTACGCCGGTGGCCGCGTATTTCCGCTTCGTCGTGCAGTCCGCCCAGCGAGACGCGCACGTATTTGCGATTCAGCGCTTCGGCGGTGGATTTCCCCAGCGAAGTCTTCCCCACGCCGGGAGGGCCGTAGAGGCAGATGATGGGCGAACGCAAATCCTTTTTCAGTTTCAGCACGGCCAGGTGTTCGATGATCCGGTCTTTCACCTTTTCCATGCCGTAATGGTCCCGGTCCAGAATCCGCTGTGCCCGTTTCAGGTTGAAGTTGTCTTTGCTGTATTCGTTCCACGGGAGCGAAACAATCGTCTGGGCATACTGCGACTGCATCGCGTAATCGGGCGACTGGGGATGGATACGTTCCAGTTTGCCTACTTCCTTTTCGAAGGTTTCGGCCACGTTTGCCGGCCATTTTTTCCGTTTCGCTTTCTCGCGCAGTTCCCTGATTTCAATGTCATTGATATTGCCGCCCAGTTCCTCCTGGATATTCTTGATCTGCTGCTGGAGGAAATATTCCTTCTGCTGCCTGTTGATGTCTTCATGCGTTTTCATCTGGATCGAGGCCTTGAGTTCCATCAACTGGTATTCGCGGTTGAGGATAAACATCAGATGATAGGCCCTGTCTTTCAGGTCGTCGATGGCCAGCAGTTCCTGTTTTTCGGCCGGCTGGTTCAGGAGGTTGCAGCAGGAAAAGTTGATCTGGTGATGCGCGTTCCGGTTGTTGCGGATCGAAAAGATTAAATCTCTGGGCGGTTCGCCGGACGAATTCAGTATTTTGACCGTCAAATCCTTGATGGCCGACACGAGGGCTTCAAATTCACGGTCGTTTCTGCGGGGAAATTTGTTTTCAACCGCGGAGATTCGGCCTTTGAGGAAGGGTTCGGTTTCGGTCAGTTCGCACAGTCGAAACCGTTTGTGTCCCTGAATGATGGCCGTGGTGGTTTCGTCCGGCATCTCCAGCACGCGAATCACTTCGGCCACCACGCCGATGGGATACAGGTCTTCGAAGCGGGGATCGTCCACCTTTGCATCTTTCTGACACGTGACGCCGATCAGGAGTTTTTTATCCGCCGCCTTCTGAATCAGCTTCATGGATTTGGAGCGCCCGACTACCACCGGCACGGCTACCCCCGGAAACAATACCAGATTGCGTAACGGAAGAATCAGGATCGTGTCGCCGACCTCATCCGTTTCTTCCGACCAGTCCTCCTCCCGGTCACATTCCACCAGCATCGGCATGACGATCCCGACAGCTTCATCTTCTTCTCTGAAAGAGGTCATTGAATATAAAGTATTTTCGTTTCTTTTTGTCATATATTGAGTTCAAAATGGGGCGTAAAGATACGACTTTTATCCACGAGTCGTATGAAGAGCATCTAAATCTTTCACCGACAAGCCGGATTCAGGGAGAAATAAATACCTTTGCCCGCGATAAAATACACGATTGGGCATGTCAAATTCCAGTTTTCGTTTCCAGCGGTTTACCGTCCGGCAGGACCGTTGCGCCATGAAGGTGGGTACCGACGGCGTCCTGCTGGGCGCATGGGTGGATGTGGCCGCCTGCCGGAGGGCGCTGGACGCGGGCGCCGGGACGGGGCTGATTGCGCTGATGATGGCTCAGCGCAACGGAGCCTTGCAGGTGGACGGCGTCGAAATCGACCCGGAGGCCTGCCGTCAGGCAGCCGCGAACGCTTCCGCCTCGCCTTTTGCCGCGAGAATCCGTCTGTACGGGGATTCCTTCAGCCGTTTCTCCCGTGCCGCCTCGCCATGCTACGACCTGATTGTTTCCAATCCTCCCTACTTTGTCCGTTCGCTCCGGTGCCCGGACGAGAAACGCCGGCTGGCCCGTCACGACGATCTTCTGTCGCTCGCCGGCCTGCTCTCCGACAGCCTGCCGCTCCTGACGCCCGGCGGACGCATGGCCCTGATTCTGCCCTTTCGTCAGGAAGAAGAACTGCGTGTCCGGGCGGAGGCCTGCGGCCTGCACTGTATCCGCCGGACCGAAGTGTGTTTCGTGGAAGGCGCCGCGCCCAAACGGCTACTGGTTGAGCTGGCCCGCCGGGCACGGACATCCGTCGAGACCGGCCGTCTGACCCTAATGGATCTCCGACGTCAGCGCACGGCTGCCTACCGGGAACTGACGCGCGATTTCTACCTGGAGACCGTGAAAGATTCATCACAGGCCTGATCCATTCAGGGAATCACCAGGCGACACGAGGCTTTCGCTTTCGGCAGCCTCCCGGGAAAAGAACGGGCCGTTATTTTTCGGGATAGATTTATCATGTAACTTTGCGGTGGAATAGAAAAAAAACAGAAATGAAAATTCAGACGGATTATACCGAAGCAATCAGCCGGCTACGCAGGGAAAAGAATGCCGTGATTCTGGCGCACTATTACCAGACGGGCGATATTCAGGACGTGGCCGACTGCGTGGGCGACAGTCTGGCGCTGGCGCAATGGGCGGCAAAGACGGAGGCGGAGACGATTGTGCTGTGCGGCGTGCATTTCATGGGCGAAACGGCCAAGATTCTGTCGCCGGAGAAAAAAGTACTCGTTCCCGACGCGGCGGCAGGCTGTTCGCTGGCAGACAGTTGTCCGGCAGACGCCTTTGCCGGATTTATCCGGCAGCATCCCGACCATACGGTGATTTCGTATGTCAATACGACGGCCGCCGTCAAGGCGCTGACCGACGTGGTGGTGACCTCGACCAACGCCCGCCGGATCGTCGAGTCCTTTCCTGAGGATGAAAAACTGATTTTCGGGCCTGACCGCAACCTGGGCAATTACCTCAACAGTATCACCGGACGCCGGATGGTGTTGTGGGAAGGCGCATGTCACGTACATGAGCAATTTTCACTGGAGAAAATCCTGGCGCTCAAACAGGCGTTCCCGCAGGCGGAAGTGATTGCACATCCCGAATGCAGGGAGCCGGTGTTGCAGATAGCGGGATTCATCGGTTCGACGGCGGCGCTGCTGGACCACACCGTCCGTTCGTCCGGAACACAGTTTATCGTGGCCACGGAAAGCGGCGTCATTCACGAAATGAGGAAACGGAACCCGTCCAAATCCTTCATTCCCGCTCCGCCGAATGACAGCACGTGCGCCTGCAACGAATGTCATTTCATGCGGTTGAATACAATGGAGAAACTCTACCGTTGCCTGCGCGACGGGCAGCCCGAAATCACGGTCGACGAAGCCGTTCGCGAAAAAGCCGTCCGTCCGATTCTGCGGATGCTGGAACTTTCGTAGACTCAAAAAGCCACCTCCCCGATCTTCAGCCGATCCAGCAGGTCAAACAGCTGTTCGACCGTTTCGGCACGCAACAGGGCCACACGCATGGACTTGAAGTCGGGGATACCCTTGAACAGCGGCGTAGCGGCCAGGTGACGGCGGATATGCAGGATGCCGCGATGTTCGTCCAGCCGTTCCACGCTTTGCAGCACCTGCTGTTTCAGAATATCCAGATACCAGGCAAACGGCTCGGCCGGCAACGGCTCGCCGTTCGCCAGAAAATGTTTTACTTCGCGGAATATCCAGGGACGTCCGACGCTGGCCCGTCCGATCATCACCCCGTCTACCCCGTAACAGTCAAAGCAGGATGCACATTTTTCGGCAGAAGTAATGTCTCCGTTGCCGATGACGGGAATGTATATGCGGGGATTGTTTTTCACCTCGCCGATCAGCCTCCAGTCCGCCTCGCCGGTGTACATCTGTGCACGGGTACGCCCGTGGATCGACAGCGCGGCAATACCGCAGTCCTGCAACTGTTCGGCCAGTTCCACGACGGTTCGGTGTTCGGCGTCCCAGCCCAGTCGCGTCTTGGCCGTCACGGGGAGATGCACGGCTTTCACCGTTTCGCGGGCGATGTCAAGCATCAGCGGGAC
The DNA here is from genome assembly GCA_031276675.1 of Tannerella sp. Classification (GTDB taxonomy): domain Bacteria; phylum Bacteroidota; class Bacteroidia; order Bacteroidales; family Tannerellaceae; genus Tannerella. The sequence continues at coordinate 12,885 of JAISMO010000073.1, forward strand.
GTTGCACAACAGACCGGCGCCGGCGCCTTTGCCGGCCACTTTCCTGACCGGGCATCCGAAATTCAGGTCGATCACATCGGGACGCGCCGCTTCGCACAAGCGCGCCGCCTCGACCATCGTAGCCACGTTACTGCCGTAGATTTGAATGGCCACGGGACGTTCCGCCTCATGCACCGTCAGTTTTTCCCTTGTCCTGTTCACCTGCCGGACGAGGGCTTCACTCGAAACAAATTCGGTATATACCATATCCGCACCGAAACGCTTGCACATTAAACGGAACGCACCGTCCGTCACATCCTCCATCGGGGCCAGCATTACCGGACGCACCCCCAAATCAATGGTTCCGATCTTCATTCTACATCTCCAGTCAATTGAGGCGCAAAAATACAAAAGATTTTTTTTACACTTTGCCTCTCCTCCGGTCTCTCCGCCTTTGCTCCGTCAGTAAAAACAGACGGAATTCTATGTTTCCATCCAAATTATTTCATTTAAAAAACATCAATAACTACGCACTTTTTTTGTCCGAAGGATGAGCATACTCAACCTGATAAAGCTGTCTGTTTCGGACAGGCGCGAAAATACGATGAATTA
>JAISMO010000074.1 GCA_031276675.1 Tannerella sp.
ACACCTCGGGAACCTGTGAAGGCGTTTTATACTCCATATGTATAAATCGAAAATCCATTTATGTGTGCTTTACAGTTCCACATATCGGAGCTTACCAGTTCCGCATACCGGAGCTTACCAGTTCCATATACCGGAGCTTACCAGTTCCACTTTGCAGCAGATCGCTTAGGTCGAACTCACGTTAATAAGGTGTAATTCCCTTTTGTTGCGGGCCGGAATCCACGGATCTGTATACATCCTGTAGGGGAAGGTTTTTTTCCCGTGCGATGCGGCGGGCATCTTCGTACTCGATGGAAACGCGGGACGTATCGCCGAAGACTGTTTCCTTGGCCTTGACCTTGCCGTAGGGTGTGGATACGGTAGTCGCTTTGCGGAGCAGGCATGTCCTTTCGACGCGATATTTCCGCAGACCGATGGTCGATGTTTCGGTGAACAGGATACGTTCCATGGCGGGAATGTCCTCTTCGTCGCAAAGCAGATGGAGCCACGTGGCCGGACGGCATTTCTTCATGTAAACAGGCGAGAAAAACACATCGCGTGCACCGGCTTCGAGCAATCGTTCCATTACGTAACCAAGTATTTCCGGTGTCGTGTCGTCGATATTCGTTTCGATGACGGTGACGGGGTACGGCTTCGGTATTGCGGCGGCAACCGACTCGCCACGGACGATTCGCAGCAGGTTGGGAACGGGGAAGTCTTTTGTCCCGGCCCCATAGCCCGTTTGAGTGATTTTCATCTCCGGCATCGGGCCGAAACTTTCGGCCAGTTCGACAATGATGGCTGCGCCGGTAGGTGTCATCAATTCGCCTTCGATATTCAACTGTTTGAAACCGGCGCCTCGAGCCGCCAGCACTTCCGTTACGGCAGGAACGGGTACGGGAATTGTTCCGTGCCGGCATTTGACGAAACCGTATCCGTCGTGCAAAACGGAGGCACAGATCCGGTCCGGAGCAAGAAGGTCCATGCAAATGGCCGTGCCTGCAATGTCGATAATCGAATCGAGCGCCCCCACTTCATGAAAATGCACCTTATCCGGCGTCGTGCCGTGAATTTTGGCTTCTGCTGTCGCCAGTCGCATGAAAATTCGTTTTGCCAAATCCTTGGCGCCGGCAGAGAGGTCGCTTTCGTCAATGAGCCGCGCAATGTCAGCCATGGTCCGGTGAACGTGCGGAGGCTCATGGCGATGGTGATGATGGTGATGAAAGAGATGTAACCCCTTGTGAGTATGAACAGGCGCCTGTTCTTCCACAATCACGTCCACGTGTTTGGCGCCGATACCGTGTTTCGAGACCTCCGACAGCTTGAGTTCCCAGCCGTCCAGGTGGAGTTTTTTCAGTTCGCCGGTGAGCCGTTCAAGGTCTACTCCCAGGTCAAGCAGGGCGGAAAGCGTCATGTCGCCGCTGATACCCGCAAAACAGTCAAAATAAAGGATGTTCATGGATGTTTACCGGTTAATCCGGTTAATACTGTTAGCTATATAGGCTGCGCCGAAACCGTTGTCGATATTGACGGTCGCGACGCCGTTGGCGCAGGAGTTGAGCATGGACAGCAAAGCCGATATGCCGCCGAAACTTGCTCCGTAGCCCACGCTTGTCGGCACGGCGATGACCGGTTTGTCGGTCAGGCCGCCTGTGACACTGGCCAGAGCGCCTTCCATGCCGGCGATCACGATGATGACGTTGGCCGAAGCAATGACATCCAGTTTGGCCAGCAGCCGGTGAAGTCCGGCCACGCCAACGTCGTACAGCCGTTCGACTTCGTTGCCCAGAAATTCGGCGGTAACTACGGCTTCTTCGGCCACCGGAATGTCGGACGTCCCTGCCGTGAGAACCAGAATCCTGCCGCCGCCCGTTTTCTCCACCGCCCGGCAAAGAATGACCATGGTGCGTGCCAAAGGATTCCATTCCGCTTCGGGATAGCGTTTCAAAATGGCCTGCGCCGTTTCTTCCGATGCTCGGGTAGCCAATACGTTGCTTTCGTGTGCGAGCATGTTTTCGATAATTCCTTCGATTTGCGTGACGGTCTTGCCCGCACAGTAAATTACTTCCGGACAGCCGTTGCGTATCCGGCGGTGGTGGTCGACAACAGCATATCCGAGGTCGTCGAAAGGCTGGATTTTCAACCGTGTTTCGGCTGCTTCCACCGATACGGCGCCGGTTTTTACCTCTTCCAGCAATTTCCTTATATCCATAAGCCTGTCATTCATTCATGCTGCCGCTGCGAAAACCTTCGAGGTCGAGCGTGATGTAGGTAAATCCCAGCGATTTGATTTCGCCGGTTATTTCCGGTGTACGGAGAATCCTGTCGAAATATTCGCGCGGGGCCTCAATGCGGGCGATGCTCCCGTGCCAGCGCACGCGGCAGCCTTCCATCCCGCGCCGGCGCAATGCTTCTTCGGCTGCTTCGACAACGGCCAGGCGTTCTTTCGTAATTTCCATCCCGTAGGGGATACGTGAAGACAGGCAGGCGTTGGCCGGTTTGTTCCACGTTGGTACGTTCAATTCCCGACTGTACCGGCGAATATCATCCTTCGTCAGCCCGCATTCTGCCAGCGGACTGACGACGCCCATCTCGCGGCCGGCCTGCATGCCCGGACGGTGAGGCGACTGCGCGTCATCGGCATTCTGACCGTCGGCGACGTATGTGATGCCGTGCCGCCGTGCCACTCCGGCTATCAGGGTATAATTGTTTCTTTTACAAAAATAACAGCGCATTCGGCTGTTTTCGGCAAAGTCGGGTGATTCGAAAGGGTTTTCTTCTACCACTTCGTAGCGTATGCCGAGATTTTCGAGCACATCAATCGCCGCCGCCCTGTCGCGCCGAGCCAGTATCGGCGAATCAACCAGTACGGCCAGGGCATTGTCATTCAATACCTGCCGGGCTACATGCACAAGAAAGGACGAATCCGCGCCGCCGGAATAGGCGACGCACAGCTTCCCGAAGGAAGCAACGGTTTGTTTCAGCTTTTCCAGTTTGTCCATTTTCAAGCCAACAGGTTTTCATAAATCACGTAACACCCGTATACGAAACACAGCATGGACGAGAGGAGCACCAGGATCGTCCGCAACGTCTTTGAATGAATGAACTTCTGCGAGAAGGGGAGACCGAACGCGCCGGCCACCAGCGTCATGCCGGCGATGGAACCGATACCGAAAAGAAGCAGATACAGAAGACTGTTCGCGACGGTTCCAATCTGCGTCATTACGAGCACCACCAGAGCGCCGCTGCCCGCCAGCCCGTGGACAATGCCGATGCCATACGACGTCCGGTGCAGTCTGTTGCCCTTCAGATGCACATGCACGTGAGAGTGTCGGTTCTCGCCCGCATGTTCGTGGCGGTGCGCGTGAAACACGGTTTGTTCGTCGCATACGAACAGGTAGAAACGGTACGAGGCAACGAGTATCAGCATCCCTCCGACAGCCGCCTCGAAATACGAGAACGAATGTTCGGGGATATTTACCTTGAAGAGAATCATGAGAATCCCTATCAGGAAGATCGTGGACGTATGCCCCAGCCCCCAGAAAACACCGTCCTTGAGCGCGGGGAAGATTTTACTCCGTTGCGACACGATATTCGTCACAGCCAGTATGTGGTCGGCTTCAAAAGCGTGAAGCAGCCCTTCATACAATGCGTACAACAACAGTACGATGATGGGTACTTGTTCCATGAATATTTTTTTAATACAAAACAGCTTGACAAAGGTAACACATTTCAACGAAATCGTATTATGTTCAACAAAAACCGGCTGTTTCTTCTTTTGAGGTGCTGTTACAGGTCTCGCAGGTACTTATCGGCAGCCGGTGAGTTTGCCGAATCCATATGTATGAGGATAACGAATAGCATCTCAAAAGAAGAAACAGCCCTGATTTTCAATCGCTGTTTCGCAATCGGTTTTGGTTAAAGA
>JAISMO010000075.1 GCA_031276675.1 Tannerella sp.
GGCAAGTTTGCCATTCCGAACCTGAATCCGGGCGACTACCGGCTGGCCCTCTCCTTTATGGGATACAAAACGCTGTATATTGAAGTGGCCGGACTGACCAAAAACCTCGCCCTGCCGGACGTCCTGATGGAAGAGGAGGCCGTCGGCCTGGATGCCGTCACCGTAACCGGATCGGCCACAACGGGCCGGATTGACCGCAAACTCATCTTCCCCACCGAACGACAGGTAAAGGCTTCAAGTAACGGTATTGAACTGTTGCAGAAGTTAATGCTGCCCCGTCTGCAGGTGAATCCCATGACGCGGGAGGTATCCATTCCCGGCGGAGGAGAAGTGCAGTTGCGCATCAACGGCGTCAAGGCGGAAACGAATGATATTGTCGCCCTGCTGCCGGCAGATATTATCCGCGTGGAATATCACGATAACCCCGGCCTGCGCTACGGCAATGCCGCGGCGGTGATTGACTACATCGTCCGCCGCCACGAAAGCGGCGGCAATCTGAATATAAACTTTTCGAACTCGCCTCAGTTGAAACGCTTCGGAAACCACGACGTCAGCGGCAAAGTGAATTATAAAAAGTCGGAATTTGCCGTGAACGGTTTTGTCAGCCAGCGCGATCTTTACCAGCTGTGGCGCGACAACGAGGAGACGTTTCACCTGCCCGGCGGTTCCGCTTTTCAACGCAGGGAGGAAGGAGAACCCGGTCACCTGCAGTGGCTGTCGAGCAACTTGAATATGACCTACAGCTATCTGAACGAACAGCGCATGTTCAGCGCCACGTTCCGCTATCATACGAACAATAAGCCGTATGAGGAATACAACAGTAAACTGTACAGCGTGGCGAATCCGGATGCGTCCGTGCAGATGTTCGACCGGGACAGAAGCCTGTCGGCCCGTCCGGCGCTCGACCTGTACTATCAGGAAAATCTGAAGCATGACCAGACGCTGGTGCTGAATGCAGTGGGCACCGGTAATTATACGGACAACAGCCGCGTATACACGGAAAGTCGCGACGGCGTGCTGCTGACCGACATCCACAACCAGGTAACCGGCAGCAAGTATTCCCTGATCGGCGAAGGCATTTACGAAAAACAACTCGGCGGCAACCGCCTGAGCGCCGGGGTGCGCCATACGCAGTCCTTCACGGACAACACCTACCGGAACGGCCATGAATACCGTACGGAAATGCAGCAGGGAGAAACCTTTCTGTATGCCGAATGGAAAGGAAAGGTGCAAAAACTGGACTATACGCTTGGCGCGGGCGGTACCCGTTCATCGTTCCGGCAGGAAGCCGGCGATATCGACTACAATACCTGGACCTTCAATCCGCGCGTGGCGCTCTTCCTGCCCCTGCCGGAGAACATGTCGCTCCGTCTGACGGGCAATGTCCGCAACAGCACGCCTTCGCTCGCGGACCTGAGCGCCGTGGAGCAGGCCATTGATTCGCTGCAGGTGCAGCGCGGCAATCCCGGCCTGAAACCCTATTCCGCATACCATACCGAACTGCTCTGGGAATGGCGGAAGGGGCTGTTGAACGCCAGCGTAAAGGGGACGTATGAAAACAAGCCGTCGGCCATCATGGAAGAAAAATTCTGGGAGAACGGCAGGATTGTCCGGACCTGGGACAATCAGAAAAACTGGCAGTGGGCAAACGCCCTGGTCAATCTCCGTTTCGGGCCGGTGAAGGAAATCCTGACCCTGTCGGCCTTCGGCGGCGTCAATCATTTCGTCAGCAATGGAAACAGTTACCGGCACGTATATAACAATCCCTTCTTCACGCTTACGGCTAATGGAAGCTACCGAAATTTCAACGCCATGTTCCTGTGGCAGAAAAGCTGGAATCATTTCGAGGGCGAAACCATGAGCGGCGGCGAAAACCTGCACATGCTTCAGGCGGATTACAGGTACAAAACGTGGAAATTCGGTATCGGGATGTTCTGTCCCTTCGCCGACAATTATTATACGGATAGGGAGAACCGTTCGGCCCATGCCTCATACAAAAAGCGCATGTACATCAACGAAACGTCGCGGCTGCTCTTTTTCTCGCTTTCGTGGAACATGAATTTCGGCCGCACCTCCCAGTCCGGTCAGAAACGCCTGAACAATGCCGACGAAGATGCGGGCGTCATGAAGACGGGAAAATGAACGAAAGGTATTCATCCCGTGAATAACGAAAAGACATGGATTATACTTCGCGCGGTACGGTTTTATGCATGGCACGGTTCGATAAAAATCCCGGGAAGACTTGCAGCCTTACTTTCCCCATCCGGACGGAATCCGGAGTGATTCCGACTTGCCGGAACCCGGAAGGACGACATGCCGTCCCCGACGGTATTTTTATCGGACTGAGCCATGCACAAAACCATGCCGCGCGAAGTATAAACAACGTGAGTTCGACCCGGGCGATCATCTGTAAAGCGCCCGTATCCACCATATGCGGTGCCGGTTCGGGCTATGGAAAGGAAGAAACGCTACGTCAGGTACGTTAACAAAAAAATCTTTCTCCTTGAAACAATATTCAGCGTAATAATGATAGCTGAAAATCTGTGATGATGGATGAAGCAATGCCGCTTCATCCATCTGATGTCAGTTTCCGCCGAACCATCGGAAGAGATCATTCCCGTTGGCATAGATCAGGAGGGTAAACAGGAGAATCATTCCGGCGATTTGCGCATATTCCAGGAATTTGTCGCTGGGTTTACGACGCGCTATCACTTCGTAAAGCAGGAACAGAACATGTCCGCCGTCCAGCGCCGGGATCGGCAGGATATTCATAAAAGCCAGAATGATGGACAGAAAAGCCGTCGTCATCCAGAACGCACGTCCATCCCATACGGACGGAAAGAGGTTGCCGATGGCGCCGAAACCGCCCAGACTGGTAGCGCCTTCTTTCGTAAAGACATATTTCATGTCACTGATATATCCTTTCAGCGTGTTAACGCCCAAGCGGATGCCTGCCGGAAACGACGCAAGGAAGCCATAGGTGAGGGTGACAGTCTCGTACAGTTCTTCGGGCGTCATTGAGTAGATACCGATTTTGCCGAGCGAGTCGGGCGTCAGACGTACTGACTGTTCGCGCCCGTGGCGAGTATAAGCGAGGGTAATTTCCTGTTCTTTGTATTGGCGGAGCCCCTGGGCAACGTCATAAAACGTGGGTGTTGCGTTACCGTCGACGGCGACAATGCAGTCGCCAGGTTGCAGACCGGCGCGGGCTGCAGGCGTATCATCGCCTGCAAGGCGGCTGACGGTCATCGGGAAGCGTGGAGCGGCAAAGCCCTGCTTGTCGCTCATGACGCGCTGCATCATATCATCGGGAATGGAAATGGTCGCCCGGCTACCGTCGCGCAGAACAGTGACCGTGCCGGCGTTCATGACGGCACGGAGTGCGGCGCTGTTCAAACGTTCCAGCACCGTTCCGTCGGCTTCCAGGAGGATATCGCCGTCCCGGAATCCGATCTCCCTGAACGTATTGCTGTAGTCCATACCCATCTTCATGTTCTTGAGCGGCAGATAGGTATCGCCCCATGCAAAAAGAATCATGGAGTAGATAAACAGGGCCAGCAGGAAATTGAACAATACGCCGGCAATCATAATCAGCAAGCGCGATCCGGCCGGTTTGGAACGAAACTCGTAGGGTTGGGGCGGTTGGGCCATCTGTTCCCGGTCCATCGATTCGTCTATCATGCCGGAAATCTTGCAGTAGCCCCCCAGCGGCAACCAGCCTACACCGTATTCCGTCTCGCTGTTTTCAGGTTTAAACTTGAAGAGTGAAAACCATGGGTTGAAAAACAGGTAAAACTTCTCTACACGCACCTTGAACCAGCGTGCAAAGATAAAATGTCCAAATTCGTGGACAAGCACCAGAATAGATAAACTCAAAACAAGTTGAGCCGCTTTTATCAAAAATACTTCCATACTATCAATCCGTTATTCTATTAATTACTATTTTAATAAACTGTCAATCTGTTATTCCATGAACTCTTTGCTACGGTTTCCTTCGCGATGCGCCGCGCTTCTCCGTCCGTCTGTACGTAATCTTCATACGTCGGCTTTGCAAGGAAGGAGGCCTTTGCCAGGGTCCGTTCAATCACCTCGCTCATTTGCAGAAAAGCAATTTGCTCTTGCAGGAAGGCTTCTACCGCGACTTCGTTTGCCGCATTCAAGATGCAGGGCATGTTTCCACCCCGGTGCGCCGCCTCGAAAGCGAATGCCAGATTCCTGAATCGCCGCATGTCAGGTTCCTCAAATGTCAGCGTCGCATAGCGGTTGAAATCCAGCCGTTCCGATGTGCTTTTCAGCCGCTGCGGCCAGGAAAGGGCATAGGCAATCGGCAGCTTCATGTCGGGCACACCCAGCTGTGCCATGACGGCGCCATCCGCAAACTGCACCATCGAGTGGATGACGGACTGCGGATGCACCAGCACCTGTATCTGTTCCGGTTCCAGACCGAACAACCATTTGGCCTCTATCATTTCAAAGCCTTTATTCATCATCGAAGCCGAATCAATCGTCACCTTGGCCCCCATCGACCAGTTCGGATGCCGCAACGCCTGTGCTTTTGTGACACGAGCCAGTTCTTCCGGCGTCTTTGTCCGGAAGGGGCCGCCCGAGGCCGTCAGGATGATTTTCTCTACCGGATTGTTCCTTTCGCCGTTCAGACACTGGTAGATGGCGGAGTGTTCCGAGTCTACCGGCAGGATGGGTACACGGTTTTCTTTCGCCAGTGCGATGACCAGTTCGCCGGCCACGACCAGCGTTTCTTTGTTGGCCAGGGCGATGGCCTTACCGGCTTGAATGGCTGCAATGGTTGGTTGCAGACCGGCATAGCCGACAAGCGCCGTCAGCACCATGTCTATCGGTTCGGATCGTACGACCTGCGCGATGGCCTCTGTCCCCGCCCATACCTTGATGGGCAAGCCGCTTAATGCCCGCTTTACTTCAGGATATTTCCGCTCATTGGCGATGACGACTGCCTCCGGCCGGTAACGATACGCCTGCTCGATCAGCAACTCTGCCTGTTCGTTGGCCGTCAGCACATAGACTTCAAACAGGTCGGCATGTTCGCTGACGACTTCCAGCGCCTGCGTCCCGATGGAACCGGTCGAACCCAATATAGCCAATTGCCTCTTCATTCCCTGTTCGCTGTCGTCTTCCTAAAAAGCAATGTATTCTTCCGGATTCATCGGATTTCCCTTATACCACAGTTCAAAATGCAGGTGAGGCCCGGTAGAAAGGTCGCCTGTATTGCCGATGAGCGCAATCGCTTCGCCGGCAACCACACGGTCTCCCATTTCCTTTAACAACAACTCATTATGTTTGTATATCGAAAAAAAACCGTTTTTATGCTGTAGCCCGATTACATTCCCGTAGCGAGGGTCGTAACCTGTATACACGACCACGCCGTCCAGCGTCGCCAGTACGCTTTCCCGCAATCCCGCAACCACATCCACGCCGTAATGACGAATCTCGGCATTGTAACGGGACGAAATGATACCGTTCACCGGTTTGTAGAAAAACACGTCTTCCGTGACCGTCGGGTTCGTGCTCAATACCGTAAAGCTGTATTTTTCTTCATCTTCAAAGGTTTTCACGAAATGCGTCTCATTTTCCGAGCGGGGCACATCGTAGTTTGCCGTGATAAAGGCCGTCGAATCGGAACGGTGAACGGAATCCACCGTTACCGTTCCGGTCAGAATATCCGTTACGTTTGCCAGATACAGGGCTTGCGTTTGAAGCAGCGTCTCCAGTGAATCCATTTTCAGTGCATTCAGAATGATTTTATTCCGCACTTCGACATCCAGATAACCGGGCAGGTAGTTGCGGATGGGCGTCTTAATGATAACCAGTGTGGTGACGGCAATCAGGAGAACGGTAAACAGGCCGACAGTCGTGAATGCCGACAACTGCGACAGCCGAAACGACCACACTTCTTCCAGCGTTGATTCGTTGAAAAAAGAGAGTTTGTATTTCAACTGGACTCGTTTCCAGAAAGAGTGTTTCTTTTTATGCTGTTTTTTTGCCATCGGTTTTTATTTTCAAAGGTCCGACAGTCCGTTCGGCAGCGATACGACCATGCGTTGTGCTGTCCGGTCAACTAAGCAAACCAGTTCTTCGGCCACCGGCACCAGCATTTCTTGCCCGCTGCAATCTACATAAAAAAGCACGTTGAGCGTCGTTTCGTCCACATCTGTCACCCGACCGATTTTCCCCTTCCGCTCGTCTTCAAGAATATACCCTTTGAATTGACGCCAGTTCACGTTTTTTTCCGGCTCGTTCTTCAGAACTGCCTGCGGACAATATACCGGTCGATTAACGAAACGCCTTGCCGCAGCCGGATCGTCGACATGTTCCAATTTCACCAATATCACCGAAGGGCCTTTCGGTCGGTAACTTTCAATGTAAAAAGGCACCGGAATCCCGTCCATCTCGCAGATTAAATAAGGATGATCCGTCCGCTCAAAGACCTCATAATCCGTAACCAGCGACAATTCCCCTTTAATTCCGTGCGGCTTGGCAAAGTGTCCGATCTGAAAAAGGTCTTCCTTGCGAATCATTCTTTCGGGAGTTAAAGCCTTGAAATATGAGCGCCTATACGGTTCAACCGCCTGTCGATTTGCTGGTAACCGCGGTCGATTTGCTCAATATGGTCAATCCGGCTGGTTCCTTCCGCACTCATGGCCGCAATCAGCAACGCAATCCCGGCGCGGATATCCGGTGAAACCATTTTTGTTGCCCTCAGTTTCAGCCGGTGAGCCAGTCCGATGACCGTCGCACGATGCGGATCGCACAAGATGATCTGTGCACCCATATCAATCAGCTTGTCAACAAAAAACAGCCGACTTTCAAACATCTTCTGATGAATCAGGACGCTGCCTGTCGCCTGCGTTGCCACCACCAGGATGACACTCAGCAAGTCCGGTGTCAGTCCCGGCCAGGGTGCATCCGCCACCGTCATGATGGAACCGTCCATGAAGGTTTCGATCTCGTACGAGTCGTGCGCCGGCACATGAATATCGTCACCGTACTGCTCCACCCGGATGCCTGTCCGGCGGAACGCATCGGGAATCATCCCCAACTGGTTGTAACCCGTATTTTTAATTGTAATATCCGAACCCGTCATGGCGGCCATTCCGATGAAACTGCCGACTTCAATCATGTCCGGCAGGATGGTATGTTCCGTGCCGTGCAGCGACGCCACGCCTTCGATTGTCAGCAGGTTGGAACCGATACCGGAAATACGCGCACCCATCCGGTTGAGCATGGCCGAAAGTTGTTGGATATACGGCTCGCAGGCCGCATTGTAAATCGTTGTGACGCCTTCGGCACATACGGCAGCCATCAGGATATTGGCCGTACCCGTTACCGAAGCCTCGTCCAGCAGCATGTATGTGCCGCTCAATCGTGTCGCTTCAATTGTATACAATTGTCGTTGATCGTCATAAGTAAAGCGGGCGCCTAATTTTTGAAGACCGGTGATATGCGTATCCAGCCGCCTCCGTCCGATTTTATCTCCGCCCACCTGCGGCAGGATGGCTTTGCCGAAACGCGCCAGCAATGGCCCGACCAGCATGACCGATCCCCGGAGCGAAGCAACCCGGTGAGCAAATTCATCGGTATCCAAATAAGCCAGGTCTATCGTATCCGCCCGGAAAGCATACGTGTCTTCCGACAAACGCTCCACACACACCTGCATGTCGCGCAACAAACGTATCAGATTATGGATGTCCAGAATGTCGGGAGCATGGCGAATGACGACCCGTTCGGAAGTAAGCAAAACAGCGCAGATTACTTCCAGCGCTTCATTCTTGGCTCCCTGAGGATGGATTTCACCGGATAAACGATAACCGCCTTCTATGACGAATGAACTCATCTACTCTTGCGAACAAACGGTTTCTTGTAATTGACGCCGTTACGTATGTCCTTGTTTTCTGCCAAACGGAACGATTCTTCATCCAGTACAAGTTGCCCGCCGGACAATTCGTCGAGATCTTTCAGGATTTTCCGGTTGTCTACGGAATCTTTGTTCCATGTCATGAATGACTTTTTCATGTGATTCGCCAGCAGGCGGACCATTACCGATTTCTCTTCTTCGTCTTCCAGTTCGGTAGCTTTCAGAATCATTCGTTCCATTATTTTTCCGTAATGGCGATAGGTGATTCTCGAATGGCTGTATTTCAGGTGGGGCGGGCGTTTATACAGATCTTCCTTTTTCAGAACCTCGTATGGATAGTCCACGTCCAAATTGAAATCGGACATGATGGCTAAGTGATCCCACAAAATGTGCTTGAAATCGTTGACATCCCGCAGATGCGGGAACATATTTCCCATAATGTTGATAATCGTGCCGGCACACTGATCCCGTTCCTCACGGTCTTCAATTTGTGTACAGTAATCTACCATGTTCTGGATATTTCGTCCGTAGTCGGGTAAAGCCAACCGTTTTTCGTCTGTGTTATATTTCATTTTAACTGCATATAAAATAGGTCGCAAAAGTAAACATTTATATTGAGCTAATCAAATGCGCCGGATGTTGTCCACAACTTTTAACGAAAGCCCGTTTGGTGCAGGAGGGTTAATTGACTATTTTTGTTGCTTCCGAAAAAGGAGTTTGCGATTTTTTACATGAAAGCGAGATGAATAGAGAAGAAGAAGAAGATAATAACAGCGAAGAAGAGACTCCTGTGCGAGATAAGATATATATTCCCGGTACAATCAACAATATCCGGGTGGGTATGCGTCAAATTGTTTTGTCGAACACGGAAACGGTCAGGCCGGACGGTTCGAGAAGCATAAAAAGCAACCGTCCCGTAACGGTATACGACACGGCCGGGCCTTATGCCGATTCGCAAGCTGTTCATGCCATCGGAAAGGGGATTGACCGGATTCGTGAAGAATGGTATGGGCGGCGGAAAGACATTACCCGGCTGGAGTTGCCTCCCGGCGAACCGCGGGAGAAAAACGCTTTTCCGGTGCAACAGCCTGTATTCAAGGCCAGGGAAGGAAAGCAAATCACACAAATGTATTATGCAAAAAGACGGATCATCACACCGGAAATGGAATACGTGGCCATCCGCGAAAACCAGCAGGTGGAGGGCATGGGCTTGAAGTCCTGCATCACGCCGGACTTCGTACGAAAGGAGATTGCGGCCGGACGCGCCATCATGCCCCAGAACATCAACCATCCGGAGGTGGAACCGATGATTATCGGCCGCCGTTTTCTGGTGAAGGTCAACACGAATATCAACCCGTGCACTCCGAATGCGAAAGAGGTCGTCAAGACAATGATCCGATCCTGTCAATGGGGTACGGATACGCTGATTGACCTCTCGTCCCGAAACGACTGCCTTCACATGCGGGAGTGGCTGATCCGCAACTGTCCCGTACCCGTCGGAACCAGTCCCCTCTATCAGGCGCTGGCCAAAGCCGGCGACAAACCGGAGGATTTAAGCTGGGAACTGTTTCGCGACACACTGGTTGAACAGGCCCGGCAGGGTGTGGACTTTGTGGCCATCCATGCGGCCATGCGGAAGGAACATCTGCTTTTGACGAATAACCGTCTGGTGAATATGGTTTCCCGCAGCGGCATCATCCTGAGCGAATGGATGGATACGCACAGGCAGGAGAATTTTCTGTACACACATTTCGATGAAATCTGCGAGATACTGAAAACGTATGACGTCTCGCTTTTTCTGAGCAGCGGGCTGCGTCCCGACACCATCTACGACGCCAACGACCATGCCCATCTCGCCGAACTGACCGAAATGCGGCACCTGATCGAAATTGCCTGGAAACAGTGTGTGCAGACCATTGCCGAAGGCCCCGGTCACCTCCCCCTGCACAAGATCGAAGCCTATACCAAAGAACATCTGTATATCTGCAAGGGAGTCCCGTTCTTTACGATGGGGATGACCATCACCGACATTGCCGGCATCTACGGATATATTGCCTCTGCAGTCGGAAGCGCACAGATTGCCTGGCACGGCGCATCGCTCATCAGCAACGAAAACATGATGCCGACCGGCAACAGGGAAGAACTCCGGGCCGGCATCATCGCACACAAGATCGCCGCCCATGCCGCCGATCTGGCCAAAGGCCATCCGGGAGCGCAGGTGCGCGACAATGCTCTCTGCAAAGCTCGCCGGGAAGGACGGCTGAACGATATCCGGCGCCTGACGATTGACTTTCTCGACTGTTAGGGGATACGAAATAAACAGGCGTATAACGAAACGTGCGTTCGACGTAAGAAAAAGGCAAAAAAGAACAGGAAAAGAGACCGGCTGTTCGTGCCTTTATATGCTGAAAACCAAATGAATGAATGTTGACCCTGTGGCTACCCTCCCCCGAAGCCAAATCTTCGGGGAGTCCGAACCCATGTGTTCGGGGTGACCGAACCCATGCGTTCGGGGTGACCGAACCTATGTGTTCGGGGTGGCCGAACTTATAGCTTCGGGGTGGCTGAACATGCAGTGATGAGCGGGAATCGGGCTGAAGCCCGTGAGGAACCGTGTACTCCGCGGTCGCGCAGCATGAGTTCGACGGACGGACTCACGTTAACGAAATGGCTGACTGCGCCAGTGCATTGCCGTCAACCGTCCGATGTCAGGTCTTTCAGCAGCCTTGCTACGGCTTCATCCGGCGAGGCGGTTTGGGCCAGCAACTGCACGAACTTGCTGCCGACAATTGCGCCTGAGGCGTTGGCAAGCGCTGCGTCGAAGGTAGCCCGATTGCTGATGCCGAAGCCGACTAACCGGGGATTTCGGAGGTTCATCCGGTCGATACGCCGGAAATAGGCCTGCCTGGTTTCGTCGAAGGCCTGCTGTGCACCGGTCGTGGCGGCGCTTGATACCAGATAGATGAAACCGTCTGTGTGTTCGTCAATCAGGCGGATACGTTCGTCCGATGTTTCGGGTGTTATCAGCATGATGACTTTCAGGTCGTAGCGAACGGCTGTCGCCCGGCAGTCCGCCAGATAGTCGGCAAACGGCAGGTCAGGGATAATCATGCCGTCGACGCCGACGGCAGCGCATGACCGGCAAAAGGCTTCAAATCCGTACTGCATCACCGGATTGAGGTAGCTCATCAGCAGGAGCGGCATCCGTACCGTCCTGCGAATCTCTTTCAGCTGTTCAAAAAGCCTGCGCAACGACATGCCGTTGCGCAACGCCTGCGCAGCAGCATGTTGAATGACGGGGCCGTCTGCCAGCGGATCGGAAAAAGGGACGCCGATTTCCGCCAGGTCCACTCCCCCGCGTTGCAGGGCTTCCAGTACGGCCTGTGTATGGCCTGCTTCGGGATAGCCTGCCGTGAAATATACGGACAGAAGGCCCGTCTGTCGTGTCTCGAAAAGTTGTGTAATACGGTTCACAGGATTGTTTTTTGTTTTGTATTGTTTCTTAAGCGGTGAATAAACTGTTCCAGACGGGCGACATGCTTCAGCGCCGGGGCTGTTTCAAACCCACTGTTCAGGTCGACGCCCGTCCACTGCGGGTGACGGAAGCGGAGCAACTCCTCCGCGCTTTCGGGCCGGAGGCCGCCGCCGAGCAGAAACGGCGTCCGGCCCGTGTAAGCCTCCAGCGTCCGCCAGTCGAAGCGTTTACCGGAACCGCCGCAGGTGTCGCATTTCGTGTCGAACAGGAAATACGCAGCACACGATTCGTAAGCCGCCGTCTGTTCCAGGTCGGCTGTCGTGGCGACGGGAAAGGCCTTGATGACGCGGTATCCCGCCTGTCGCAGCAATTCGCAGAGACTTGGCGATTCACAGCCGTGCAACTGCAGGTAATCCAGTCCATAGCGGGCAGCTTTTTCCAGCATTTCCTCCATGCCTGCGTTGACAAATACGCCGACCTTCGTTTTCATGCACTGCCGGATAACCGTCGCACGGGCGTCCCCTTCCGGCACGCAACGCGGCGAGGCCGGGTAGAACACAAATCCCAGCCAGTCTGCGTCCAGACGCGCTACCGCACGGATATTCTCCGCCTCGCTCATGCCGCATACCTTAATTGTCAGTCGCTTCATGCAAGTCCTCCGGTTGATGATTCATTTGTGAGATAAAGGCAGCCAGCGCCTCGCCGGGCCGGCCGGTTTTCATAAACGTTTCCCCGATCAGGAAGCCTCGGAAACCGGCCGCCCGCAGCCGTACAACCGTTGCGGCCTCCAACAGTCCACTCTCCGAGACGAGTAACGGCGATGACGCTCCGGCGCCGACTTCCGTCCGTATTCGCTCCATCAGCCGGAACGAGTTTTCGACCTCCGTATGGAAGGTCCCCAGGTTTCGGTTATTCACTCCCAGCATGTCGATCTCCGGGTGGAGGCAGGTCAGTTCACGCTCGTGGTGGATTTCCAGCAGGACTTCCAGCGCCAGCGCATGAGCCGTTCGAGCCAGTTGCAGACATTCGTTGCGGGTCAGTGTGGCGGCAATCAGCAACACGGCGTCGGCGCCCATCACCCGCGCCTGAAACAACTGGTATTCGTCAATGATGAAGTCCTTACGCAACAGCGGCAGACATACCTGCGCACGGGCACGCTGCAAGTCGCCCAGTGAACCGCCGAAGAAATCGCCGTCCGTCAGGATGGAACAGGCCGAGGCGCCGTTGCGTTCGTATGCGGGGACAATTTCCTCGACGCGGGCGTCGGCGTGCAGCAGGCCCTTCGAGGGCGAGCGGCGCTTGAACTCGGCAATAATCCCCGACGGAGACTGTGCCAGCGCACGGCGCATCGAATTCACGGGCCGGCTCATCCGCGCGGCGCCCATCGCCAGCAGCATCTCCGGCGCAACGGCCGCCCGCTGGGCCGCCACTTCCCGGCGCTTGTTCGCTACAATCTTTTCCAGCACATCCATCTTATCCGTTTATCTCCAGAAACTTTTTCAGCGCAGCCAGCGCCCGGCCGCTTGCCAGCGATTCGGTCGCTTCGGCGATGCAGGCGTCGATTTTCTTCTCCGGACAGATCACCTGAATGGCAAAGGCGGCGTTGACGACCACGCAGAGGCGTTGCGCCTCCGTAGCCGTGTTGTGCAGGACGGCGTCGAAGATGCGGGCAGCGTCGGCAGGCGTGTCGCCGCCGGACAGATCGGATTCGGATACCCGCGGAAAACCGAGCATCTCCGGCGTGTAGAGTTTCTCGCGGTCGGGCAGGATGACTTTGAAATCACCCGTAAGCGAAATCTCGTCGTAGCCGTCCAGACTGTGCACCACGCCAAACCGGACGCCGCTCTCCTGGTAGGCATACGTGTAGAGCCGCGCCAGGGGAAGGTTGTAGACGCCCAGCAACTGACGGTTCGGGCGGGCGGGATTGACTAAGGGGCCGAGTATGTTGAAGAAACTGCGCACGGCCAGGTTCCGTCGTACAGGCGCGACGGCCTTCAGCGCCGGATTGAACAGCGGGGCGTGCAGGTAGGCCATGCGGCAGGCGTCCATCGAAGCGCGCAGCCGGTCGAGGTCTGTGGTGAACTTCACGCCGTGCTGCTCCATGACGTTGCTTGCGCCGCTGACCGACGTGGCGCCGTAGTTGCCGTGCTTGACCACGCAGTAGCCGGCCCCGGCCAGTACGAAACAGGCGGAGGTGCTGATGTTGAACGTGTTTTTGCCGTCGCCGCCCGTCCCCACGATGTCGATGAAAGGCCAGGCCGACAGGTCGACAGGCTGGCTCATTTCCAGCAGGGCTTCGCGGAAGCCCGTCAATTCCTCGACGGATATGTTACGCATCAGAAAGACCGTGATCAGGCTGGCTATCTGTGCTTCGCCGTACGTGCCGGAGGCAATGCGCTGCAACAGCGTGCGCGCTTCGCTGCGATCCAGGTACTGATGTTCGAATAAGCGGTATAATATCTGTTTCATGATTCTGTTATCGTTGGTTTTGAGCGTTAGAGGGCAAGCCAGTTGCGGAGCAGGGTCATGCCGTGGGGCGTGAGGACGGACTCCGGATGAAACTGTACGCCGCGCACGTTATACGTGCGGTGGCGAAGGGCCATGATGCGGTTTTCGGCAGCGTCGACGGCCGTTACTTCAAGGCAGTCGGGGAAGTTTTCTTCGGAGACCGCCCACGAATGATAGCGTCCGGCGCGGAACGCGGGTTCCAGCCCGGCAAACAGCGGGTCGCGGGCGACGATGCGGATGTCGGAACAGACGCCGTGAAAGACGTGCGTCAGATTCAGCAGTTTTGCTCCGAACACTTCCGCGATGGCCTGTTCACCCAGGCATACGCCGAGGATACTTTTCTGTGGCGCGTAACGCTTGATCAGCGGCAGGAGCAGGCCGGCTTCGGAGGGGATACCGGGACCGGGCGAGAGTAGAATCTTGTCGAAGGGCGCCACGTCGTCAAGCGCGATCCGGTCGTTGCGGTGCACTTCCACCTCCGCACCCAGTTCCAGCAGGGCGTGACGCAGGTTGTAAGTGAACGAGTCGTAATTGTCAAACAGTAATATCTTCATAATTCAATGGATTAATGTTTCTGCCTGCCGGATGGCCTTGTCGAGGGCGCCCAGCTTGCTGTTTACTTCCTGCAGTTCGCGTTCTTCGTCGCTGAGGGCCACGATGCCGGCGCCGGCCTGATAGTAGAGGACGTTGCCCCGGCTGATGAACGTGCGGATGATGATGGCCTGGTTCAGGTCGCCGTTCAGCCCGATGAAGCCGATGCAGCCGCCGTAGGCGCCGCGGTTATGGCGTTCGAGTTCGGTAATCAGTTGCATGGCACGGACTTTCGGCGCGCCGCTGAGCGTCCCGGCGGGAAAGGTGTCGATCAGCGTGCGGATGGCGTTGCTCCCGGCGTCGATGTCGCCGCTTACGCGCGAAACGAGGTGTATCACGTGGCTGTAATACTGTATTTCCTTGTAGAAATCCACCTTTACCTTGCTGGCGTTGCGGCTCAGGTCGTTGCGCGCCAGGTCGACGAGCATGACATGTTCGGCATTTTCCTTCGGGTCGGCCAGGAGCAGTTCGGTACGCCGGCGGTCAAGCGTCTCGTTGCCGGAGCGGAACGTCGTTCCGGCAATGGGGTCGATGCAGGCATGTCCTGCGGTCACCTTGCAGTGCGTTTCGGGCGAGGAGCCGAAGATGCGGAAGCCGCCGAAGTCGAAGTAGAACAGATAGGGCGAGGGATTGATGCTGCGCAGGCTGCGGTAGACCTTGAAGTCGTCGCCGCGGAAAGCCTGCTCGAAGCGCCGGCTGAGGACGATCTGGAACACGTCGCCGCGCCGGCAGTGGCGGATGCCTTCGCGCACCATCGCCCGGTAGTCGTCGTCGGTGATGGACGAGGAACGCTCGCCTACGGTGTGAAAGTTATACGATGCAAAGTTCCGGTTTTCGATCAGGGTCTCGATTTCCGCCAGATGATCCCTCTCGCCCGGGCCGAGAAGTTCGACTACCGTCAGTTCGTTCCTGAAATGGTCGAAGACGAGGTAGTACTTGTAGAGAATGTAGAGCAGGTCGGGTGCATCGTTTTCCTCGTGGTGCATTTCCATCACGGGAATCTGCTCAAAGTAGCGCACGGCGTCGAAAGCCGTATAGCCGAACAGTCCGCAGTGTTCGCTGCCGGGGCCGGAGACCTCAAGGCTGTTCACGAAACCGTTGAGCGCGTCGGCCACAGTGCGGTCGGCGGAAAGCGGATGTGCGACGGTCTTTCCGTCGGGAAAGACCGTCGTTGCCTCCGCGCGGTTGACCCCGATGCGGGCCAGGGGGCAGAGGGTGATGAACGACAGACTGTTCTCGTTGCCGTGGAAGTCGGAACTCTCCAGCAGCGCCGACTCGGGATAGATGTCGCGCAACTTCAGATAAAGGCTGACCGGCGTATGCAGGTCGCCGAGCAATTGCTTGCTTGCCGCAGTGAACTTGTAACTCATATATGTTTACAGTGAATGGTTTGTATATTCGGAAAAATCGACCGCCTGAATTCGCGGAGCGGTATCACCTGTCCGGTCTGCATGGTTGATATAGGTATCCATGTCCTTGTCGCCGCGTCCCGAAACGGTCAGTACGACGACGTCCGAAGGCCGGAAAGTCGTTTTCGCCAGCACGCCCAGCGCGTGTGCACTTTCGAGCGCCGGGATGATGCCCTCCAGCCGGGTCAGTTCATAGGCCGCGCGCAGGGCTTCGTCGTCGTCTACGGTCAGCACGGTTATGCGTCCCTCCTCTGCCAGCCAGGCGTGTAGCGGCCCGATGCCGGGATAGTCCAGTCCGGCGGAAATCGAGTACGGCTCTTCGATCTGTCCGTCCTCATTCTGCATCACCAGCGTGCGTGCACCGTGAATAATCCCCCGGCGTCCCAGCCGGATGGTAGCGGCGCTCATGCCCGAGTCCACCCCCTTGCCGCCGGCTTCGGCCAGCAGGATGCGTACGTGCGGGCGATTCACATAGTGGTAGATGGTCCCGGCGGCGTTGCTTCCTCCGCCCACGCAGGCAATCAGCCAGTCAGGCCAGTCGCGCCCTTCCTTCTCCATCATTTGCAGGCGTATCTCTTCGCTGATGACCGACTGCAGGCGAGCGACCAGGTCGGGATAGGGATGCGGCCCCATGGTGGAGCCGATGATGTAGAACGTATCGGCGGGATGGCAGCACCAGTCGCGGATAGCCTCGTTGGTCGCATCCTTGAGGGTCATGTTGCCGGAGGTAACCGGAACAACCTCGGCGCCGAGCATGTTCATTTTCCGGACGTTCGGCTGCTGACGCTCCACGTCCGTCCGTCCCATATACACCACGCAGGGCATGTTCATCAGTGCGCAGACCGTAGCCGTAGCCACGCCGTGCTGTCCGGCGCCCGTCTCGGCGATGATGCGCCGCTTGCCCATCCGCTGTGCCAGGAGAATCTGTCCGATGGTGTTGTTGATTTTGTGCGAACCGGTATGGTTAAGGTCTTCACGCTTGAGGTAAACCGTGCAGCCGTAGCGCTCGCCCAGCCGCCGCGCACGGTACAGCGGCGAAGGCCGGCCGGCATAGTCGCGCAGCAGCCGGTGATATTCCTGCCGGAACGACTCGCTCTCAAGCACGCCGAGATACACCTCCTGCAACTCGTTCACGCACCGGTACAGTATCTCCGGAACGTAGGCTCCGCCATACGGCCCGTAATACCCGTTTTCGTCAATTTGATATCTCTTCATACAATGCTTTGTTTTTAATTTCACACCCTTGAACTGTTCCATAAGAAAAGGCCTGCCGTGAGTATGACAGACCTTTTCGATAATATGTACCACAATTAATCAATGAAATACGGCTGCTACTCACAGTGTTTTACCTGCAAGCGCCACCACCGGTCTGTATTTGCCGTAAAAGAATTCATTTTTTTTTTTCGTTTTAAATGAGCGGGCAAATATAACGGGTTTTTTTGAACAGACAAACTGTATGCGGTTTTTTTTAAAAAAGTCCGCTTTTACTCCGCCGGTTAAAACCCAATGTCGTCACGTTAGGAGCCATCATTTGAAAAGCATTTCCGCTTCCCCGCATCTTTGAATCTTTGAATTTTTATCCCTACATTTGTTGGAAAATAACGATTTTAACAATGGGTATCCTGTTCAAAAAGAAACCGTATTCAATCGGACTGGCCTTAAGCGGCGGAGGCGCCAAGGGCTTTGCCCATGTCGGCGTGTTCAAGGCGCTGGAAGAATTTGGCATCCGGCCGGACATTATCTCCGGCACCAGTTTCGGAGCGCTGATGGGAACGCTGTTTGCCGACGGTTTTTCGACCGGAGAAATCGAGCAGCTTTTCAGCGACCGGGAGTTTACCGAATTTGCCCACATCCAGTTACCCAAGTCGGGGATATTCGACAGCAGCCGCTTCAGCCGCTTTCTGGAACAGCACCTGCACGCCCGGCGGTTTGAAGAATTGCAAATCCCGCTGATCGTGGTGGCAACGAACCTGGACAACGGAACAAGCCGTGCGTTCACCTCCGGCCCGATTGTCGAAACCGTGCGGGCATCGTGCAGCATACCCGTACTGTTCAGCCCGGTGCTCATCGACGGGGTGCATTACGTGGACGGCGGACTGTTTCACAATTTCCCCGTGTCGTTCATCCGTTCGCAGTGCGAATGCGTAATCGGCGTAAATGTCAGTCCTTTTGTCCCGCGCGAATACAGTCAGAGCCTGTACGGCATTGCGGAACGTTCGTTTCATTACCTCTTCCGGGCAAACACGAATCCGGACCGCAAAAACTGTGATATCCTGATCGAAACCGAAGCGTTCGGCCAATACGGGATGTTCGACCTGAAAAATGTGGACCGGATCGTTCAGGCCGGTTACGATGCAGCCCTCGAAGCGATGGAACGATTCCTGTCCGACGCCGGGAAAAAGTCGCAGGCCCGAACCCTCCTGCAAAAATTCCCGAAACTGAAAAAGTGCAGACACATTCACCCCTAAATACATCCACCTATGAATAGCGACCGAAAAACGGTTATTTATCAGACCTTCCCTCGACTGTTCGGCAACCGGAACCCTGCGTGCCGGAAAAACGGCGCCCTGTCCGAAAACGGCGCCGGCAAATTCGCGGACTTTACGTACCGTGTGCTTCACGAAATCCGGCAACTGGGCGTAACCCACATCTGGTATACCGGCATCATCGAACATGCCACGCGGACCGATTACGCGGCCTGCGGCATGGCCTGCGACCACGCCGCGGTCGTGAAAGGCATCGCCGGCTCGCCGTATGCCATCAGGGATTACTACGATGTGGATCCCGATCTGGCCGAAAACGTCTCCTGCCGCATGGCGGAATTTGAAGCGCTGGTCGAACGGACCCACCGTGCCGGCCTGAAGGTCGTCATCGACTTTGTGGCCAATCACGTCGCCCGCCGTTATCACTCCGACGCCAAACCGATCACCGTCAACAACCTGGGACGGCAGGACAATACCTTCAAGCGCTTCGACCCCAACAACAACTTCTACTACCTGCCCGGCCAGGCCCTGACGCTGCACTTCGACGCGGGAGAAGAAGATTTTGAATACAGCGAATTCCCGGCCAAAGCGACCGGGAACAACTGCTTCAGCCTGTATCCCTCCAGAGACGACTGGTACGACACGGTCAAGCTGAACTACGGGGTGGACTGTGCCGGCGACGGCAGTTGCCATTTCGACCCCGTTCCCGATACGTGGATCAAGATGCTGGACATCCTGCTCTTCTGGGTGGGCAAGGGCGTCGACGGTTTCCGCTGCGACATGGCCGAAATGGTGCCCGTCGAGTTCTGGCACTGGGCCATTCCCAGAGCCGGGGCCACGCGCGAAGTCTGCTTCATTGCCGAAATCTACCGCCCCGAACGCTATCGCGACTATCTCCACCACGGACACTTCGACTATCTGTATGACAAGGTCGGCTTCTACGATACCCTGCGCGACGTGATCTGCGGAAAGACCGGCGCCACGGCCATCACACGCTGCTGGCAAAACGTGGAAGATATTCGTGAACACATGCTCTGTTTCCTGGAAAACCATGACGAACAGCGCATCGCATCCGACTTTTTTGCCGGATCGGCCGAAGCCGGATTCCCCGGCATGATAGTTGCCGCCACCCTCCACGTCAATCCGGTCATGATCTACTTCGGTCAGGAACTGGGCGAACGAGGCATGGACGAAGAGGGCTACAGCGGACGCGACGGGCGGACAAGCCTGTTCGACTACTGGAGCCTTGAAAGCATCCGGAACTGGATGAACGGCGGGCCATGCGACGGAGCCTTGCTGAGCGAAACACAGCAGGCGCTGCGCCGGAACTATGCCCGACTGCTGAATGTCGTCTGCCGCGAACCGGCCATTGTGAAGGGAGCCTTCTTTGACCTGATGTACGTCAACCGGGACAATCCGCATTTCAATGACCATCGCCAATACGCCTTTCTGCGCCAGTACGGACAGGAGGCGATCCTGATCGTCGTCAATTTCGACCACATGCAGCAGACGGTACGTGTCATCCTTCCGCCGGAAGCGTTCCGTTTGCTGCATATTCCCGACAATCAACCGGCCCTGAGAACCGACCTGCTTACCGGCGAACAAAGCCTCGGTACGCTGACCGAGGCCTGCCCGTATGAAACAACCCTGCCGGGCTATTCGGGAAAACTCTTGAAATTCAAGTATGAAAACAGCTTCTCCCCAACGGGAAAATAAACGGTGGACGGTGCAGGCAAATACGCTGAAGGAGCATTAAAAATAATACCGAATACCTGCCTTTTGAGAAATTCCACGGTCTTCGGATTTAAAATGCAACGTGTGAATTTCATCATCTGCATACCTGTATTCGACATCCATCTGTGAATGTCCAAATAAGGAATAGGCATATCCGAGATGGTATGAGACTCCGATTTTTTTAAACAGCACGACTTCCAAGGACAACCCGCCCGCTATGGAAAACAGGCCTGCCGGTGTTTTGGTTTGTGCGGAAAGGGCAGGCAGGTTTTGAGTTTCCATAAATTGAACGGCTTCATTTGAATTTAAATCCGAAAATCCGCTTGATTCCGCTTTGGAAAAGAACGGTTCATACGCTAAAGCCATGAACGGGCTTGCCTTTAATCCGATAAAACCTGCAGGATGCCATTGGACAAGATCATACAGAACCTTTTGTGACAAAAGCAAAGTTGGTTTGCTGACGGAAACGCCGACCGTATTCGCCACCGACAACCGGCCCATATACATGTCGGAATTGTAAAACGAAACACCTGCGGCGCTGCTTAAATACCATCTCTTTGAAAGTCCGTACAATACCTCTATCGCAATCTTTTCCCGCCTTGTAGTGTAATCACATGTAATGCTGTTGGCATACAGATAACCTTTTCCGGCGTCTTCAACCCATTCATGGCTAATACCGACGGCAAACGGCAACTTCTTCTCCTGTGCAAGGGAAACAAACACACCGACAAGTATAAACAAACATACAAATACAATCTTCTTCATCTTATTTTTCATTTTAAGCAAAAAAGCAGGATTGCAATTTAAATAAATAACTTGCAACCCAACTCTTTTAATAATTATAATACCAATCTCTAAAAACCAGGACCAATTGTGGTCGAATACCAGGAACCATTATTATTTACCGCAGAACCTGTTATTGTTCCCGAACATAAATAATATTTGTATTTCCCTGTATTAATACCGAATTTCTCATCAAATGTTTTTTTGTCATATGAGCCAGTATCATTTTTCGTTCCAGTCCAAACACCATAAAGTGGGCCAGTTTATGATGAATTTTATTCATAGAAGTATATTCCAGAAATTTATCAACCAAAGATTTACTTTCCGCAAGAGTTGATGAACGCGTAGTAACGCCCTGTCGTTCATCATCTTTTACTTTATTGAAATACACTTCTAATTCTTCCGTATTCCGAAAAATTTTCCGCATATTTTCAATATTCTGCATATCACTCTGTTCTAAAAACAGATCGCTTGATTCATTACGACAACAAGTTATTCCAATAAAAAGAATAAGCAAAATCGATAAAATAACATTTTCTTTCATAACACTAAATTTTTAGAATTAATACCGGCACAAATATACGAACAAAATTGCACAACACAAACGATTGATAAACTCCAATCATATCATCCCAAAATGTCCATTAGGAGCATTCATTCATTTTGGATATTTGGGGATTATACGCTGCCCGCCACGGTTCCGTGATCACCGGAGACAGTCCCGTCCGGATTCAGGTCTGTTTCCGTCTGAAATATTCGCAATCCGCCCGGATTGCTACTTCTTCAGTCTGAAATATTCACAATCCATCCGGATTACGACTTCTTCAGTCTGAAATATTC
>JAISMO010000079.1 GCA_031276675.1 Tannerella sp.
GCCGTCACCCATGTAGCCTTAAGACGGAACACGCCGATACGGTTACTCTTGCCCTGATGCTCCATTGCCCAGCGGATATAAAACTGAATAATGGAATACGTCTTGGAACTGCGGCTGCCGCCTTCCAAAACGAAAACATTAAACCTTCCCGTGTGGAACGCCCTGTCAAGTTTCTGGTATACCGGCGTCAGCGCTATTTTTTTCTCCACTCTGCAAATTCTTTATGTCCTCTATATCCTTCGGGCTTAAAGGAGTGGGGGAAAATATCAGCTGCGTGCCGTTAATGTCCTTGCCGTTGGTGGTGACGTCCACGTCCTGCCTTTCCGTAAATCCTCTTCTTTTCCCCAATGTGCGAAGAGTAAAAATGATGGCCGATTCACTCGGAGGAACTTTCCAGCCCGCGAATACTTTATTTCCTTCTTCATCAATCGCTATGTCGGGTATGCCCTTTACGAGGGTTTGCAATTGAGTTTCGGCTATGTCGATAAAACTTTCTCGGGAATCATTCAGCGCCTGCTCATATTCGGGATTCTTTTTGCACCACAAATATACTGTTGTTCTGTCCACGCCAAGAGATGATGCTACGGAAGACATGATGCCGCCTTTTATCTCACATGTCTCTCTGAATTTTTTTATGTCCGGAATCCTTGACTTTCGCATAAGTGTTGAATCTGTTGAATTACGCTGTTATTCGGCGTTCAAGAACCTCCCCCTTTACGTATTTGTCATCAGGGTTAAACCCGAATCTTTCAAGAAACGCTACTTTGCTTTCCACGCTGTCGAAAGAGACAACGAAGTATGTTTCTCCTTCTTCAAAACAGTTCTTTACGGCCTCTTTTTGCCGTTTCTTCATCTCTTTGACAGCAGTTCTTCTATCCTCATATGGTTTTTCTATCTCATTGAGACAACCAAAAAGAAGCCCCCCCATTCCCGTCGCATGGCCGTCTTGTTTGAATCGACGGAGAAAAAGCAACACCTGTTTTCCACATTTGCAATTCCGCCGTTCACGCTCAATGCTCCTGCATTCTTTTTTAATGCGATAATATTCAATACTTTGTGTTTTTTTCGGGATAAAAAAAATCTGCTTTTGATGCATTTTTTTTGCGAAAACAGTTGCCAATAGAAAAAAAGGGTTTAACTTGCGTCCCGAATTTAAGAAAGAGCAATAAATTACAGACATGATTAGGATCGGACATCTGACGGAACGCAGGAGGGGGCCTGTTTTTGAAACCTTCCGCTTACCCTTGCGTGACAACTGTTTGGAGCGATATGTGATGTGCGGAGGTCGCACGCAGACTGCGATGCCTCCGAAAGAAACGGCCTGCCGCTGCAATCCCGCGACAACAGGCCGGCTGCTGTCCCTTTCCGTTTGGCTGCAAAACCGTGTTCCGGGCAAAGACGCCGCTTCTCTTTTTTCCGGCGTTGCATCGCATTTCCGCATAACGGTCGGGATACACGCCGAAAACATAGATGTGAAAAAAAAAATCACACGTGTACGGAAAATCGTTTCATGCGTAAAAGAAAAATCCACTCCTGTAAAAAATTTTTTTTGCGCGTGGACAGAAAAATCCACATCTGTAAATAGAACAGTTACACGTGTGAAAAAAAAATTTCACGCGCGGGCGAAAAAAATTTCACGCGTAAAAGAAAAGCCCACATGTGTAACGGAAACGGTTACACGTGTGAAAAAAAATCCACATCCCTGTTTTTTAGCCATTTCAATCTGCCCGTTTTATATTCAAAATCAATAATATATTAATTGTCAACAGAATGGAAACCTTGTTGCAAATCTTGATCCTGTCGGTCGACACGCTTTCCGGCCTTTTCAACCCGTTTTTCGCCTCCGTTGCGGACGGGAGCAGCCTCCCGTTTGTCGGCGGCCTGCTCTCGTTTGCCTTCGCTGCCGGGGCGGCTACCTGTGCGGACATTCCCGCCGAAGTTCTTGCCGGTATCCGTCGCTGGCATGGAAAGATTGACGGGCAGTTCGACAACCTCGACAACCTCGTCAACATCCTCCAGGCCCATCAGACCTCGTGGAGCGTTCCCCAGCAATGGTTTCAGCAGCTGATCAACAGCCGCAACCAGCTGGCCGAACTGATTCCCAAATGCCGGTCGAACTACGGCTCCGCCGCCGACCGCGCCGTGCGCAATTCGCAGCTCAAGACCGCAGTCAAACTGTGCCTGACCCAGGTGAAATCCTGGGCATACATGCAATACTATGCCGGCGTGTTGACGGCCGACGACGTGCACCTGCTCGGATTCCTCCTTCCGGGAGAAGCGGGCGGACACCGCGAACGCAAGGAGCCAACCGACGTGCCGGCCGAAGTCAAGGTGTCGATCCTCAACACGGACTTCATCCGCGTCGTCATTGACCGGTCAACCGGCGAAAATGCTGCGCTCACGGCGCACGGATGGCCTCCGGGTGTGCGGCAGGCGCTGATTGTCATCATGGCCTCCGACGGCAAAACCGAAGTGTGTCGGCAGTATACCACCCGTTTGCACAACGACATCCGGATGCCCGACGGCTCGCACGGCAAACAGTTCATCATCAAGGCTGCCTTCCTCAAACATGTGGACGACGCGCCCAAGTTTGGCCCCGAACCGACCTTCTCCATGCCGCTCACCACCGAAGACCTGGCTGCCGCACTCGACCGCCGGCATCGCGAAGACCTCGAAGCGCACCTGCTGGAGATCGAACGGCTTCGCCTGGATGTGGAACGGTTGAAACAGATCACCTCATCCGAACATTAATTTTTTACATTATAATAGATAGCGTATGTTACATTGTCAAAGAAATGACAGCCAAAAAACAGCATTAAAAATGAAAAGAACAGAAATGAAAAGACAGACCGTTTTCGTATTACGCATCATGTGCATCGGCAGTATTTTGTTTTTCGTACAGTGTACGGGAAAAAACAGGCCGTCTCCGCAGCCGCAGGCCAACGGATGGGGCGACCGGGTGGCGGCTTATGCCGTGCGGGAATTTATGCCGGCCGACAAGTATGTCTGGGACTGGGCGCAGGCTACGATGCTCCGTGCCGTGGCCGACCGCTGCGAACTGGGTATCGACCGGGAAGCAATGCTTGACTACGTCCGCAAGGCGATGGACGTGACCATGGACCGGGCCGAAGGCATTCATCCCAACGCGGTGGCGTCGGGATTCGGCATGGCGTTTCTGGCGCGTGTGACGGGCGAAGAGGCTTATGCAAGGAAAGCGCTCCAGATTTATGACGACTACCGGCGGATTGTCAAGTCGTCGAACGGCGGCGTTTCGCATCGCGACAATGTGGTGGAACTGTGGGACGACACGGTCTACATGATCAGCCTCTTTCTGCTGGAAATGTACCGGTTGACAGGCGACGAACAGTACCTCGCCGAAGTGGCCTTCCAGCTTGCGGCACATGCCGAAAAACTGGAAGATCCGGCCACCGGCCTGTGGTATCACGGCTGGGATGACGACGGCGAGCCGTTTGACGACGGATGCAGCATGGCCGGCTGGGCCGACAATCCCGAACGCCGCGGCAGCCAGTTCTGGGGACGCGGCAACGGATGGGTCGTCATGACGCTGGCCAACACACTGCACCTGATGCCCCGCACCATGAGCGAACGGGCCGCGCTGGAGGCCATGTTTGTGAAATTGGCCCGGACGCTGGCCGGACTGCAGGATGCGACAACGGGACACTGGTATCAGCTGCCCGTTTATCCGGGTGAAGCCGGCAATTTTATCGAAAGCTCCTGCACCGCCATGTTTGCATACGGCATCACGCTGGGCATTGCCGACGGCATCCTGCCGGCCGAAACCTTCCGCCCCGTGGTTAACAGCGCTTTCCGGGGCATTGAGAAAAACAGCCTGAAAACGCTCGGCGATTCGCTGGCGACCGTCACCAACGTATGTTCGGGCACCTGCGTCGGTGACAAAGCCTACTATTTCCGGCGGGAGGTAGTAGAAGGCACGCCGTTTGCGCTCGGAGCCGCCATCATGTTCCACGATCGTTACCGGCTGTTGAAGTAAACGCAGGCCCGGACGTATGTTTACTCTTTGTATTTCTTGCGAAACCAATTGTATTTAACCGAAAACAGGGTGATTTTATATACCTGTGAACCGATTCATAATGACATGCAAGGAGTGTCCGGCAGGCTTGAACGTTTAATCCGACCATTCAAAAAAGAAAAAAAATGAAAACATCTATGATGTTACTTGCCGGCCTGCTGTGTACGGCGTATGTGCCGCAGGTGTGCGGACAGTCCCGCCGGCAGGCAATCGGCGATATATATATCCGCGACCCCTTCATTGTGGCGGATGCGCGGAAAGGAATCTATTACATGTACGGCTCTTCGTCTCAGACGGGCCGGGAAGGGCAAACGCTGGGCGGCGTAGCGGTCTACAAAAGCAGGGATCTGAACACATGGGAAGGGCCGCAGCAGGTCTTTACCGTGCCTGAAGACAACTGGATTACCGGTGCGGTATGGGCGCCCGAAGTGCACGCGTATCAGGGGCGATACTATCTTTTTGCCACGCTCAACAGCGACATTGAATGGAAAAAGGAACAGACCGGCTGGCCTGCGTACAGCTTTCGCGGCACGCAGATTTTTCACGCCGACACGCCCGAAGGCCCGTTTCTGCCTTTTGACCGCCTTCCGCATACGCCCATGGATTACATGGCGCTTGACGGTACGCTCTGGGTCGAAGACGGTACGCCCTACATGGTCTTTTGCCGCGAATGGGTACAGACGGTAGACGGAACGATGGAGGTCGTGGAATTGAAATCCGATCTGTCGGCGCCCGCGGGACGGCCGCTCCGCCTGTTTTGCGCGTCGAGCGCCCCGTGGACGCCCGAAGGAAACAAAAGCTACGTGACCGACGGATGCTTCGTGTACCGTACCAAAACAGGCAAGCTGCTGATGATCTGGTCGAGCTTCTCTAAAGAAGGCTATGCGATCGGCATCGCCGAGTCAACGACCGGAAAAATTGCCGGCCCGTGGAAACAGCATCCGGAGCCATTGCTCAATCAGGATGGCGGTCACGGGATGATTTTCAGAACATTCGACGGCCGGTTGTGCCTCGTGTACCACCAGCCCAACGGCGGCGGCGCAGAACGGGCGCATATCCGCGAACTGGAAGATACGGGTCATACGTTGCTTATTAAACAGGAACTGAAATAAATATTTTAAAAACCAATCCAATATGAAGAGAATATTTTTTTACGGATGGGTGGCAGGTCTGATGCTTGTCGCTCATGCAGGCTGCCGGCCTGCACAAACGGAAACCGCTGTCGAGGTGGACAGGGAAAAGACGGTATTTCAGGTGAGCAGTCCCTGGGAACCCACTACGGACATTCGCTCCGACGTAGCCATTGTGTATGGCGCCAGAAACTACGGCGACCTGACTTTCGAGCAGAAAGTGCAAAGCTGGCGCGACCGGGGGTATATCACCCATTTCATGACCGGCATCGCCTGGGGAAACTACAAGGAGTATTTCACCGGTGCATGGGACGGGAAGCCGCATTTCGATGAAGGTCAGGTGCGGGCAACGGGAGATACGGTCTGGCACGGCGAACTGACGCCCTATCTGGTGCCCACGAAAAACTTCCTGAAATACCTGAAGGAAGTGCATATCAAACGGGTGATTGACGCGGGCATTGACGCCATCTACCTGGAGGAACCCGAATATTTTGCCTATTCGGGATACAGCGAGGCGTTCAAACGCGAATATGAGGAGTATTACGGTTTTCCGTGGCGTCCGCAGCACGAGTCGCCCGAAAACACGTATCTGTCCAACAAGCTGAAATATCATCTGTTCTACCGGGCGATAGAAGACGTGTGCACGTTTGCCAAGGAATACGGAAAAAGCAAAGGACTGAACGTAAGATGCTACGTGCCAACCCATTCGCTGGTGAACTATTCGGTCTGGCAGGTAGTCAGCCCGGAAGCCAGTCTGGCCTCGATGCCCTGCATAGACGGCTATCAGGCGCAGATATGGACCGGCACCGCCCGCGAACCGGTATACTATAAGGGTATAGAAAAGCCGCGGGTCTTTGAGAACGCCTTTCTGGAATACGGCTCCATGGAATCCATGACGCGTCCGACGGGCCGGAAACTGTATTTCAACATCGACCCGATCGAAGACATTCCCCACGACTGGAACTTCTTCAAGAGAGGCTATGAAGCCACCTTTGTAGCCCAGATGCTGTATCCGTCGGTGGCCAGCTATGAAGTGTTGCCGTGGCCGGGAAGAATCTATCACGGTACCTACCGCACCAGCGCCGACAGCGATCAGCGGGAAAAAATACCCCGCTGGTATTCCACCCAGATTCAGGTGATGATGAATTCGCTGAATTTCATGCCCGTGTCGAAAAATCAGGTCAGCGGTTCGCACGGCATCGGCGTGGTCATGGCCAATTCGCTGATGTTCCAGCGCCGGCCGCTGGCTCATGCGGGCGAGAATACGTCGCACCACAGCGGCGAACTGAAGAACATGTCCGCCAATGCGGAAGACCCCCAGCTGTCCGGTTTCTACGGCCAGGCGCTGCCCCTGCTGATGCGCGGCGTGCCGGTCAGCACCGTTCATCTGGAGAATGTCGGCTATCCCGCAGCGTGGGAGGGCGTCCGGCTGCTGGTGCTGTCGTATACCAACATGAAACCGATGAACCCCGAATGTCATGCGCACATAGCCGACTGGGTTTCCAAAGGCGGCGTGCTGGTGTACTGCAGTCGCGACGACGATGACTTTCAAACCGTCCGGGAATGGTGGAACACGGACGGCAACCGCTACGAACGTCCGTCGGATCATCTGTTTGAACGGATGGGCATGGCTGCCGGCGCCGCGGAAGGCGCCTATTCCTTTGGCCGGGGGACGGTGTACGTGATACGGAAAAATCCGAAAGAGTTTGTCATGGAAAAGGACAACGATCAGGAATATGTAGACATTGTCAGGCAGCTGTATGAGAACGAGGCCAAAGGCGGAAAGCTGATTTTCAAGAACAGTTTCCATATCGAGCGCGGCCCGTTCGACCTTGTCGCCGTAATGGAAGAGGGCACGGATCAGCAGCCTTTTGTGACGACGGGCCTGTTTATCGACCTGTTTGATTCGCAGCTGCCGGTGATTACCCGGAAGGAAGTACTTCCGGGAGAACAGGCCTATCTGTACAACCTCAAACGGATACCCGACAGGAAGAAACCGCAGGTGCTGGCGGCGGCAGCACGGGTATATGACGAACGGACCGA
Organism: Tannerella sp.; assembly: GCA_031276675.1. Classification (GTDB taxonomy): domain Bacteria; phylum Bacteroidota; class Bacteroidia; order Bacteroidales; family Tannerellaceae; genus Tannerella. The sequence goes on from JAISMO010000079.1 coordinate 7,225, forward strand.
AAAGAAAACATATTCGTTTGTGGTAAAAAGCCCCATCCATACGACCAATAACATGCGTGTCCTGCTTCCGGCCGCGCCGCATACGGTGAAGGTCACCGATCCGGCAAACGCGCCGATGGAAGCGGTACAGACGTGGGATGAGGCAAGCAGGACATGTTTTCTGAGTTTTGAAAACTATCCGGACGGCGTCAGAGTGGAACTGGAATGGTAAAACAGATTAAAATATCAAATATATGGAGAAACTATTTGCTATCATCATCCTGTATGTGGTGACAGTTAATCCGGCCGCGGCGCAGGAAAGCCGCGGCCGTCGGTCGGATATACGTGAACACGCCATGAAGCGGCTCACCGACGGCAAACATGATGACATGGTGCTCTATTTCACCAGCAACAGCGTTTTGGCCGACGATAAACAGATGATATTCATCCGCACGGTGGATAACAGTAACAATATCTGGACGCTGAATATGGAAACCGGTGAAGAGAGGCAAATTACCTATTTCACCGAAACAAGTCCCCACGCCCTTCCCATCCATGATTTTCGCCAGCACGATTATCCGGCTCTGAACGTAGGAAGCGTAGTGCTGCACAGTAAAACGGGGATGATTTATTTCGTGAAAGACCGGAAACTGTGGCGTTTTGATCTGAACGGAAACGGGCGGGTGCTTGCCTCGCTTCCTTCCAAAGTAGACATAGGCAATTGTCACGTCAACGAAGCGGGAACCAAATTTCTCACCTGCACTGTGGACGACCGGGCTTTCGATCTGCAGGATGCAAATCACAGCAATAACCTGGACATAGACCGGTATATCCGGCAGCGGAATCTCGCTTCTCACCTGCTGGTTTACGACACCGACAACGGAGACCTTCTCTTGGACGAAACGGTGCACAGCGCCTGGGTTGACCATGTACAATTCAGTCCCGTGAACGACAGCCTCATTCTTTACAACCACGAATGGGCCGCCGTTGACGAGGGCATTCGCCGGCTCTGGCTCTTCGATGGCCGGAGCCATATCCGGCTGCGTACCGAAGGCGACGGCCGGAGCCGTGACGATGGTGTTTCGCATGAAATGTGGGAGCGGAAAACCGGCCATCTCATCTATCACGGCACATATGCCGGCGGCGCCAAATTCATCGGCAGAATAACGTTCGACGATCCCCGTAATCCTTCCGATTACACAATCACCGAAATTCCTCTTCCCGCCGAGTGTAAAAAATACGGCCATTTCTCCGTGAGCAACGGTAACATGCTGGTCTCGGACGGCCATTATGCGCTTCCCGACGAAAAGGAAAGCTGGGGGGGAGAATGGATTACCCTTTTCAAGCCGGACTGGGAAAGGAAGACGGTGGAATTGATACCGCTATGCCGCCACCGCTCAAGCTGGAAATGTCAGGAAGTGCATCCTCATCCTGTCTTCAATCATGCGGCCGACGCGGTAATCTTTACATCCGACTTTGAAGGCCGCCGGGCTGTTTACAAAGTGGACCTGGAGCCATCGGACAGATAATTACAAACTATTGAACAACAGTAAATAAACAACAAAAAGTAAAACAGATGAAACGAATGAATTTAAAATCAATTGCAATCACTCTGCTGACAGGTTTCGCTCTGTCGGTTCCGGGATATGCGCAACAGCGCCCGGTATTGAAATTTCATGCGGACGGCACGTTCAAAATCCTGCAACTTACGGATATTCACATGCAGCATTTGAACGAAGCTTCGCAAAAGGCGATAAAAAATATTCACACGATGCTGGATTTGGAGAAGCCGGACCTCGTAATCATTACCGGCGACGTGATCTTTGCGGCGCCGGGTGAACCCGGCCTGCAACGTGTACTGGAGCCGCTGATCAGCCGCAAGACGCCGTTTGCCGTAACATGGGGCAATCACGACAACAACGATTGCGACATGAGCCGGCGCGAAATGCAGGATTATGTACAGAAACAGCCCTTCAACCTTGGCTTCCGTGTGGACGGGCTGAAGGGCGAAAGCGTGTTCAACCTTCCCGTTCAGGGGAGCAGGAACAGCAGCGTAGCCTTTGTCATCTGGTGTATGGATTCGGGAGCCGGTTCTACGGTAGAAGGCGTGAAGGGCTACGGATGGATTACGCCCGAACAGATCGAATGGTACAATCGTGAGAGCAGGGCATTTACAAAGGCAAACAACGGTGTGCCCGTTCCCGCGCTGGCCTTCTATCACATTCCGGTGCCCGAATACGACGATGCCACCTGTGCCCGAGAGCCGCGCTGGATAGGTCACAAACTGGAGTACGTTGCCTGTCCGCAACTTAATTCGGGCTTTTTTGCAGCAACGAAAATCAACGGCGACGTGATGGGGCATTTCTGCGGACACGAACACAACAACGATTTTGTTGCCATGTGGCATGGCATCATGCTGGCCTACGGCCGTTTTTCGGGAGGCAATACGGCATACAACGACCTGGACTACAACGGAGGCCGTGTAATTATCCTTCGGGAAGGCGTTCGTGAGTTTGAAACTTATGTGCGTCTGCGCAACGGCGACATCATTGAACGTGCTTATTATCCGGAACTGGTTCGAAAAATTGAAGATTAAATGATGAAACGAGGTATAATTATCAAGATTTGGATGCTCCTGTCCCTGCCGGCGCTGACCGCCTGGAGTCAGTCCGTTTCACTGAACGGAACATGGGAACTGTCCTTCTGGGAACAGCCGCAAACGCCGGTACGCTCGCCCGAAGCGTTGCGGCAAACGACGCACCGGACCATTGCGGCAACCGTTCCGGGCAATGTGGAGCTTGACTTGCTGGCGGCCGGACTGATTCATGACCCGATGATCGGCAGCAATGTATGGGAAATGCGGCCCTACGAAGGCTATCAATGGTGCTATACGCGAACCTTCCCGACTCCTGCGTATACGGATGGACAACGGGTATGCCTCCGCTTCGGCGGAATTGATTGCCTGGCGGACATCTGGCTGAACGGAGAAAAGGTGGGCGAAGCGGAAAACATGCTGATCGAACATGCGTTTGACGTGACCGACAAGTTGAAAGACAGCGGAGAAAACACGTTGCAGGTCATTCTCCGCTCGGCGGTGATCGAATCGCAAAACTACCTGCTGAGCGCCTACAGCGGCAAGGGCAGCACGGCCAATCCCGAATCGGAAAACATTCGCAAGGCGCCGCACGGCTACGGCTGGGACATTTTGCCCCGGCTGGTGAGCGCCGGACTTTGGCGGAACGTGGAACTGCAAATAGTGGAACCGATCCATTTTACCGACGTCTTCTGGATTGTTCTCCATGCGAACGCGGAGAGAAAACGGGCGCATATCAAAGTCGATTATCAACTGCGCATTCCTTTCAGGGAACTGGACAGGCATCAGGCCATCGTCCGCCTGAAAAAAAACGGCAAGGTGGTGTATGAATCTTCACAACGGCTCTTTACACATGCCAGCGGTCACAGGTTTGACCTGGAGGATGCCGAGTTGTGGTGGCCCCGCGGCTACGGCGACCCGGCGCTTTACGATGCCGAAGTGTCGATTGTCGACAGTACCGGCCGGATACTGGCATCCGACCGGCGACGCATCGGCCTGCGGACGGTGAAACTCGACATGACCGAAATCACGACGCCCGAACAGCCCGGCGAGTTCTGTTTCCGGGTAAACGGCGAGAAAATCTTCATCAAGGGCAGCAACTGGGTGCCCGTCGATGCGTTGCACAGCCGCGACGCCTCGCTGCTGAAAGACGTGCTGGATATGGCCGTCGACATGAACTGCAACATGCTGCGCTGCTGGGGCGGTAATGTTTACGAAGACCATGCCTTTTTCGACTTTTGCGATGAAAACGGCATCCTGATCTGGCAGGATTTTGCAATGGGATGTACCGTTTATCCGCAGGACGACGGCTTCGCGAAAAAAATCGAGCAGGAAGTCCGGTCGGTCGTGCCCAAACTCCGCAACCACCCCTGTATAGCCCTGTGGGCGGGTAACAATGAAAACGACGAAGCCCTGGCGGGGGGCATGGGCGATTTCCCCCCCGACCCGAACCGGGATCGCGTCAGCCGGCGGACGATTGCAGAACTGATGTTCGAGCTTGATCCTGCCCGTCCCTACCTGCCCAGTTCGCCCTATCTCTCGCCCGGATACTACGCCGGCGGACGGAATCACAACCTGCTTCCGGAGCGTCATCTCTGGGGGCCGCGCGGCTACTACAAGGCGTCGTTTTATACCGATGTCTACAATCACTTTGTCAGCGAAATCGGATACCACGGCTGCCCCAATCGCGAAAGCCTGGAGAAAATGTTCACCAAAGACTGCGTCTATCCCTGGAAGAAGGGTACCTTTGAGTGGAATGACGAATGGCAGACAAAAGCCAGCCGCTATCACCAGTATGCAACCAGTACGCTTGAACGAAACAACCTGATGATTAACCAAATCAGGGAACTGTTCGGCGAAGTGCCCGCCGATTTGGACAGGTTTATCTTTGCCTCGCAGACGGTACAGGCCGAAGCAATGAAATTTTTTGTGGAGTTTTGGCGAATGGGCAAATTCCGCCGGACGGGCATCCTGTGGTGGAATCTGCGCGACGGCTGGCCTGTCGTTTCGGACGCGGTAACCGATTACTACAACAGCAAAAAAATGGCCTATTATTACATTAAACAGGTGCAGAATGACGCCTGTGTGATGATCGGCGACGCTCAGGAGCGTCACCATCCGGTGGTGGCGGTGAATGACACCCGCACCGAAAAACGGGGAACCGTGACCGTCCGGGATCTGGATACGAAAGAGATTCTGTTTTCCGGCAAGTTCGTGATACCGGTCAACGGAAAGACTGTTGCAGGCTATATCCCCGAAACGGACGTGCAGGGCATGTGGCTGATTGAATATACGATTGATAATGAAAAACGGACGAATCATTATCTGGCCGGAAAAGCGCCCTTCCGGCTGTCGGACTATGAAAAATGGCACCGGCAACTGGAGGTATCTAAGAAATAAACCCAAAATCTCCATTTCAGACTGAATAAGTAATAATCCGGACGGATTGCGAATATTTCAGACTGAAGAAGTAGTAATCCGGACGGATTGTGAATATTTCAGACTGAAGAAGTAGCAATCCGGGCAGATTGCGAATATTTCAGACTGAAGAAGTCGTAATCCGGATGGATTGTGAATATTTCAGACTGAAGAAGTAGCAATCCGGGCGGATTGCGAATATTTCAGACGGAAACAGACCTGAATCCGGACGG
>JAISMO010000151.1 GCA_031276675.1 Tannerella sp.
CGGCGCACAGGGAGATATGGCTGCGGTTGCGGACAATGATGCCCTGCGAGACTAACTTTTCATACAGCCTGTCGGCATCCGGCACCTTGACCAGCAGGAAATTGGCGTCGGAAGGATATACCTTCTGCACCCACGGGAGTGCCGTCAGTGCGGCCGCCAGTGCGGTGCGCCGGGCCAGCAGCCAGGCAACCCATGCCTGCGTCCGTGAGGCATGGTCGAGCTGTTCGCTTACCAACTGCTGCGTCAGGAGATTCAGATTGTAGGGATATTTTACCTTGTTGAAATAGCCGATGATGGCTTCTGCGGCAAAGGCCATGCCGCAACGTACGGAAGCCAGTCCCCAGGCTTTCGAGAAGGTCTGGAGGACAATGAGGTTGGGATAACGTTCCAGTTCCGTCAGCCACGAGGCCTCGGGGGAAAAATCAACGTAGGCTTCGTCGATGACCAGGATGCCGTCGAAGCGTTTCGCCACCTGCCGCATGGCGTCGCGGTCCAGCAGATTGCCCGTGGGATTGTTCGGCGAACAGAGGAAAATCACTTTGGTATGTCCGTCCACAGCCGCCAGCAGGCGTTCGGCGTCCAGCGTATAGTCCGGATTCAGCAGCACCCTGCGGTATTCCACATGATTGATGTCGGCGCAGACCTGATACATGCCGTAAGTCGGTTCAATCGCAACCATGTTGTCCTGCCGCGGTTCGCAAAAAATGCGGACGATCAGGTCAATCGGCTCGTCGCTGCCTGCTCCCAGCATGATCTGCGAGGCACGCACGCCTTTGAGCCTGGCGATCTTTGCCTTCAGTTCCTCCTGCATCGGATCGGGGTAGCGGTTGTATGGCGCATTCATCGGGTTTTCGTTGGCGTCCAGATAGACGGAAGCCTCGCCCTGAAACTCGCTTCGCGCACTGGCGTAGGGTTTCAGGCGGCGTATGTTTTCGCGTACCAGTCTGTTTATATCCATTTTCTTCTATCTATTTGTTTGATTCATTCTGTGACAGGGCATCCAGCCTGACGGACACGGCGTTTTTATGGGCATCCAGCTGTTCGTGTTCCGCCATGATTTCGACGGCAGGACCCAAGCCGCGGAGTCCGTCTGCGGTAATTTCCTGAAAGGTAATCTTCCTGATAAAGCTGTCCAGATTCACACCGCTGTACATTTTCGCATATCCTTTCGTGGGCAGCGTATGGTTGGTGCCGGACGCATAGTCGCCCGCGCTTTCCGGCGTGTAAGGTCCGAGAAATACGCTTCCGGCATTGCGAATCCGCTCTGCCTGCGCCTTGCAGTCAGCCGTCTGGATAATCAGGTGTTCCGGTGCATACTGGTTGGTAAAGGCGATGATTTCGTCCATGTTTTTCAGGAGAATGATCCGGCTGCCGGCCAGCGACCGCTCAGCCAGCGAACGGCGCGGCAGGCGCTTCAGTTGCCGTTCGACTTCGCACACCGTTTCTTCCGCCAGATGTTCGGAGGTGGTCAGCAGCATCGACTGGCTGTCGGCGCCATGCTCGGCCTGCGAAAGGAAATCGGAGGCGATGAAAGCCGGCTGCGCCGTTTCGTCGGCAATGATCTCTACTTCCGAAGGTCCGGCAGGCATGTCGATCGCCACTTCCGAAAGGCTGACCCATTGCTTGGCGGCCGTTACGTACTGGTTGCCGGGACCGAAAATCTTGTAGACCTTCGGGACGGTTTGCGTGCCGTATGCCATGGCAGCAATGGCCTGAATGCCTCCGACTTTGAAGATTTGGTCCACCCCGGCCGTCTGTGCGGCAAACAGGATGGCCGGATGCACCTTTCCTTCGCGGCCGGGTGGCGTACAGAGCACAATCTCGCTGCAACCCGCGATGCGCGCCGGCACGGCCAGCATCAGTACGGTGGAAAACAGGGGCGCCGTTCCGCCGGGAATATACAGTCCGACTTTCTCGATGGCAACTGCCTTCTGCCAGCAGGTGACGCCGGGAGCGGTTTCCACTTTCCGCGCCGTAAAACGCTGTGAAGCATGGAAGGTTTCGATGTGTGTCCGCGCCGTGCGGATGGCCTGCTTCAAGTCTTCCGGAAGCAGCTGTTCCGCTTCGCGAATCTCTTCCGGGGTTGCCCGCAGCTGCTCCACCCATACTTTGTCAAAGTGTTTGCCGAGGCGCCGGAGGGCTGCGTCTCCCGCATGGCGCACATCGTTCAGCACGGTTCTTACCGTATCGAACAGGGAGGTCACGTCCAGCGCCGGACGCTGTTGCAACAAAGGCCATTCCGCCTCGGGGGGGTATTTTATCACGTTCATCGGCAGATCATTTTTTTAGCGGCCTTTGGAGGGCGCTGCCTGTAACATATTTATTTGTCTGTATCTGTATCATCATATTCGAAAAATAAATGGCTTGCCGTTTTGCAGCAAGCCTTTCAGTTCGTTTTTCCGTATGTTCTTTTTTTCGTTGTTCTACCAGGGCTCGAACCTGGAATTTCAGGACCAGAATCTGACGTGTTACCATTACACCATAGAACAGGCAATTATCCCGTTAATTCAATTTCATTTAACGCAGGCGCAAAGGTATATCATTTTTTCTTTTCACCAACACTATTCCGATGGAATTTGCGAATCGGCTGCACTTTTTTTCCGCAACGGATCCCCCTTCCATTCGCAAAATCATGCCGCGCGCAGCCAGCATGACGCCGGCAATCGCACGGATCGACCCTCCGGCCGGTCGCCGATTTGCAGCGAGGCTTCACGGCGCCTCTCCGCACCGTGAAATTATCATTCTTCAACTCCGGAATATACGCTTTTTTCTTTTTCTTCGTTATATATGCGATTCAAAAGCAAAATCGAAATGATTGAATATGTAAAAGGGGAAATAGTGGAACTTTCTCCGGCGCGAATGGTAGTGGATTGCAATGGTTTAGGCTATGAAATCCATATTTCGTTAACGACTTGCAGTGCGTATCGGAATCAGGCGTCGGGGAAGATTTACATCTACGAAGTGATTCGTGAAGATGCCCGTTTGCTGTACGGTTTTGCTACCAGAGAGGAACGGGAACTGTTCCTGCTGTTGATTTCCGTATCCGGTGTCGGGCCTAATATGGCTCGGACAATTTTGTCGTCCATGCCGCCCGCCGAACTGACGGACGCCATCGCCGCCGGTAATGAATCGGCGCTGACTTTGGTCAAGGGCATCGGTTCGAAGACGGCGCAGCGCGTCATTGTCGATTTGAAGAACAAGGTGAAGACGGTTGCGGGAAAGACGGACGGCGCCATGACAGCGGCGGGATACGGCGAAGCGACCGACGAGGCGGTCTCCGCTCTGGTCATGCTCGGATTCCAGAAAGCCGCTTCGCAGAAAGCGGTGCAAACCATCCTGAAAAAATCGTCCGGAAAACCGGATCTTACCGTTGAACAAATCATCAAGACCGCACTCAAGATGCTTTAATGGAAAGGGAGGTCAGACATCGTTCGCACGTCGGGTGCAGATATGCCGCGGGACTGTTGGCCGTGATGCTGTGGGGTGCAGGTTTTAGCATCCCGGATGTGCACGCTCAGCAGGAAAGGCCGCGTGCCGAAGGACAGCCTCCGGCGCCCGGAGATACGGTCAAGTCCCGCTATCCGGTATCCAGAACCACCGCCCGCGAATACCAGGACCTGGTGAAGCAATCTCCGGCTGACCTGCAAAATCCGGAAAACCTGAAGACCGTGGTGGAATATGATTTGCATACGGGCATGTACGTCATCCGCACCAAAGTGGGCGACATGGAAATCGAAACGCCCATCACGCTGACACCGGAAGAATATCTGGACTACAGCATGATGGAATCCATGCGCGCCTATTACCGGCAGAAAAACGAAGAGCATTTCAGGAATGAGAAAAACGGCGCGTTCAGCCTGTCCGACATGCAGTTCAATCTCGGCCCGGCCGAGAAACTGTTTGGCCCGGGCGGTGTGCGCATGAAGACGCAGGGTTCGGGCGAGGTCATTCTGGGACTGAAAACCTCCGGCACGAAAAATCCCTCTCTGCCGGAACGTTCGCGCAACCGGACGTATTTCAATTTCGATACGAATATTCAGGTAAGCATGCAGGCTTCGGTCGGCACCAAAATCAATTCGATGCTGAACTACAATACGGAATCGACGTTTGACTTTGACGCTTCGCGCCTGAATCTGGGATACAGCGGCGAAGAAGACGAAATTGTCAAGAAACTGGAAGGAGGTAACGTGAGCCTGTCCACCGGCAATTCACTGATTCGCGGCGGCGCGGCGCTGTTTGGCATTCGCAGCGAACTGCAATTCGGCAAGCTGCGCGTGAATGCCCTGCTGGCGCAGCAAAACTCCGAAAGCCGGACCGTTACCTCCAAAGGCGGCGCCCAAACCAAAAACTATGAACTGAACATTGACCAGTACGACGAAAACCGCCACTTTTTCCTGAGTTTCTATTTCCGGGAACATTACGACCGGGCGATGTCCAAGCTGCCCTATATTTCTTCCGCCGTGACGATTAACCGGATAGAAGTGTGGGTCACCAACAAACGCAGTAATTATAACCAGTCGCGCAACATTGTGGCGTTCTCCGATTTGGGAGAAAACAAGCATATCTCCAATCCTCAGTTTCAGCCGGTCGGTTCGCTGGAGGTTCCTCACAACGAGGCCAATACGCTTTATCAAACACTGAACAGTCCCGCCTATGCCGCAGCGCGTGAAATCAGCATGGTGACGCAGACACTGAACCAGTTTATTGACGGAGGCGTGGATTACGAGAAAACAGAAAGCGCCCGCCGGCTGGAACATACCGAATATAAATTCAACAGGCAGCTGGGATACATCTCCCTGCAGGCGAAGCTTCAGCCCGATGAAGTGCTGGCGGTGGCCTATGAATATACGTATAATGGAAGCGTGTATCAGGTCGGCGAGTTTTCGACGGACAACTCGGAAAATACGAACAGTTGTTTATATCTCAAGCTGCTGAAAGGTACCAGCCTGTCGCCCTCCATGCCTTTCTGGCACTTGATGATGAAAAACGTCTACGTGCTGCCCAACGCCTATTCCGTGCAAAAGGACAAGTTTCGCCTGGATATTCTGTACCAGAGCGATACGACAGGCGTATACGTCAATAGCCTTCCGGAAGGCAACATTGCCAATCAGATTCTGCTGCGCGTCATGAACCTCGACCGCCTGGACGCAAACAACGAACCCCACCCGAACGGTTTCTTCGACTTCCTGGAAGAGTATACGATACAGCCCGACAACGGAAGGATTATTTTCCCCGTTGTCGAACCGTTTGGTTCCCACCTTCGCGCGGCTATCGGCAACGATGCCATTGCAGACAGATATGTGTTTCAGGAATTGTATGACTCTACCCTGACCACCGCACAGCAGATTGCCGAAAAAAACAAGTTCATTCTCCGCGGAGAATACAGGGCGTCGTCTTCGTCCGAGATTCGACTGGAGGCGACGAATGTGGCACGCGGCTCGGTCGTTGTGACAGCCGGCGGCAGTCCGCTGACTGAAAACGTGGATTATACGGTCGATTATATTTCCGGGATCGTCACCATCCTGAACGAAAACATCATTACCAGCAACAAGCCCATCCATGTGTCGCTGGAAAACCAGTCTACCTACAATATGCAGCGCAAAACCATGATGGGTACGGATTTGAATTACGAATTTTCGAAGAACTTCACGATGGGCGCCACCATCATGCACTTGTCCGAGATGCCGGTGACCACCAAAACGGCTATGGGCGACGAATCCATTAAAAATACACTGTGGGGAACGAATCTGTCGTACCAGACGGAAAGTCAATGGCTGACCGGTCTCGTGGACAAACTGCCGCTGCTGAACCTGACGCAACCCAGCCGCATCAACTTCAACGCGGAATTTGCACACCTGATTGCCGGACATTACGAAAGCAAGTACACCGGGCAATATTCCTATCTGGATGACTTTGAGTCGACCCAGGGTCAGTTCGACTTGCTGAATCCGTATCCGTGGGCGTTGGCCAGCGTACCGTACGACAATTCGGCGGATGCGCTTTTCCCGGAAGCTTCGCTAATTAATCATGTAGACTACGGAAAAAACCGGGCTTTGTTTGCATGGTATTACATCGACGGCATTTTCACGCGGAAAAATTCCTCCCTTCGTCCTTCTCACCTGACCGACGACAACCTGTCAAACCATTACGTGCGGTCGGTCAGGTATGAGGAACTGTTTCCCAAAAAGGAACTGACCTACAACGAAAATAACTCGCTGTATGTGCTGAACCTTGCCTACTATCCAAGTGAACGCGGGCCGTACAATCTGGATGCCGACAATATCCTGTCCGACGGCAGCCTGAGCGCTCCCGAAAGGCGATGGGGCGGCATGATGCGGCGTATTGAGCAGAGCGATTTTGAGGTGGCCAACATTGAATACATTGAGTTTTGGATGATGGACCCGTTCATCTACAACCGGGAAACGGCCACGGGCGGCGACCTGTATTTCAACCTGGGCGAATTGTCGGAAGACATCCTCCGCGACGAGAAGAAATTTTTTGAAAACGGTTTGCCGATCGACGGCAGCACAAGTCAGATTGATACGACGGTCTGGGGGAAAGTGCCCCGCCAGCAGAGCACCGTCTATGCCTTCGACAATACCTCCGGCGCGCGCGGACTGCAGGACGTCGGCCTGGACGGTCTTTCTACCGAAGAAGAGAAGCGTTTTCCCAGCTATCAGCGTTATCAGGAGCAGTTGCAAAGTAAACTGTCGCCCGAAGCGCAGATGCGGATGGCGGCCGATCCGTTTTCGCCGCTGAATGACCCGGCCGGCGACAACTATCATTACTTCAGAGGATCGGACTTTGACCGGGATCAGGCGGATATCCTCACCCGCTACAAGCATTACAACGGGACGGACGGAAATTCCACAGCGTCGGAAGATTCGCCCGAACGATATGACGTCTCCGCCAAGATGATACCCGACGTGGAAGACCTGAACCAGGACAATACGCTCAACGAGAACGAGAAATATTATGAATACAGGATATCCCTCCGCCCCGAACACCTGAATGAAGGACAAAACTACATCGTGAATAAACGGACGGTCAATGCAAAGCTGGCGAACGGGACGACCGAAAGCATCAACTGGTATCAGTTCAAGATTCCGGTGAAGGAATATCAGCGGAAAATCGGTGCGATTCAGGACTTCAAGACCATCCGGTTCATGCGTGTGTACATGACGGGATTCAAGGAGACGACATACCTGCGTTTCGGGACGTTTGCGCTGGTGCGCGGCGACTGGCGGGTCTACACGCAGGACCTGTCCAGCCCGAATGCGGCGCCTTCCGCCGGACGGCTGGACGTCATGTCCGTCAATATCGAAGAAAACGGCGATCGGCAACCGGTCAACTACGTCCTGCCGCCGGGCGTCACACGGATGATAGACCCCAATCAGGCGCAACTCGTCCAGCAAAACGAACAGGCGCTCTCGATGAAGGTCACGAACCTCGGTTCCCGGGACGCAAGAGCCATCTACAAGACCACTTCTTACGACCTGCGCCGCTACAAGCGACTGCAACTCTTTGTCCATGCGGAACAGCTGATTGCAGACGATGCAACCGAACTGAGTAACGGCGAACTGTCCGTCTTCATGCGTTTGGGATCGGACTACAAGAACAATTATTACGAATACGAAGTACCGCTGAGCCTGACGCCTCCCGCACCTCCCGGCGGATATAGCGACAATGAGGCCGACCGGGCCGTCGTCTGGCCGGCAGATAACATGATCAATTTCAATACGGACGTGCTGACCGGCCTGAAACTGAAGCGCAACCGCGCCAAGCGGAACGGCGAGGCCGGCGTCGCGTTCCATACCGTTTATTCGGAATACGACCCGGAGAATACGCGAAATAAAATCAGCGTGATTGGAAATCCGAGTCTGGCCGAAGTGAAAACCATCATGATCGGCATACGCAACAATTCAAAGGATGTCAAAAGCGGAGAGATATGGGTGAATGAACTCCGCATGACCGATTTTGACGAAGACGGTGGCTGGGCGGCCAACGGCAACCTGCATATCGCCCTGTCGGACCTGGGAACGGTGAGTGCCAACGGACGTATCGAAACCGTCGGATTCGGAGGGCTGGATCAGTCCATCGGCGAACGCAGTATGGACGATTACACGCAGTATACCGTCACGGCAACCGTGCAGCTGGGCAAGCTGTTTCCCGAAAAGGTCCGGGTGAATCTCCCGCTGTACTATGCCGTATCCCGTGAAACGACATCGCCCAAATACAATCCGCTGGATCAGGATGTTTTGTTGCAGGATGCACTGGATCTTGTCACAACAAAAGCGGAAAAGGATTCGATCAAGCGTTTCTCGCAGGATCAGGTTTCACTCAAAAGTCTCTCTCTGAATAATGTGGGGATCGGTGTAAAAAGTAAAAATCCGATGCCCTATGACCCGGCAAATTTTTCCTTCAGCTATGCTTTCAGCGAAAACAAGCGTACCAATCCCGAAACCGAGTATGAAACCACGAAAAACTATCAGGGGAATCTGGGATATACCTATACACCGTATGCCCCGTCGCTGGCGCCTTTCGCCAAACTGGAAAGCAACAGCCCCTATACCCGTTACATCAAACAGTTTGCATTGAATTATCTGCCTTCCAACTTCGGTTTTCAGAGTTCCATTCTGCGCAATTACTACGAACTGCAATTGCGCGACATGGGCAACCTGAACTCCGGCAGAAACAACCTCATCCCCTCTTTCAGTCAAACTTTTTACTGGGACAGGAAATTCAGTGTCCGCTGGAGTCCGCTGAACAACCTGAATGTCGAATTTGCATCCAATACGAATGCACGGATTGAAGAACCTTATATGCAGGTCAACAAAAAACTGAATCCGGATCAGTACAAAGTCTGGAAAGATTCCGTACTGCAAAGCATCGCCGACCTGGGGCAGCCCCTGCTCTATGACCAGCGGGTGAACCTCACCTATACCATGCCGTTGCAGTATTTTCCCATTTTGGACTGGCTCAGCAGCAATGTCACCTACGACGCTACATATAACTGGGAACGCGGCTCCTTCATTGATGCGGAAGTCGAAACCGGCAACTCCATCCGGAATCAGCGGCAAATCAATTTTCAGGGCAGTCTGAATCTGCTGTCGCTCTATAACAAGAACAACTTCCTGAAGAAGGTCAATCAGAAATTCAACGCCGCGCCCACGCAACCGCCTCCCCGGCAGCGCAACCGGGGGGACGGCGGCGGTGCGAAAAAGCAGCGCGTCAAATTTGAAACCACGGTTACGTTAAGTCCCGACAGCGATTTGATTGTCTCGCACGGACTGCTGAACAGGAAAATACGCCTCACCGCCCGCCGCACCTCGGACAGTTCCCTGTATCGCGTCCGCTTCAAGGCCCTTGACTATGCGCGTATCCGTATCCTGAACCGGGATTCCGTCACACTGAAACTTACAATGTATCCCGGCCCGCCGCCGGCGGAAAACCTCCTGACGAAAATTGCCGAATACGGTACACGCTTCCTGATGTCTACCCGACGCATCAACATCCAGTATGCACTTTCCGACGGGATGCGGCTGCCCGGCTTCCATCCCACCATCGGCGACTGGCTGGGGCAGGCGACTACACCCTTCGGAACCGCTCCCGGTTGGGGATTTGCACTGGGAGACGTCCGCGAAAGCTACGTCACCGAAGCCGTCAACAACAATTGGATGATCATGAACGAGGAAAACATCACGCCGGCCATGCTCAACCACTCAAAGACCTTTTCCGCCATGGCCACGCTGGAACCTTTCTCCGGTATGAAAATCGACCTCAATGCACGCCGGATTGACACGCGCGACACCGAAATACGGTATATGTATAAAGGTATGCCGACCACCTACGGCGGAACGTTTACCATGACGACCATCGCATTCGGCGGCATGTTCGCAAAACCGGGCGACGCAAGAGACGGGTATCGCTCCAAAACCTTCGACCGCTTTGCAGGCAACCGGGCGCTGATTGCCTCGCGACTCGAAAACCGCTATACCCTTATGCACTATCCCGAGCATGGCTTTCTGGAGGGTTCCTCCCTGGCCGGACAACCGTATAATCCCTCCAGAGGAGCCGTCCGCGCAAACTCGCCGGACGTATTGATCCCCTCCTTCATCGCCGCCTACACCGGAAAGGATGCCGACCGCGTCGGGCTGACGCCCTTTCCCGCCATCACCGCCCTGCTGCCCAACTGGAAAATCACTTACGACGGCCTGATCCGTCTCCCGCTGATCAGAGACCTTTTCAAGTCGCTCCTGATAAACCATCAATACAACTGTATCTATTCGGTAGGAACTTACAACTCCTACCTGAACTGGGTCAGCGCCGGCGAGGGGCTTGGATTCATGCGCGACGTATTCAGCGGTGATCCGATACCCTCGTCCGCCTTCGAGATTTCAACCGTCAGCATGAACGAGCAGTTCAGCCCCCTGATCGGTGTCGACGCCACCCTGCTCAACAACATGACTGCCGGCGCCAAAATACAGAAAATACGGAATATCAGCCTCAACATATCTTCTTATCAGGTAGTGGAGACCCTTTCCAACGACATTACGCTGAGCATCGGATACAAATACGCGGATTTCAACCAGATATTGAAGATGAAAAAGAAAGGTGATTTCAGCAATGACTTGACCGTACGCCTGGACCTTTCGCAACGCACCAACCAGTCGTTAATTCGCAAGATCGAAGACATGTCTGCCCAGATGACACAAGGCGCTTCGATCCTGAGCATGCAGTTCTCGGCCGACTATGCATTCAGTAAAGCCGTCACCCTCCGCGCCTTCTACGACCGGCAAATCAACCGTCCGCTCGTCTCCAGCGCATCCTATCCTACCTCCAACTCCAACTACGGCATCAGCTTTCGCATGTCCCTGGCACAATAAAATTTCAATTGGTCGCTTTTCATGAATCCTCGGATGAGATTCATGATGAATAAAAGCCGTATAATTCCAGAGATACCATTTCCGATAACGGTGCGAACGCCGGATGGAACAG
>JAISMO010000021.1 GCA_031276675.1 Tannerella sp.
CTTGTCCGCAGGCGAAATCATGCGATTCATAAAGATCCCTCCCCGCGTGAAGGCTTGCACGCTGATTGATTTTGCGCCCCTCAATCCAAATCAACCGAGGTTTGTGTGACACGCCTGTATCCGGTGTGTACCTAACACCCGTACAGGCGTGTACCTCACACCAGTGCCTGGTGTGTACCCCACACCAGTACTTGGTGTGTACCTCACACCAGTGCTTGGTGTGTACCCCACACCAGTGCTTGGTGTGTACCCCACACCAACGGTGGTGTGTACCTCACACCAACGGTGGTGTGCACCTCACACCAACGGTGGTGTGCATCTCACACCAACGGTGGTGTGCATCTCGCACCAAATACAGGTGTGTCACGCAAATCACAAACGGCTCATTTAAAATCCACTGCATTGACAAACACCGTTCCCGCCCGGCTGAACCGCCGGAGCGTCGACAATGAAGCCGCAGACGCTTCCCCGTCGGCGGCCTGATCCACGTCCGAGGCGGGCGTCCGCAGCAGGTGGCGGTTTAGGCCCTTTCCGTCGCAAAGCTGCACAAAGGCGCTGTTCGGGCAGGCACAGCGACTCCCGGCGGCCTCCGCCTCCCGAAAAGGCCTGTATATGGTGGTCTTTGAGCGCGGCGAAAGCCTGAAAACGCCGGTTGGCTGACGCTGCGGGAAGAGCGGACAAAGGGCGTCCGGGAAGCGGCAAAACGTTGCCGGGCGCCCTTCCCGTTTGCCGCCTGAATTCAATTATATTCCGTACCTTTGCGGCCGAAACAAAAACAAAGGGAGACATGATTACAATCAGCGATTTGGAAATACGCTTCGGAAAGCGTATCCTGTTTCAGGATGTGAATCTGAAATTCGTATCGGGCAACTGTTACGGCGTCATCGGCGCCAACGGCGCGGGCAAATCCACCTTTCTGCGCGCCATCAGCGGCGACCTTGAACCCACGCGCGGCCGGGTTTCCCTGGCCCCGGGCGAACGCCTCTCCGTCCTTGCACAGGACCATTTCGCCTTTGACGCCTGTACGGTGCTGGACACGGTGCTGATGGGACATACAACACTGTGGGACGTCCTGACGGAAAAGAACGCCATCTATGCCAAAGAAGACTTCAGCGACGCCGACGGCCTGCGCGCCTCGGAACTGGAAGAGAAATTTGCCGAAATGGAAGGCTGGAACGCCGAGAGCGACGCTGCCGCACTGCTGAGCGGACTGGGGATTCGGGAAGCCTTGCACGGCAACCTGATGAAAGACCTGAGCGGAAAACAGAAAGTGCGCGTCCTGCTGGCGCGCGCCCTGTTCGGCAAACCGGACAACCTGCTGCTGGACGAACCGACCAATGACCTTGACCTCGAAACGGTGGCCTGGCTCGAGAACTACCTCGCCAACTGTGAACAGACCGTGCTGGTCGTCAGTCACGACCGCCATTTCCTCGACTCCGTCTGCACCCACACCGTTGACATTGACTTCGGCAAACTGAAACTTTTTGCCGGCAACTACAGTTTCTGGTACGAATCAAGCCAGCTGGCTCTGAGACAGCAGCAGCAGCAGAACAAAAAGGCTGAGGAGAAGAAAAAGGAACTGGAAGAATTTATCCGCCGTTTCAGCGCCAACGTAGCCAAGTCGAAACAGACGACCAGCCGCAAGAAAATGATTGAGAAACTTAACATTGAGGAGATACAGCCCTCCTCACGCCGTTATCCGGGGATCATCTTCACGCCGGGACGCGAACCGGGCAACCAGATTCTGGAAGTCAGCGGACTGACCGCGAGCATCGAAGGCGAAGTGCTGTTCAAAGACCTCAACTTCAACGTCGAAAAGGACGACAAGATCGTATTCATCAGTCGTGACCCGCGTGC
Organism: Tannerella sp.; assembly: GCA_031276675.1. GTDB lineage: Bacteria > Bacteroidota > Bacteroidia > Bacteroidales > Tannerellaceae > Tannerella. Next base: position 1,858 of record JAISMO010000021.1, read on the forward strand.
CATGACAGCCCTGTTCCGGATTATCAACGGCGAAGTAACGCCCGACAGCGGAACCTACCGCTGGGGACAGACAATCACCACCGCCTACCTGCCTCTGGAGAATGCAAACTACTTCGACTCCGACTGCAACCTCCTCGAATGGCTCGGCCAGTTTGCAAAGGACACAAACGACGTCTTCCTGAAAGGCTTCCTGGGACGGATGCTCTTCTCGGGCGAAGAACTGCTGAAAAAGGTCGGCGTACTGTCCGGAGGCGAGAAAATGCGCTGCATGATTTCACGCATGATGCTCAAGGACGCCAACACGCTCATCCTCGACACGCCGACCAACCACCTCGACCTGGAATCCATTCAGGCATTTAACAACACGCTGTGCAGTTACAGGGGGAACGTCCTGTTCGCCAGCCACGACCACGAGTTTATCCAGACCGTGGCCAACCGCGTCATCGAACTGACTCCCAACGGCTCCATCGACAGGATCATGGAATATGACGATTACATTTCCAGCCCGCTCGTCGCCGAACTTCGCGAACGCCTCTATACCAAATCCCAATCCGCTTCGGATTTTTGAATCTTCGATTTTTTGAATCTTTAAATTGTAATACTATCTTTGTTCTCTCATGGGACGAATTATAGCAATTGATTACGGACAGAAACGGACGGGACTGGCAGCCACTGACACATTGCAGCTGATCGCAAACGGACTGACGACCGTGCCAAGCGGCACGGCTGTGGCATATCTGGTGAACTACGTGTCGGGCGAGCCGGTGGACGCGTTTGTCGTGGGCTATCCGAAACAGATGAATAATGAGCCGTCAGAAAATCTGGCACATGTGGAGGGTTTTGTGAGACGCTTGCGCAAGGCGTTGCCGGACATCCCGGTGACCTACTGCGACGAACGGTTCACTTCCGTTTTGGCGCACCGGGCCATGCTGGACGGTGGACTGAGAAAGTCGAAACGGCAGGACAAGGCGCTGGCCGACCAATTAAGTGCGGTATTCATCCTGCAAACTTATCTGGAAGGTACAAAATACAAAAAAACATGATACTGTCTATTTATACCTACGGTCAGCCCGTGCTGCGGGAAAAGGCGCAGCCGGTAGACGAATGCGAACCCGGCCTGAAACAGCTGATCGAAAACATGTTTGAAACCATGTACAGCGCGGACGGGATTGGACTGGCCGCGCCTCAGGTCGGATGTTCGATCCGGTTGCTGGTGATTGATGCCGGCCCGCTGAGCAGAGACTATCCCGAATGTAAACACTTCAAGCGTGTGATGATCAATCCGGAAATCATTGAAAAAAGCCCGGAGACCGTCGCGCTGGAAGAAGGCTGCCTGAGTTTTCCCGGTATCCACGAGAAGGTGATGCGCGCCGTGAGCGTGCGCGTCCGCTACCGGGATGAAAACGGAACGGAAAAAGAGGAAGTAATCAACGGCTTTGCCGCCCGCATCGTGCAGCACGAGTGTGAACACCTGGACGGAGAAATGTTTATCGACAGCATCTCACCCATCCGCCGGCAATTGAACAAAGGCAAGTTAAATGCGATTATCAAAGGAGCTGCCACGTGCTCCTATCGCGTCAAACCCGTGAAAAAATAATGCAGAAAACCGCGTTTTCCCTCCTTTTCCTGCTTTGCGCATGGATGCCGGCGGCACAGGTGAATACCGACCGTGTGCTGGCCGTGGGGCGGAATGCGCTGTATTTTGAGGATTACGTACTGTCCATTCAATACTTCAATCAGGTCATCCGTGCAAAACCGTGGCTGGCGGAACCCTATTTCTACCGGGCGGTGGCCAAGCTGAATCTGGATGATTTTCAGGGGGCGGAAGACGACTGCTCCCTCTGTATCGAGCGAAATCCCTTCCTCTCGCAGGCCTACTATGCGCGCGGCATTGCCCGCCAGAGCACGGAAAAATACGACGCGGCCATCAGCGACTATCAGCGGGGACTGGAGCTTCGTCCCGGCGACCGTTCCATGCTGGCCAACCGGGCAATTGCCTGTCTCCAGAAAAAAGACTACACGGAAGCGGAAAAAGCCTTCGAGGAACTGATCACGGCTTACCCCAAACTGTCGCTGGGATACCTGACACGCGGCGCCATGTATCTCGAAAAGGGAGATACCGCCCTCGCCCTGAACGATTACAACAAAGCCATCGAGATAGACCCCTACCATGCGCCGTGCTACGGCAGCCGGGCGATTGTCCTCTACCAGACCAACCGCCTGGAAGAGGCGCTGGCCGACCTGAACGAGGCGATCCGCCTCAATACCCGCGAGAGCGGATACTACATTAACCGGGGGCTGGTGCGCTATCAGCTGAATGACCTGCGCGGCGCCATGGCCGATTACGACCAGGTGATTACCATGGACGCCCGGAACCTGATTGCCCGTTTCAACAGAGGCCTGCTGCGTTTTCAGGTCGGCGACAGCAACCGCGCCATCGAAGACTTCAGTGTCGTCATCGAAATGGAACCGGATAATTACATGGCCTACTACAATCGCGCCCTGCTGAACATGGAAGTGGGGGATTACCGCGGCGCCGTCGGCGACCTGGACGTCGTGCTGAACCAGTACCCCGAATTTCTCCCGGGCTATTACAGCCGCTCCGAAGCCAAACGGAAGCTGAACGACCATGCCGGCGCCGACCGCGACTACTGGACGGCGTTTGAACTGGAGGAGAAGAAACGGAAAGGCCTGCCGACGACCGCCTCGGACGGCAGCGCCCCCCGGACGGATCGGCAGGAGGAGGAGGAAAAGACGCGCGAACGTTCCGACCGCAACATCGACAAGTTCAACCGCCTGGTGGTCCACGACCGGGAAGAAGAACAGAAACAGCAATACCGGAGCGAAATCCGCGGGCGCGTACAGGACAGGAACGTCCGCATCGACCTCGAACCCTCCTTTGTCCTGAGCTATTACGAAAAAAACCTCCCGCTGGGAGGAACCGTACACTACGACCCCATGATCGAAGCCTTCAACTCGCGCATGGCCGTCTCGTGGAAAATACTGATCACCAATCAGGAGGCCGCACTGACCGAAGAGCAGATTGCCATGCACTTTGAATCCATCAACACCTGCTCCGCCAAAATCGAACTTGAACCCGACAACGCCGACTATTATTTCGGACGGGCCATGGACTTCATGCTGGTGCAGGATTTTGCGGAAGCGATTCGCAATTTCGACCGGGTGATCGAACTCGCCCCCTCCTATACGCCGGCCTATTTCAACCGGGCCGTCGTGCGTTACAAGCAAATCGACTACGAACGTTCCCACTCCCGATCAGCCTACGGCGAACAGAACGCCATCAGCATCCGCATCGGAGACGGCAACAAAATCCCCGCTTCGCCCGCGACGGGCTTTCCGACCGGGGATTCCGAAAAAGAACGGACACTGGAGGAATACGAGTTCATCATCCGGGACTATCACATGGCCATCCGGCAAAATCCGGGATTCGTCTACTCCTACTACAATCGGGGAAACATCCACTGTGCCCGGCGGGATTACAGGGCAGCCATTCTGGATTACAACGAAGCCATTCTGCGCCATCCCGAGTTTGCCGAAGCCTACTTCAACCGCGGCCTGGCTCGTCTTGCCACCGGCGACACCCACCGCGGCATCGCCGACCTGAGCAAAGCCGGCGAACTGGGGATCATGAACGCATACAGCATCATCAAACGCATGACAGCCGACTGAAACAGGGAGGCACAAAACGCTCAAAGCATCGCCCGCGACCCTCAGAAGCCCGTCGGCAGACAGATTTTCCGAACCCTGTCCGGCGAACTTTCCTCAACGGAACAGATTTTCACCTCCACGCCATAAACCTCCTTCAGAACAGCTTCCGTAATGACCCGGTTGCAGTCGCCCTGCGGACGGACGGCGCCCCGGTGCACCACCGCCACCTCGGCCCCGCACATGAACGCATGATCGGGCGAATGGGTCGCCATCAGGATACCCAGCGAATCGTCTTTCAATGCATTGACCTGCCGGATCAGCTTGACCTGATTGCCGAAATCGAGATGCGACGACGGCTCGTCCATCATCAGAAAGACCGGTTGCTGCGCCAGCGCCCGCGCCACCATCACCAGCTGCTGCTCGCCACCGCTCAGCCGGGCAAATATACGGTCGCGCAGCGCTCCGATCCGCAACCGTTCCATGCAGGCTTCGGCTATCTGCCGATCCTTTTTCCCCGGCGAAGCAAAGAACGGCAGATGCGCACTCCGGCCAAACAGCACCACCTCCAGCGCCGTGAAAGCAAAAGGCAGCGAATGAGCCTGGGGGACACAGGCGACCGCCTGCGCAAACCGGCGGCGTGGCCATGCGCGGATGTTTTTCCCCTCAAGCAGGATTTCCCCCTGCAACAGCGGCAGGATACCGAGCATCGACCTGAACAGGGTCGTTTTTCCGGCGCCGTTTGGCCCGATGAGGCAGGTTGTTCGGCCGGCGTGCAGTTTGAGATTGACGTTCCGCAACACCGGACGTCCCGGATAACCCAGCGTTGCATTTCTAATTTCCAGTTCCATGAGACCGTTGTTTTCAGTATACCGTTTTTCAAAAAACAGACAAATCCCGTACCGCAATTTCATGGCGCTGATAATAAACAGCCTGTCCGAAACGGGCAGATTGAAACGCTACCCGAATGCAGGAAATTTCATGCCGGAAGACAAAAATGTAACCGTTACTTCTTTTAAGATGCTGTCACAAGTCCCGTCTCTCCGTCTCTCTGCCAGTTAAAACCCAATGTCATCAAGTGAAGCAAAAATGGGTGACATGGATCCTGCCCGGGCGGTAAGCGGGTGCAACGTTTTCGGGCGATTTTACATCTACCGGGGAAAGCATCATTTATTTTCACCATTTAATCAGAATAACCAAATGAAAAAGGGAACAACTGCTTTATTTTTAATGACGGCCCTGAATGTGGGCTTGTGCGCCTGCCAGTCGGATTCGAAGAACGAATCCGGAATCGGAGAATTACCCGAAGCCGAACCGATCCGCTTGAGACTGGCGGAGAAAGTGGCTGCGGACAATACGTTTGCGCTGGACCTGTTCCGCACCGCGTGCCGGTTTGCCAAACCGGCGGAGAACGTGTTTGTGTCGCCGGTCAGCGTAAGCATGGCGCTCAACATGGCGGCCAACGGCGCCAACGGCGTTACAAGGGACGAAATGTTCGCCGCCCTGCGCGAACGGGATTACACGATGGAAGAGGTAAACGAATACAGCCGTTCGTTGCGAACCGCGCTGATGGAAGTCGATCCGTCGACCGCCTTTTCCATTGCCAATTCCATCTGGTACAGGCAGGGTTTTCCGGTGAAAGCGCCGTTTATTGACGTGAACAGGGAAAACTACGACGCCGAAGTGAATGAAATCGACTTTGCTTCCCCCGACGCCCTGAGGCAAATCAACGGCTGGTGCGCCCGAAAGACCCGGGACAAAATCACGGAAATTGTGGAGCAAATCAACGGCAATGTGATGATCCTGATTAATGCCGTCTACTTCAAAGGCGTCTGGAGGTCGAAGTTCAAGGAAAAGGATACGGAAAAGGCGGATTTTCACCTCCCGGATGGAAGCGTCCGCAAGGTTGACATGATGCGTCAGACAGCATCGTTCAGCTATACCGCCGACGAATATGCCGGATATCTGGAATTGCCCTACGGGAATCAGGCCTTCAGCATGATGGTGATACTGCCGCACGAAGGCCGGACACCGGACGAGGTGACGGCACGGCTGGACCGCGAATACTGGAACGAACGGATGAGCCTGCTGGCCCGTCAGCCCGTCAATCTCCGGCTGCCGCGCTTCAAAACCGAAAACAAATACCTGTTGCATACCGACATTCTGCCCGACATGGGGATGAAGGCCCCCTTCTCTCCCGAAGCCGACTTCGGCGGAATCAGCGACCATCCGCTGAACATCTCGTCCGTAATACACAAAACGTATGTGGAAGTGAACGAAGAAGGCACGGAAGCTGCCGCCGTAACCGCCGTAAATATGATTACGTCGGCAGGCGGCCCTCCGCCCTCCCCGATCGACTTCAGGGTCGACAGACCCTTCCTGATTGCCCTCTGCGAGAAAAGTACGGGCATCATCCTGTTTATGGGCCGGATGGAAGCGGTTTGAGCGCAGACCGACCCGGCAAAATACAGCGAGAGACTGTCTGAAAAGGCAGTCTCTTTTTTTATCCCCCAAAGGTCCATTTCAGTTGGAAATTCTGATAATCGAATCCGATTGCGAACAGTTAAGTCTGAACAGGCCGTAAACCGATTCGGTTTGCAAACAGTTCAGTCTGAAACGGACTGAATCCGGACGGGGCCGTCTCCGGTGATCACGGAACCGTACCGGACAGCGTATCATTTGGATGCGGTTGCTCCGGAGAGGATGTCTTTCAGCGGGTCGCGCCCTGTATGCCGGAGGCGTTTCCCCTTATTTTCTTTCCGTCCGGGGAAACCCCTGCGCCGTCACGGGATGCGACCGTTGATGACGGAAACTGTCTGAGAAAAAGCGGATGAGCAGCAATGGTTATCAGGCCCGTCAGGGACGGAGACAGGCATTGGCATAGCAGTACAGGCACCGGTGAAGGCAGGTGTCATAGGTTCCGATATCGACGCTTTCAACACACCGGCACGCCGGTCGCTGACTGCGGTCTTTCCGGGTGTGGAGAGGAACGCCCGAGATCGCTTCAATCAATCCGTCGTCGATGCACTTTCCGTGCGGAATGCCCCATGCGGTCAAATCGCAGGTTTCGGCGCAGGTTTGCAGTTCCATGCCGTGACGCCGGGCGATGGGCGCCATTTTCGAGGCCAGCGAAAGCATTTCCGGATCGCTTAACGCCCTGACCGTTGTGCCGCGCAGGTTTTTCTCCGTTTTCCTGTAGAAGTCAATGAAACTGATGACACATCTTTTCGTATGCGAAGCCAGTTTTCCGGCCAGGTCGTCGAAATGCGACAGATGACGCTCTTCCCCTGTCTCATCCGACATCAGGATGGGGTCATAGCGCCAGATCACCCGTTCCGGCCCAATTTGACCGGACAGTTTGCGAAACGTCTCAATCAGGCGTTCCTTATCCGGTAACCGGACTTCCAGGTTGCGACCGTAAGGCGTGAGGGTAAACTGAAAATAAAAGGCGAACGGCTTGATTTTATCCAGATGCGGCAGCATGGGCGCCGGGTTTTTGGTCCAGAAAACCATACATTCCACCTGATCCGGATCAATGGGTACCCGACGAATCTGATGTACATTCACCGGATTGTGCACATCGGCAAAACCTGCCTTGACCCGCTCGAAAAACCATTCGGCATGGAAAGCCGGAATGTCGGTTCGCCTGCTGATGCTCAAAATCATGGCTGCTGATTGCGGCTCTGCCGGGCGCCGGGCTTCCGGCCGGTTGCCACCCGCTGGGTGGGCGGGAGCTGTTCATTGCGAAGGCAGGTCTGCCGGACGACGCAGCGTGCCAGTTCATGAAAAGCCGCGCCGGTGAGTGTTTCCGGATGCAGGGCGGCGGGCGCTCCCAGGTCTCCGCTCTCGCAGATGCTTTGCACAAGCGGGATCTGCCCCAGCAGGGGGATGTTCAGTTCCTTCGCCAGCTGCACGCCGCCCTCCCTGCCGAAAAGGAAATATTTATTTTCGGGCAATTCGGCCGGAGTAAACCAGGCCATGTTTTCAACCAGACCGAGTATGGGCACATGGACCTGCTCGCCGGTAAACATGCGGATGGCCTTGCGGGCGTCGGCCAGGGCAACGGCCTGCGGCGTACATACCACCACCACGCCGGTCAGGGCCAGCATTTGCACCAGGGTCAGATGTATATCGCCCGTTCCGGGCGGCAGGTCGATCAGGAAATAGTCCAGCGCTCCCCAGCAGGCTTCGCCGATGAGTTGCTTCAGCGCGTTGACGGCCATCGGGCCGCGCCACAGGACTGCGTCGTCGCGGTTGACGAAGAATCCGATGGAAAGCAGTTTCACTCCGTATTTTTCCACCGGCTGAATCAGTTCCCGTTCTCCCACCCTTTCCAGTGAGGGACGCGCCTCTTCCACCTGAAACATCTTTGGCTGGGACGGCCCGAAGAGGTCGGCGTCCAGCAGGCCCGTACGGTAGCCCATGCCCGCCAGCGCCACGGCCAGGTTGGCCGTCAGCGTGCTTTTCCCGACGCCGCCCTTGCCCGAAGCCACGGCAAGGATATTCTTTACGCCGGGCAACAGGCTTTCCGTTTCGGCGGGTGCAACGGCCGGACGTACCGCCACGGAAATGCGTCCCCGGATATCGATTTCCGGCGAGACATACGTCAGCACAGCCGTTTCCGCAGCCTTGACCACCGAGCGAATAAACGGATCGTTCGGCTTGTCGAAAAGCAGTGAAAACGACACGCGATGTCCTTCGATACGGATGTTGTCGTCCACCATGCCGGCCTCCACCAGATTCCGGCCGCTGCCCGGATACCGTACCTTCGCCAGCGCGTTGAGGATAAGTTTGGGATATAGATTCATATACTTTTCCGATTCTGAGGAGCAAAGGTAATGCAAAATTTGCGGACAGGGGGTTGTGCCCTTCGGAAAGGAGCGCATTTCAACTGCCTGCGCACGTCGCCCCCTGCGGGAAAACGGCGGACACGACTCTTTGCCATTCATCCGTTCGAAAAAAAATCGTATCATTGCAGAAAAAACGAAAAACGGATATGGAAACAAACGGAATAAAGCATGGGCGTTTGATGTCACTGGACGCACTCAGGGGATTTGACATGCTGTTTATCATGGGACTGTCGGAATGGATCGTGGCGGTTTGCGGGCTTTTCCCGGCGTGCGGAGCGACGGAATGGCTGACGTTGCAGATGAGGCACGTGCAGTGGCACGGACTGACGCATCATGACACGATTTTCCCGCTGTTCCTGTTCTTGGCGGGCCTCTCGTTTCCGTTCTCCATCGCCAAACAGCGTGCCGGCGGCAAATCGCAAAAGGATATTTACCTGAAGATTCTCCGGCGCGGGTTGACGCTTGTCCTGCTGGGCGTCGTCTACAACGGCTTCTTCCGGCTCGACTTCCCGGACTTGCGCTACGCGAGCGTACTGGGGCGCATCGGGCTGGCGTGGATGTTTGCCGCGCTGCTGTTCATGCGGTTCCGGCTACGGACGTGCGTCGCACTTTCGGCGGTCGTGCTTGTGGGTTACTGGCTGATGATGTGGTTGATTCCCTCGACCTCCGATCCCTATTCCTTTGAGGGGAATCTGGCGGGCATGGTTGACCGGATGCTGCTGCCCGGACGGATGAACGACGGAACGTTTGATCCGGAAGGCATTCTCAGTACGCTGCCGGCCATCGTCACCGCACTGCTGGGCATGTTTACCGGCCGTTGGGTGCAGATGCCCGACGAGCGGTTTTCCGGAAATCAAAAGGCCGTTTATATGCTGGCCGGGGCCGTCCTGCTGTTTCTTGCCGGATGGGCGGGGAGCTGCGGGTTTCCGCTGAACAAAAAACTGTGGACAAGCACGTTTGTATGTGTTGTGGGTGCGTATTCGCTGCTGCTGTTCGCCGTTTTTTACTGGATCATTGATGTAAAAGGCCACTATCGCCGGTCGTTTGTGTTCCGGGTTGTCGGCCTGAACTCCATTACGATCTATCTGGCGCAACGCATCATCCCCTTCCGTCAGGTATCGGATTTCTTTCTTGGCGGTCTGGCCGGGAAATGCCCCGAAGTCATCGCCACGCTGATCCAGGCAACCGGTTACATGACCGTTTGCTGGCTGTTCCTTTATTTCCTGTATACAAAGAAGGTTTTTTTAAAGGTTTGAAAAGCGACACGGGATGCAGGCCGGCGCCACGCCGCGCGCTGCATCCCCGACGCCTTCGGCGCTCACCAGTCGTCCGTACGGAATGACGGGAGCGGCAGGTTGCCTTCCACTGTGAAGATTTCGGTGGCCGACGTGTCGTCGAAACAGTAGCGCACGGCCACCGGCTCGGTCACGTGAGGCGAAAAGAGATATACCGTATTGCCCGTCAGCGCCGCCTTTGCCGCATGGAACCGCCTGTCTTTGCCGGCGATTGCGAAATGCGATATCTCCCTGTCATAGGAAGTCAGACCCGTCGGGCCTGCATAATCGAAGGTGACGACGGCCACCCGTCCTTCCGCGTTGAACGACCTGACTTCGGGACTCCGGTAATGCATCTTCTCCATGCCGTAGGTTTTAGCCAGCGCCCAGAGCGCCATCCGTTCGCCGGCCTCTTTCTTTCCGGGCGGATGGATGCAGTCAAGACTTTCGGCATCCATCAGCACAGCCATTCCGGTGTTCGGCGTGGTGGTCATGCCTTTGGCCTGAGCCTCGCGGAGGTAAGCCGAATTAAGGCTGTCGCCATAGCGATAGGGCGCAATCTGGCAGTAGTAGAATGGGAACTCGCCGACACCCCACAGGTCGCGCCATTCGCGCACCATTTTGTCGAACATTTTGACATACAGTTCCGGCTCGTTGCGGTTCGATTCGCCCTGATACCAGATGGCGCCGCGAATCCCGAAACCGACAAGGGGATGCAGCATCCCGTTGTAGAGGACGGTCGGCGTGCCGTTCTGGATTTTAATATCGGCATCCGAGGCAGGGACGGGCTTTTCGGGAATATCCTTCAGCGCGTTGGGCGTCATCCACGCTTCGATGCGCGAACCGCCCCAGCTGGTATGAATCAGCCCGACCGGTACCTCCAGCGCCCGGTTGAGCAGCCGTCCGAAGAAATAACCCGCTGCCGTGAAATCGGGCGTCGTCTGGACGCCGGCCACTTCCCACGTGCCCGCACAGTCATCCTGCGGTGTGGCGCTGGAGACTTTCTGTACCGTGAAGCAGCGGATGCCCGGATTGTTTGAATGCACAATGGCTTCGGGGCCGCCTTCAATGGGCTGGTTGCTTAAACCTTTCATCGGCATTTCCATGTTCGACTGTCCGGAACAAATCCAGACCTCGCCGATCAGTACGTTTTTCAGCACAACGGCTTTCCCGTCGCTGACGGTCAGCGTATACGGCGTATAGCTTGCCGCAGGCGTCTGTACCTGCAGTTTCCAGTAGCCTGCTGCGTCGCTCTTGGCGGAATAACTTTTGTTGTTCCACGAAGTGGTTACCCGGACGGACGCACGGGGTTTGGCCCATCCCCAGATCGCCGGCGACGACGCCTGCTGCAATACCATATTATCGCTGAAAACAGCGGGGAGTCTGACTTCGGCCTGCGCCTGCAAACCGGATCCTGCGGCTAACAACAGCACGCATAAACACAAATTTTCAATTACTTTCATGATGTTTCCTGTTTTTAATTTGAATATAAAAGTGAAAGGCGTAAAAGTAGGGGGTATTTTTCGAATATGCAAATCTCCGGAGGAGGGAGAGGATGTCTCAAAAGTCTTCAGCACGCGGATAACGCGGATTTTATGGATGAACGCGGATTCCTGGATGTCGGAGGAAGCGGTCGTCAAGGAAAATATCGGGACTGGTAAACGATTGATTTGAACAGTCTTCGAAACTGCGACATTCGGGAAATTGGCGGTGAATGGCTTTGTTCTCTACCAAATTTCCCTCAAACGGTACGAAGAAAAAGTTCACATGGCAAATTTTCGGTCGTTTCGGACGAACGAACGGTTTGATACAGGGGATAAAATCATTCTTTATGACCTGACCGATACTTATTTACCTCCGGACTTTCCATTTTCAACTCCCCGGAACTTTTCGAGAACTCCCGAAGACCTTTCGGAAACTCCCCGGAACCTTCGGGGAACTCTCCGAGCCTTCGGGGAACTCCCCGGAACTTCCGGGGAACTCCCAAAAAGCTTCGGGGAACTCCCAAAAACTTTCGGGGAATTCCCCAAGCCTTCGGGGAACTCCCCGGAACTTCCGGGGAACTCCCAAAAAGTTCCGGGGAACTCCCAAAAACTTTCGGGGAACTCCCCAAGCCTTCGGGGAACTCCCCGGAAGTTCCGGGGAACTCCCAAAAAACTCCGGGGAACTCGCCGGAACTTTCGGGGGAGGCAAAAAAGGCTTCATTTTCAGCCATATCGCATTTTCCCTGTCACAGCATACAAATATGAACCGCTTAAAAAGAAATGGAATGGGCGGAAACTTGCCGGCTGATGTCCGAGACGCCGCTCACGGACCGGTCGGAATCCGTACACGGTGGATTTGCCGCCCGTTTACCGCTGAGGCTGTCTTTCGAAGGACACGACCGCGGCAAAGGTATCTGCTTTGCCGCACGCCGGGAAAATACCCGCGGAGTAAAAAGCCGTGTCATCAAGTGAAGCAAATATGGGCGTATAGCGTGCGATCATTCGAAATTCATTCCATTGATAAACAAATCAAATCGACCGGCGATTCCGGCGAATGAGCGCCTCATTCAGGGGAATCGACCGGTCGTCTCCGGCGGGACAAACAAGGCGTTGCGCGCCGTGTCTGTCCGCGTGCTTCCTGTTGTTCCGCTCAGAGTTTTTCGGGGACTTCGTAGCCTTTACGGTACGTTCCCCGCGCCAGTCTGTTGGCCTCGTCGCTGTTCGTAAACTTTTCGGTGTCGGGGTCGAACAGAAGCTGTTTGTTGCCCACGCGGTAAGCGATGTTTCCGAGATGCACCAGCGTGGCGCTGCGGTGACATGCTTCGACGTCGCCGTTGGGCTGTCTGCGGGTGCGCATCGATTCGATGAAGTTGATCTGATGCTCGTTATCGGGCATCACGCCTCCGTCTTCGGCCACGATTTCGTTCTTCGGACCCAGCACCTGCCAGCCTCCGCCGTGCCGTCCGAGATACATCAGGCCTTCGGTGCCGTAGATTTCGGTACGTGTCGCATTGTTGCGCCAGTCGGGGAAACGGGTCCGGTCCATGCGGATGTCGCCGGGCGTTTTGGTCATGTAGTTTGTCGCACAGGCATTGTCGCAACTCAGGGTAAACTCGCCGAAGTCATAGACTACGGACTGAAATTCGGGTGTTTCGCGCGTTCCGCCGAAGATGTGGTTGCCGCCCCAGCCGTAGACTGATTTCGGGTGATTGGGGTCTCCGATAACCAGGCGGCAAAGGTCCATCACGTGCGACGCGTCGTCGGCAAGACCGCCGCCGCTGTAGGCCCAGTAGCTGAGCCATCCGCCGCGGCTGTTTTCGTCGACAATCGAGGGGCTGAAGGGACGCATGGGCGCCGGTCCCAGCCATTTGTCCCAGTCGAGCCATTCGGGTACGGGCGTTTCGGGGGCTTCGCTCCAGCGGTCGCCGCCGAGCATGTTGTAGCATTTGACGGTGACAATCCTGCCCAGTTTTCCGCTCCTGATATAGTCGCGGGCGGAAAAGGCGTAGGGGGCGCTGCGGTTCTGAAATCCGACCTGCACGATGCGTTTGTATTTCCGGGCGGCTTCGACGAGTTTGCGCCCTTCGAAGAGGTTGATTGTCGGATTCTTTTCGACATACACGTCTTTTCCCGCCTGACAGGCCCGGATGGCTGCCAGGCTGTGCCAGTGTTCCGGCGTGGAGATCCATACGGCGTCCACATCCCGGTCGTCGAATATTTCCCTCATCTCTTCCGTCTGTCCCGGGCGGTATCCCAGTTCCTTTTCGATGCGGTCGGCGGCTTTCGCCAGCTTGGTGCGGTTGACGTCGCATACGGTTTTCACCACTACATTTTCATTGATTTTGCAGCAGTTGATGATGCATCCCGTTCCGCGATCGCCGACGCCGACAATCGCCAGGACAATCCGTTCACTGGCTCCCGCACACGAAGCGGCGCCGAACAGGACGGGCGCTCCCAGTCCGATGCCTGCGGAGGCTATCATGCCCTGTTTGATAAAATTTCGTCTGTTCATCAGGTGTCTTGTTTTTGTTTTCCTTCATTCTTTCTCATATCCATACAGCAGGTATTCGACCGCGTTGCACATCAGCTTGCGGAAGCTTTCGATTTTCCAGTCGTCCCAGTGTCCGAGCGAAGTGTATATCACGTTTTCGCCGTTCGTCCACATCACGGGTTCGTCCGGCACGCCGGGGTTGCTGCCGAGCAGCAGTACCCGTGCTCCGGCGCTGCGAAGCGGACGGTTCCTGTAGAGCCAGTTCGGGCTGTTGAACGGAGTCACGCCCCTCAGCAGCGGATGGTTTTCCATGCCCGGCACCGGGGTGATGTCCGTGCCGGTGTTCAGGTGTCCGTAGTGCCCCTGATAGTTGCCGCCCAGGATGTCGCGGTCAAATTCGGGCCACTGCGCCAACAGGCCGGAAGCGTTTTCTCCGGCGGCCACAATCCCGCCCCCTTCGCGGGGGACGTTGCCCTTGGCGTCGAAAGCGTGCGAAGCCGTGCGAATACCCAGCACCGGTCGTCCGCTTGCCACGTAATCCCTGATGGCCTGCATCTTTTGGGGTTCAAGGGCGCGACGGCGGATGAAGAACACAGCCAGGTCGGCGTCTTCCAGTATCTGGAGGTTTTCGAGGTTATGGCGTGTCGGGAAAGCCGTTTTTCCGTCGGTGTCGATGGGCATCCCGTAAGCGGCATATTCGGCTTTGACTTTTGCATCGGCGTCTTTCGAGGCATCGGTCATGAGGGGGATGCCGGGCGCAAAATCGCAATGAACGTTCTTCAGCGTCAGTTCGTGCGCAAACTCCGGCAGCCGCTGAGCGGCCCGGTATTCGCTTTCGGCGGTGAGGAAGGCCACGCGCGGACGTTTATCGCCTTTGAAGACAAACTGTTTCCTGCCCGTAAAGTCCGTCGAGACAAGCGTGGGACATACGTATTTCTCGATGTATTCAACCATTAAGTCCAGTCCGGAGAAATGGTTGACGAAGGGCGCCCGTTCGTGGTTGTACATCAGGTCGGTCATGTCGCGCATCAACGCCACGTTCATTCCCATACGTTTCATGGCGCGCAGTCCGAACGAACGCCCGACGACGCACATGTTGGCATGTACGCCGACAAGAATGACGTTCTTAATGCCTGTTTTCCTGAAGCACGCACCGATTTCGGCGCCCGAATCGCTTATCAGGTCGTTGTCCGCCACGGTGAGGGTTTCGATCTGTCGCGACCATGCGCGATGCGGCTTGCAGTCTTTGTTTTCGCAACCCTCGTCGGACTGGTCGACAGGCCATTCGGCGTCTTTCTCCGCCGTCAGTTTGCTGCCGTCGGCCAGGGCTGCAACTTTGCGGTCTTTGTACTTCATCGCCGCCCGACGCGCGGGATGGTCTTTGTAGAAATCCATACATTCGCTCGGCGCGTGCACAATCCTGACGCCCCTGCTGCGTGCGAGGGTCAGCACCTCGTTCATCGCCGGCGCCATTTCGGCAACGCGGGCGGTGGCGTCGTTACACCAGTGCCTGTCCCACATGTCGCAAACGATAATCGCCGTTTCGTTCGGCTGCCAGTTTGCTATGCCGCTCACCATCGTCCACGCACGCTCTTCCGCACCGGAGGGCATCCTTTGCTGCAGGGAAATGCGCAGGGGAGGCGCCGGGTCGGTCTTTGCCATGACCCCATGCGCCAAGATCAACAGCACAACGGCTGTCATACCTGATTTAATCACTCGTTTCATCCAATCTGTTTAATTTAATTAACCCTGTTCATAATCACTCCAAAACAGTACCCGGCATCTGCGCGGTCCCGTTTTTTTTTAAAAACACAAATATAGCTTGTTTTAACCGGATTATCGTGTGGGAAAACGGCTGTTTCTTTTTTGGAGGCGCTGTTCGTTATTCTCATACATACAGGGACGGCAAACTCACCGGCTGCTGATAACCGGCATTCGATTCCCGATTCCCGATGAGTGGTGGCCGGTTACCGGCGCATACATTCCGGTACGGGACAAAAAAGTAACTGCCGAATCACCTCCTTTACATTCAAATCCAATGCCATGCAAAAAAAAAATCCCGGGCGTCTCTTCCCGGGATTTTCCGTATGGAAACGCTCGCCGAAGCGATGTTTCTTTCTACCGTATCGGAAGGCCGACTTGCCCAAGCGCGGCGATTTCTTCCGCACTTAGCGCCTTGTTCCAGACGGCTGCGGCGGCAACGAAAATTTCGCTGTCTTCGCCGTCTTCGTCGGCAAACAGCAGGACGCCGGCCGGGTCCAGCGCCAGACGGCTGTCCACGGCTGCCGTGCCTTCGCCGTCGTGGGAATAGATTTCTTTGCCGTCCAGGTAGTATTTCAGCGATGTGCCCAGTTGCGCCGACACAACCAGCCGGTACCAGACACCCGATTTAATCGGGTTGGCCGACAAGTCGGTATATACGCCGCCGATGCCGAGTTCATACATGTTGGGACGCAGGTAGAAATCGACGTCGTCCGTATTCTCCAGGTTCGTCTGAAAGAAGCAGTAACGCTCGTCGACCGGCAGTTTGAAATCGATCAGGATGGAGTAGCTGTTCACCCTGGTCGCGGGATCGCCCGATGCCGTTTCGCCGCTGGCTGTGATGCCGTGCTTTGCCAGGAAATAGCTGCCCTTGCCGACCGATACGGCCTTATCGTCCGCACCCGGGCCTTCGGTTTCCCAGATGGCGTTGCCGACCGGCGCCAGATCGTTGCCCACTTCGGCGGCGCCCGGATGTTCCGGATTTTCGAACAGCCACTTGCCTGTCAGCGGGCCTTCGAAGGTAAGGTAGTCATTGCTGCCCGCGTCGCCCAGCGCGGCCACGTCTTCGGCTGTCAGCGGCTGGTCCCAGATGGTGACCTGCGCCACGTGGATGTTCTCGTCTTCGCCGTCTTCGTCGGCAAACAGCAGGACGCCGTTCGGGTCAAGCGCCAGGCGGCTGTCCAGCCCGGCATCGCCTTCGCCTCCGCGGGCAAAGATTTCCTTTCCGTTCAGGTAGTATTTCAGCGATTCACCCAGCTGAGCCGATACGACCAGCCGGTACCAGACACCCGATTTGATCGGGCTGGCCGACAGGTCGGTATACACGCTTCCGATACCGAGTTCATACATGTTGCTGCGCAGGAAGAAATCCACATCGTCGCTGTTCTCCAGGTTCGTCTGAAAGAAGCAGTAGCGATTGTCGTTCGGCAGTTTGAAGTCGATCAGCATCGAATAATGGTTCACTTTCGCGCCGCCGCCATTGGCTTCGATGCCGTGTCTGGCCAGGAAATAGCTGCCCTTGGCCACTTCGACGGCCGTAGAACCGTTGATGCCTTCCACTTCAAAGAAACTGCTGCCTTTGAGTTCCAGGTCGGCGCCCGCAGCGGCTTTGCCGAAGTTGGTCGGATTCCTGAACTGCCAGTTGCCCGCAATTTTCGGTTTCTCCGGCGCCGAGACGGTCAGACCCGCCTGATTCATCTGCACGCTGATTGTAGGATTGCTGAATGTCAGGATCGAAACCTGCGCGGAACGCTTTTTCGTACCCAGTTCGCCTTCCGGCGCCTCCGTATTGGAGGCCACCGTGATTTTAATGTTGTCCGTCGCCGTACCGGCCAGGTATTCGGCCGTGCACCACGGTTCGGTGGATTTCAGCGTCACTTCACCCTCACAGGTCAGGGTCAGGTAATAGGTTCCTCCTTCTACCGGCACATCCTGTGTGAGTTCTCCGGCAATGTCAACCGGCAGAACGGTCCGTTCATACTTCTCCTCGCAGGCAAAGGCAAGGCCCATGAGCATGAATGTCATTGATAATTTCAAATATCTGTTCATATAGTTTGTCATTTATAAGATTCTACATCCTTATTCATCTTCCTTTTACTGTTGCGGTATAATGGGATCAATCGAAGCGTCGTGATCCCTCATGCCTGTCCGGGCTTTTTCGACGGCGGGTATCAGGAGGTAATAGAACTTCTTTTCATTGGCAAAAAATTCAGGACTGATTTCCTTTTCCTTCAGCCTGCCATCCGGCCAGGTACCCAGGGAGGCGCGGAAAGAGTTCATTTCTTTGGCTTTTTCGAAACGCAGCAGGTCGGCCCAGCGCTGTCCGTACTCCAGACCGGCAAATTCCCAGCCGCGTTCGTCAAATACGGCTTTCTGGAAATCCTGCGCCGAGGCGTAATCGCCCGGTTGAGCCAGCCCGCGCGTTTCATCGGCCCGGGCGCGCACCTGGTTGAGCGCATCAATGCAGCTCTGATCAAGGCCGTGTGCCATGGCCTGCGCTTCGGCATAAATCAGCAGTACTTCGGCATACCGCATCCAGCGCTGGATTTTGCCCGAACGCCAGTAGTCGGCGTCAAGCGAGCGCGTTTCCCAACCCCAGGCCTGAATCGTGCCGTCGGCATTGTATTTCCGGTCGCTCGGCACATAGGTATTGTCGATCTGATCGTCGAAATAAGCTTTGGCATAGTACGGATGCCTGCGGGATTCGGGATTTTTGATGTAATCATCCCATGTCACCTGCACGTTCCAGCGGCGATAGCGCTCGTCCCAGAAAAATTTGCCGGCGGCCAGGTCCGTATCGGGATTGAAGTTTTGCCACGTATATACACACTGGTTGGGAGTGCTTTTGTTGTCGAGTCCGTTCCAGCGGCGTACCGGCCAGTCGGTACCGAACGAACCGCCGGGCGCCTTGCTCAGCGTGGCCTGAAAAGCGGTCAGTTCGGTTTTGAGCGCATCCGTATTGGGTTCAACCCAGATGGTGGTGCGGAAGGTGACGTCCTTGCGCTTACCTTCGGGAAAACGGTTGTAGAAATGGATTTCGGCCAGATTGGTTGCCCAGCCGGTACCGGTTATTTCTTCATCCGGGGTTTCTCCCATTGAGCAGCGCATGGTATAATTGCCGTTATACGTGTATCCCATGCCCCATACACATTCTTTGTCCAGGAATCCCTGTCCGCTCCAGAGTTGATCAATGGGCAGCAGTCCCAGGACATCCGGATGGGCGTTTGCCCAGTCGATCACTTCCTTCGCTTTCTGAGCGGCTTTGGCATAGTTTTCCGTCCGTTTGAGTGGCCAGCCGGTGGATTGCAGATATGCTTGCGCCAGCCAGGCCTTGGCGGCAAACTTGAGCGGCGTTATACTGAAACCTTCACTTGATTTCCAGTCGCCTTCGCTATGCTCCCACGGAAGCAGTTCTTCGGCTTTGAGCAAGTCTTCAATGCTCTGATCAAAAACAGCATCCACACTGCTTTTCGTCAGAATCGCCCCGTCGTTTATCAGCGGCATCGGGATGCCTCCCCAGAAACGGCTCATGAAGAGCAGCCAGTGACCGCGCTGGAAATAGGCCTGTCCGGCAATATTGTTTACCAGCGCCTGATCGGATTCGTTATTCACCGGAACGGTTTCGTATCCTTCAATAATCTGATTGGCTGCGGCAATACATTTGTAAGGACCCGACCATGTGGTGTGACCACTGCTTTCGTAACGGCTGATCGCGTCGCTTTGAGTAAACAGGTCGGACGGTTCCCATTCATATTCGGCCCGATCGGAACAGATATCGTCGGCAGGCAGACACATCAGGAAAATATTATCCGGATCGGACGTATAACTTTCCGTATACAAACTGTATAATCCGTTCGCCAGCAGTTTTAACGCCTGTGGCGACGAAAAAGCCTTGTCGGGCGACAGCGACGACTTCGGCGACTCTTCCAGCATGTCCGAACACGAAGGCGCGCACAGCGTCGCCACCATGATCAATAAACTCTTAATTCTCTTTTTCATATCTAATCTGTTTGATGCGTTTCATTAAAATGTAAGTTGAGCGCCGAAAGTAAAATTGCGCGGACTGGGATTGGCGCCACTGTCTACACCCGTACCGTTATCGTTTCCTCCTGTAGAACTTGCTTCCGGATCCAACCCCCGGTATTTGGTCAGCGTCAGCAGGTTTTGCGTGCTGACGTATACACGGACCGCTCCGTATCGGAGCAGATTGCGGTCAAAGGTATAGCCGATACTCAGGTTCCGGATGCGGGCAAAACTGGCATCCTGCACCCAGCGGCTCGTATTGAGGGACCTGTTCATGCCGTAACTGCTCTGCGGATTGGCAAACGTGGGGTTTTCCACGCCGGGCGCATAGGACCTGACCCATGCTTCGGCCAGCGTAATGGACGATGACCGCCCGTTGTGAGCCGAAGAAGCGGCAGCATAGACCACGTTCAGCATCTGTGCGCCTTCGACGCCCTGTAGCATCAGGTTGGCATCCAGTTTTTTCCAGGTCACGGACGTATTCAATCCCCAGCTAAAGTCGGGCGTTCCGCAACCGATGATGGTGCGGTCGTTGGAATCGATTTTACCGTCGCCGCCAAACCCGTCTTCATACCATTGATAGACGCGCCCTGTTTCTTTCTCGGTTGCGCCGCCGATATCGGCAAACTTGTAGTCGCCCGGCGCCGCGCCGAATTTCGCCGCTTCGGCCGCTTCACTCTCTTTCCATAGACCAAGCACTTTGTATCCATAGATCGAACCCATGCTGTAGCCGTTCATCAGGACGCTGATTTGATCCAAATCCAGTCCGTCGCCGTTACCGGAAGCTGTTTTAAGGTAGATAGGCGTTTCCTGTCCCAAATCCACCACCTTGTTAACATTTTTGGCCAGGTTGCCGCTGATTTCCCACAGAAGGTCTTTGGTCATGATCGGCAGGTAACTGAACGAAAACTCCACGCCCCTGTTGTTCATCCGTCCTTTGTTACGCCATACGTTTTCTCCGCCCAGGTAGCCCGGCAGCGGTTCTTCCATCAGCAGGTCGCGGGTATCCTTGTTGTAATACTCCACCGTGCCGCTCAGCCGGTTGTCCAGGATGCCGAAATCCAGTCCGAAATCCGTCTGGGCAGTCGTTTCCCACTTCAAATCGGTATTGATCACTTTCGGAATAAAACTGGGAATCGAGATGGTTGATTCAAAAAAGACATCGCCGGTAGAGAGTTGCGGAATGGTTTGGTAGCGACCTACGGCCTGCGATCCGGAAATCCCGTAACTGGCACGCAGATTCAGATTATAGAAAATACCCAGATTCTTTATAAACTCTTCTTCTGAGGCGCGCCATCCGATGGATGCAGAAGGGAAAGAACTCCACTTGTTGGCATCGGTAAATTTCGAGGAACCGTCCCGGCGCCAGGTAGCCGTCATGGCATATTTGCCGCCTCCGTAACTGTAATTCAAACGGCCTATGTAGGACAGTATCGCCTCATTGCCATAACCTGTGCCGACCTCCCGCGTATTGCCCAGCCCAAGCCCCCAGTATCCGAGTACATCGGTCGCAAACTCACGACTGCCATACCCGGCGCTTTCTGTTTTATAATTATACGATTCGAATACGCCGGTCAGTCCGATACGGTGCTCTCCGAACGTTTTGTTGTAGTTCAGCTGAAAGTTCTGAAAATAGGAAATACTTTCATCACTGCTGCCGCTGCCTCTCGGTTCGGTACCCAGATTGTATTTTTGGGTTCTGAACTCATGGCCGCGACCGGCGCTGTAATTTACATTCATACGGTACTGTGCATCCAGCCCCGGGACAAGATTCTCCCATGTCAACGCCATGTTGGACGATCCTCCGATCGATGTGCTCCACTGATTGATTTCGTTCAGTTCGGCCATAAAATTGTTTTCATTGGGACCGTATTCGGGCAGCGTGACGTAGCTACCGTCTTCACGTACCAGTTCCGCAACTGGGGCATTGATGATGGCACCGAAGAGAAGCGACCCGGCGCCACCCCGGAGTGCATCGTTATTGTTGCGGCTGTATCCGCGGCTAAGGCCCGCGTTCCACTCCAGTTTCACGTTTTTGTACAGTTCGACATCCAGGCGGTTACTGAAACCAAGGCCTTCGGAACTTCTGTAACGAATCATGGCATCGTTGTTCGAATAGCTCACGGTGGTATAGAAACGCGCCTTGTCCGACCCGCCGCTGGCGTTCAAACGGTAGCGCTGTATCCATGCATTCTGCAATACTTCGCGCTGCCAGTCCGGGCCGCCCTTTTCACGCCATTCGGCAATGTCGGCATTCGAAAAGTGCTTGTTGTTGAATGTGTAGTTGTAGGCCTCGGCAAAAGAGGCGGCGTCCAGTTTATCATAGAGCCTGGCCGGTGTCTGCAGCACCCCGTAGGTGTCGAGCGTGATTTTCGTTTTGCCGCTGACACCTTTTTTGGTCGTAACCAGGATCACCCCGTTGGCGCCCCGCGAACCGTACAGCGCTGTGGCCGAAGCATCCTTCAGTACCTGAATCGACTCAATGTCCTCCACTGACGGCATTCCGCTGCCCACCACGCCGTTCGTCACAAACAGGGGACCATTGCCGCTATTGATGGAGTTCGTCCCGCGGATACGGATTTTAACGGCGGCAAACGGGTCGCCGCCGGTGTTGGTCACCTGCACGCCGGCCACGCGCCCCTGCAGGGCATCCGTTGCACGGAAGGCCTGCTGCCGGATAAAATCTTTCGGCGATACCGAGGAAATGGAACCGGTAATGTCGGAACGCCGCTGGGTTCCGTAACCTACTACCACCACTTCGTCCAGCGCCCTGGCGTCTTCCGCCAGCACGACTCGCATGTTGTCGGCGGCTTTCACCGTTTGTGTCTGGTAGCCGATAAAAGAGATTTCCAGTTCGGTACCGGCAGCGACACGAAGCGTGAACCACCCGTCTATATCCGTCACCGTACCCGTTCCGGCCATGCCTTTTACGATTACATTCGCACCGACGACCGGTTCTCCGGTTTCGTCATACACCTGTCCGGTGATTTCGCTTTGCTGAAGCACGGATTCGCCGGACGTCACTCCGCTGCCGGCCTGCACCGCGCCAAAGGCCGGGGCCAACAGCAGGCATACACATAACAGCCTCGCCCGGTACAGGCATGGAGGCCATTCATTACAAAAAAACTTTTTTACTTTCATGCTGAATTTCAATTAATAATAAAATATGATTACTTGCTTCTCATTCTATCCTTACCCTTGCGGTACCGCATAAAAAAAGCTACCTGACGCCATACACGTCCGGTAGCTTTTACTGTTTTCCCCCAAAAACATACGTTTGTTGCCTGTCTGCAACAAACACTCATTCACATTTATATGGAATTGCCCCCCCCCCCATTAACATTTTTTCATAACGCGACACAGCATGGCATGTTGCCGGCGCGACGAAACGGCGGAAATGGCCGCACTGCATGTTACGGCATACCGCCCAATGGAGTACGAACGAGCGGGAGGTTACGGTTTTCATTTCTTTCATGTTTACTTTATCCATAATTTATGACTCTTTGTTCGCGATTCGTAATTCGGACATGCATTGTTCTTTCTTCTGCAACGCTGCGTATCCGCTTTTGAAAGGGATTTCTTTGAGCATATCCAAAAAGAAAAACAGTCCGATCAATCATTTTCGCATGTTTTTGTTTTGTTATATTTATCGTTGTTTTTGTTTATATCCTCACATATGTCACGTCGCAAAGATAATGATACGAAAGACAAGGCACAAACGCATTTAAGTTACCTTATGCTTATTTGTCATTTCACGCGCAAAAGCGTGTCGATTTGTGATTTTCCGATTTAATTCGCAAAAAAAATACATCCGGCAATCGGCTGCATTTGAGAAGAAAAAAATCAAGGGTTTCGGCCGGAACGCCTCATGTGTTAATGAACAGGTTCATCCCGCCTGCCAAGAACTGCGAAGCTACGCCGCCCCATCCAGTGCACAGCGGGCATCCGCTCCAAGGCACAGCGGCCCCGCCCGACCTTTCGGGTGTCAGGGCAACCGCACCAAAATCAGGCTCAACGGAAAAACAGTCTCCTGACGGCCGTTTGGTTGTATGAAGAGAGGAGGCTGTCACTAAGCGATGAAAAATCAATAAGATGTAACAGACAAATCTCATTTTCACCTCATTTTCCCTGCAAAACAACCCCAGTAGCCAAAATAAACCAACAGCCAATGACCTTATTACCTCATTAACCGGAAATAGACTGTTAATGGGGTAATTGGGTGCGTGCCGTCTTTGGGCCACTGAGGTTGTTCCTGTTTTTGAATCAGGTATGAATGGGGTTTTATCGTTGCCTGTCCAACATTAGGGATTGTTATATGCTATTGATTTTTCATCCCTGAAAGCGCGGATAGAGGTTCCGGGGGATGCGAAATAAACAGGACGGAACGGAACGAACGGCCAGGCGGAAAAAAGAGGCAGATACAGACAGCGAACGTCCAGCCTGTAGTGGACCGTGTGACTGCACCCGGCCATGCCACGCGAAGCATTCTCCCGTTCCGGTCGGAAACGGGAAAACAGACGGCCTTCCGGTTGGGGCGGAGAGAGGAGAAAACTGTCTTGTTGTTTTTTTGTATTGAGTATTTGTTCTCTAAAGACGGTCGTCTTTTCCCCAAAAACGGTCGTCTTTCCGGTAAAGACGGTCGTCTTTTCAACAAAGACGGTCGTCTTTTCAGCAAAGACGGTCGTCTTTTCGGCAAAGACAGTCGTCTTTCCGGCAAAGACAGTCGTCTTTCCGGCAAAAACGGTGCCTTTTCCGCCGAAAACGGTAAAAAGAGACGGTTGAAGGGAAAAAGAAAGGCACC